>JAGYME010000001.1 GCA_018400715.1 Candidatus Bipolaricaulota bacterium
CCTCCCTGTATGCCTGCGACAGGTCCATGGTCTCCAGGAGTTCCCCGTTATGGATTATCTTGACGGTATCCTTGCTTATGTTGTCTAGTTCCACGACGCCGCTCGCCCGGAACGTTCCCGTGAAGATCCACCCGTTGGGGGTCTCCCGGAGAAATCCCCCTTCTTCCAGGGAGGCGATCTCCTCGGGGTAATTCCTCCCGAGATCCTCGCCTTTACTTATAGGTAGTTCCGTGGCGGCGCACGCCAGGTGTCCTGCGGTTATCTTTGGGTTTTCCAGGTCGAGGACCGCGTGTTCGTGCTCGCGATCGAAGAACTCACGGGGGTGTTTCATGAAGAACTGGTCGAGGGGGTTCTCAAAGCCCAGGAGGATGACGAGGGAATCGTTTCTCCCTCTGCCCGCCCGCCCCGCCTGCTGCCAGCTGGAAGTTATTGTACCGGGATACCCTGAGAGTATAACCGCGTCGAGTCCGCCAATGTCCACGCCGACCTCCAGGGCGTTCGTGGCAGCTACCCCTCGTATCTCGCCGTCCCTTAGCCCCTTCTCAACCTTTCTCCGTTCAATGGGCCTGTAACCCGCCCTGTAAGCCAGGACCTCGTCTTCGCTGAAACCGCTGCTCCACTCGGCTATGAGTTCCGCCATCCGCCGCGACTGAGTAAAACATAACGTCTGCAGTCCCTGGTCCACGAGGTGGGAGACGATTCTGCTCGTTTGGCTGTGGATAGACAGGTCGGGGTAGTTCAGCGGGTTCCAGAAGATGAAGTTTTTCCTTCCGCGGAAGGAAGTGTCCCGGGAAACTAACCTGAATTCCTTGCCTACGAGATTTTTGGCGTGGTCGGTCGGGTTTGCGATGGTGGCCGAGGATAGTATGAAGCGGGGGTCGGAACCGTAAAAGTCGAACACCCGCCTTAGCCTCCTGATCAGCATCGCCACGTTGGAACCGAAGACACCGCGAAAGCTGTGGACCTCGTCCAGGACGACGTAGTCCAAATCCCTGAAGAACTTCCGCCACTTGTGGTGCCATTCGAGGTACTGGTGCAGTCCGTAGGGGTTGCTGATGATAATTCTCGACTGGTCTCGGATTCTTGGCCTCCTGCTCCGCGGGGTGTCCCCGTCGTATACTGCGGGGTCGAGGTCCAGGCCCAGACCCTCTTCCATGTTCTTTATCTTCTCCAGCTGGTCCTGAGACAGGGCCTTGGTGGGATAGATGTAGAGGGCTCTGCTTTCCGGGTCCTTCATCATCCGTTCGAAGATCGGTATGTTGAACGCCAGGGTCTTGCCGGAGGCTGTAGGGGTGGTTATGATAACGTCCTCTCCCCCTTTGATTATGTCTATCGCCTCCGCCTGATGAGAGAAGAGCCTCAGACCTTCCTCCTCCAGATAATTTTCCACAGTCTCATCCAGATCGGGCTTGCCGTACTCCGCGCTTCTCTCCGGGATCAGTTCAAGGTGTTCGATCTGTCCGCCGTACCAGTCCTCGTCTTTGACCCCCTCGATTACCCTCTCAATCTCCATCTGAGCTTACCTCGGCCAACACCCTATAGAGGTCGAAGAGGCTCAACATGTCCTGGCGGTGGTGGGAGAGGACCGGGAGGACGGGGCCGGGGTTACCGGTGTCGATAAAGGTCCGATAGAAGTCGGGGACCTGGCTGCTGGGGACGTCGAGGTCACGGTCAACCCCCAGGACCGAACTCTCCACCGTGCCCAGTTTGCAGTTTCGCGTACACTGACAGACAGTATTTCTGGCGAAGCGAAAGAGGTCTATGTGGGGCTGAGTGAACCTCCAGTTTATTCCGTAATAGGCGAGCCTTCTCTCTATGTAGGGGGCATCGAAACGGAGCCCGTTGTAGGTAAGGACTAGGCGACGTTCGTCCATGTAGTCCGTAAACGCGTTCAGGGCAGCGACTTCCTGACTGGGGTCCCGTGCGAGAAATTGGTGGACCCTGGCCTCCCCGCCGTCGGGGTGGGCCAGTCCGAGTAGGAATATAGGCTGGTTCGAGAGGCCCATGGTTTCGATGTCGACGAAGGCGAAGTCTTCTTCTCTAAATAGCCCGGAGAATTGAAGAAAATCCGGGTGGGAGGAGGGCTTCCACCTGGAAAGGAGGTCGTAGGTCCTAACCGGGTCGCCATTCCCTATTTCATTCAACAGGGACGAGGCCCTCTTGCCCCAGCGGGGGTGGTCGATTAGGTCGTCAACCGCCTCGTAACCATTATCCTTTAGCTCTCGTTCCCGCACCTCCCCGATTCCGTATATGAGTTTCAGGTCGGACAGGAGGTCGCGCGCCGATGGCTCCGGTTTGACGAACTTTTTGTCGACTACCTCCTCGCCGTGGAGGAATGCGCCGTATTCCGAGTTTACTACCTCAAGTCCCGTTTCGGACGTGAGATCGCTTCCCTCGTACCTCTCCAGGAGGTCCTCGCGCAACGCCTCCGCACGGTCGAGGTCACTGTTGAACGAGTAAGTAAATCTCCTCCTGGCCTCATCCTTTGGTTCTTCCGCCTCGTATCCCATGATCACGTTTTCCAATCCTTCAGCAATTTCTTCGAGCTCGCCCATTGGTTAACCACCGGTCCTGTTATTGGTCTAACGGGTCGATATTTACCATCAGTCAAATAATAAACCAGCTTCCCCTCTACTGACAACGTCCTAAATTGTGGTGGTATTTAACTCCTTCGCGACTAAGTTGAGGGGAACTGGTGGCGAAGCCTCATTTCCAGAGTTGGGCGAAAAGATATCCGATGAGGGCAACGACGACGGAGGCGGCGACGATATATTGGATGAAGGAAAAAAGTTTGCTACTATTTTGGTGAGGTTAAGTAGTTTTGGAGGTATGTATATGAAGCGGACGGGGATAGCCCACTTTAAACTGGTCTTTGCTGTCGCCCTTATCCTGTACGTCCTTGCACCCCCTGTGGTAAGCCAGGAAAAAGGGGCAGTGAAGGAGGAACTGAAGCCGCTGGTCGAAGCGTACGAGATCATCGTGGACCGCTACTACGACCCGGGCGTGATAGACCGGGACGAGCTGGTACGCGGGGCGATCGAGGGGATGCTGGAGCAGTTACCGGACGAATACAACCGGTTGTTCACGGAAGAGGGATACCGTGATTTTAGAGACAGACAGGAAGGGGAGTACGTGGGGATAGGAATCAGACTATCCGTGGAGGAGGATCGAGTGGAAGTGCTGGAGGCGATCTCGGGGTCCCCGGCGTATGGGGCTGGAATCGGGGCCGGATACGTCCTCCTCAAGGCCGATGGAAAACCCCTGAGCGGACTGACCCAGGAGGAGGTTACGGGTCGTTTGGAGGGAGATGAAGGGACTAGCCTTACGATTACGGTCAGGTCTCCTGAGGGAGAAGATAGATCGGTAAAGTTGACGAGAGAGTTAATCCGGATACCGGCGGTGGAGTTCCGGGAAATCCCCGGGAAACAGGTGGCCGTTATCGAGGTCAACCGGTTTTCCTCGGTTACTCCCTGGGAACTTCAGAAACGACTGGGTAAACTGAGTCAATCTGACTATACCGGGTATATCCTCGACCTGAGAGGAAACTATGGCGGTACTCTGAGGTCGGCGGTGTCTTCCGCGGAGAAGATAGTCGACACTGGAGTTATCACCAAACTGACCGGGCAGCGGGGTAAGGAGGTCTACGAGTCCAGGGGGAACAACACCCCCAACCTCCCTCTTGTAGTGTTGATTGACAGCAGGACGGCGAGTGCTGCCGAACTTCTTGCAGTTGCCATCAGGGACAGCGGCATGGGCGTTCTCGGGGGAAGAAACAGCTTCGGCAAGGGGTTTGTACAATCTATCTTCCGACTGACGGGAGAGTACAGGTTAAAGGTTACCACGGCGAAGTACCTCAGTCCTAACGGAGAGAAAATTCCCGAAGGGGGCCTGTCGCCGAGCTTGAAGAGTCCAGGGAAGGAATCGGACCTAAAGGTGGCGGTGGACTGGATAAAGGAGCACGCCGGCGAGTTAACCCCGATAACCGAACCCTAATCTACCTTACGACCTGGACCACAGGAGCCTCAAAGGTCTACGCCTTTCCCCGAGTCCGATATGTCGGCGAGCCCACCTGGATAAGGTTGGAAGTAGTACTGGTCGCGTAGATATTCCTGGCCGAACCGTCTTATCCAGGAGCGGACCATGCTGATGAGGGTGCTGAGTGGGGCTTTTCCCGCGCGGTAGTCGTCAACGTAGTCGAAGAATAGCTGTTTTTCATCGTCGTTCAAGTCGTCGGAGAAATACCCGAAGGCGTGTTCTAGGACGTTGACGTTCTGGTTCGGCCGAGACTCTTCCTCCAACCCCGCGGTGAGGTCTTTCCGGTACAGCTCAATTATCTCTTCTAACTCGCGCCCCGCGTTGTTGGCCACCAGACGACCCATCTTTCTCAGCCGCTCCTGGTCATAGGACAGGAGAATGTATTTATGCCGGGCGTGAAACTTAATTAAATTCTCCATCCCCGGTGCCTCTTCTACGTGGAGACGGAACCTGGCGACCGTGAACAGAGTCGTGTAGAAGTTCTCCCGGAGTCTATGGTTTCTCAACCTTCCCTCGTTCTCTATCGGCAGGTCCTCCAGGCCCTCCTGAATCGCCCCGCCGAAGACGCCCGGACCCTTGTCCACGACCGGCGAGTTATCGTCGTCCGCGTAAACGCGTACGTCCTTCGTCCCGCAGCTCGGTGACCTGTTCTTCAGGATCGCACCGTCGACTCCGCCGAGTCCGTCAAGGAAACCGTCGGCAAAATCCTTCATTTCTTCCGTATAATCTCTACTCGTCTTCGACTGTATGAGGCGGGGACCGGAGTCCATTTTGACCAGCCTCAGGGAATCCCTGGGTACGCCGAGGCCTATTTCCATCTCGGGGCAGACCATCACGTAATCGACGTAAGGTTCCAGGGTCTTCACCACCCGGCTGGAAACGATACCCCCGTTGTAGCGGCAGTTGTCGAACTCGATACACTTGCTCAGGATGACCCTGGGGGTGACGAATTCATCCACGCTTACCACCCCGGTCCGCCACCGGAGGGCTCCCGGTTGGGTAACGCGATAGGACGATAGACTCGCTGCCCGTCCTGGTTAGTTCCCCTATCAAAGCTTTCCCGATAAGACCCGTGCCACCGGTAATTATAACCTTCAACCTTACCTCCATATTTCGGTTTCTAAGTTGGTTTCTAAGTTGCCCAAGGTTCTATCAATAACTGTATGGTTACGGGTTGTGGTAATCAACTGAGCTAATCCATGAGCTGCTTTGATGATTTTGTCGAAGGGTTGGATTAACATAACCACTAAGCCGACAAGATTTAGGAGGGTAGCTATTAGTGAGAAGTTTATCGAAGATACGGGGCGTCATTGTTGGGTTTTCGTTTGTTGTAGGACTCATTGCCGGGCTCATGGTTTTTTTCGTCCTTTCTTTACAGGTTTATAGTTTCGCTGGAGAAGTACCGGAAAGCGTCCGGCTGGCAGTGGAGGCCAGAGAACTTATTAAGGAGTACGGTAACCAGGTGTGGCCGGGATTTGGAGATAACCCCCCGCCTTACGCTGTCCAGACCGGAGAGATGACTTACCTGGTCGGGCACCCAAGTCCCCCGGACGGGTTCAGTAAAGGATCTACGGACCCAGAAACTTACGTGAAGGAAGGGAGCGTGATCGACCGACCGGTGGCGACGAGTCTGTCGGTCGGGGGAGAATATACCGTAGTGGTTTCCACGAGGGAACTGCTGGGGAGGTTCGCGAGGAAACAACTGGGGGACGAGGGTTTCGAATTGGACCGGAAGGATTACGTACAAGCCCTGGCCCACGAGGGGTTTCACGCCTTCCAACTTGTCTCCCTGGGAGGATTGGCAGGCCTTCCCACGTTTGGTTTTTCCGGGGATCCGGCGGAAATCCAGAATTCGCTCCGCGAGTCGGAAACCTGGGACCGTCGCTCTACGCAGATCGGCCGCGCTCTGGTCAGGGCAGAGGGTATAGAAAGCCTTACCGAAAAGCGGGAAGCATTAGAGAATTACACCGCCATAGAGGACGATGAACACCCCCTGAGTGTCGACGTAAGCAAGTTTGAAACCCAAATCGAGTGGCTCGAGGGAACGGCCCGATATGCGGGGACCAAGACCCTATTTATGGCCAGCAGGAATCGCCGGGACTCGCCCGTGGACTACGGTCCGGCGGAGGCAGTAATCTCGGGCTTGCTCGAGGGCGCTTCGTCCGGTCCGTCTGGCCCTACCCCCGTCAGGGACCAGCTGGCTGCGGTTGGTGCGGTGAAGGGGATTCTCCTCGACGGTCTGTTCCCGGGGTGGAAGGAAGTCCTCTTTCGGGAGAAGAAAAGCCTGGAAGAGTTACTTACTTCCTCCGTCAACGTGCCCGAGTCGCTTCTCGGATTTCCCGTGACCGGGGTCTGGTTGAACGAGGAGTATCTAGCTGTGGGACTGGCGGACAATCAGGCCCGCTGGAGCCATGGCCTACAGCGGGTGGGTTCGCTGGACGCGCTCGACGGCATGGTTTTCTTGTTTCCCGCGGCCGTCCACAGCGGTTTCTGGATGAAGGATACGGAGATGTCTCTTCAGATCGGGTTCTTTTCGGAGTCGGGGGAGTTGGCCGAGAGCGTGGTGATGGACCCGTGCCGGACCGATGACTGTCCCGTGCACGTACCGGAGGAGCCGTTCAAGTATGTCTTAGAACTGCCGGCGGCGTCGAGAATTCAGCTTACTGAGTTAGATGGCGGGGTTCTAGAAATACCGGAGGAACTTGCCTAACCTTTGACAAATATCGATTATAAATGAGCGGTGATAAATATGGTCGACGTCCTAAAGAAGAAGCTCGACTGTACATTTGAGGAAGGAGTTGAGCGGGTAAAGGAAGCAGTGTCGGAAGACTTTTCCATCTTGATGGAGAAATCGATATCGGACGTGATAGAGAAGAATTTGGGGCTGGACGAGTACGACCTTAAGTACACGACGATTCTTGCCTGTGGGGCGGACCTGGCGAAAAGTGCCCTGGACGTATCCCCCGATGTGGGGACTCTGATGCCCTGCTCGTTCGTCGTTTACGAGGTGAACGGCGAGGTATTTGCAGGGCACTTTTCAATTATGAAGATAGCCTCGGAAACGGGAGTGGCCGATGCGGAAGAGATGCAACCAGTGATCGAACGGACGGGAGAAAGGGTAAGAGGCGTCTGGGAAAAGATCTGATCGCGTTTATCAACTGACCTGTAGCGCAAATGAAAGCGGGGACGGATCTCGTCCCCGCTTAGTTTTCGTCTGGAATTAGTGCGTCGTTTACTTTGCCAGTTCCAGGTTGTCCTTCGTTATGAGTTTGAGAGGTACCGGGACGAACTTCGTTTCTCCTTCCCCGACCTCGATTTCACCTTCCAGGAGCTTGACGGCTTCTTTCACGCCCATTTCTCCCATGACGCCAGGTTGCTGCATGATAGTTGCGGACATGCGTCCCTCTTCGATTGCGGCAATTGCCGGGTCCACCGCGTCGAAGCCGACGACGAACATCTCGTCGGAGCGGCCGGCTCCCTCTATCGCCTGAAGTGCGCCGAGGGCCATGAGGTCGTTTTGTGCGAATACGGCGTCTATTTCCGGCTGTGCCGTGAGGATGTTCTGCATGACCTCGTATCCCTTGTTCTGGGCGAATCCCGCAGGCTGCGAGGTAACTATTTCTATTTCTGACAGCGTCTTCATGACGTCCGTAAAGCCCTTACCGCGTTCTCTGGCTGCGGAGGTTCCCGGGATTCCCTCGAGCATGACTATCTTGCCTTCGAGGGCCAACCTGGCAGCGGTGTAGTGGGCCGCCATCTTGCCGCCCGTGACGTTGTTCGAGGCGACGTAGAGGGCTACGTCACCACCTGCAATGCCTCTGTCAATTGCCAGTACCGGAATTCCTGCCTCGTTTGCCTCTTCCACCGCGGGTACTACTGCTTCCCCGTCGGTTGGATTGATCAGCAGGGCGTCAACGCCGCGTGAAACCAGGTTTTCGATGTCCGATATCTGTTTTGACACGCTGTCCTGACCGTCAGCCACGACCAGCTTCACACCTAACTCTTCAGCGGCGCTCTTCGCGCCATCACGTAGCGTAACGAAGAAAGGGTTGTTTAAGGTAGAAACAGACAGACCCAAAGTGTAGTCTTCGGCCATAACTGACCCGGCCGCGCCACCGATTAATAAAACTGTGACCAATAGTCCTACTGCGAAAAGTTTCATGCCTCCTGTTTTCACTGGAGGTCACCTCCTGTAAAGTCCATGAAGCTAAATTTGACAGCCACTAAGACTGCCTCAATTTCTTATCCAGCAGGAGGGCGAGAATAATAATGCCCCCCTTGACCACGTACTGAAAAAAAGTTGGTATACCAGTCAGGATCATCCCGTTGTTGATGACTGAAAATATCAGCGCTCCGACGAGCGTGCCCGCCAGCCTCCCTTCTCCGCCGTACAGGCTCGTCCCCCCAAGGACTACGGCAGCGATTGCGTCCAGTTCCCAGCCACTTCCGGCCGTGGGCTGTGCCGACGCCAGCCTGGAGGCGAGGATAATTCCGCTTGCCGCGGCGAAGAACCCGGACAGTCCAAACATTACCGTCTTGATCCGTTCCACCTTGACCCCGGCCAGGTGCACCGCCCTCTGGTTACCACCGATAGCGTAGATATATCGTCCTATCTGGGTGGTGTTGAGGACGACGATCGCGATGATATACAGAACGGCCGCGATGATCACCGGGAGGGGAATCCCGACGATCTTTCCTCCGCCGATGAACTTGAACGCGTCTCCGAAACCCCAGATCGGCTTCCCGCCGGTATAGAGGAGGGTCAGGCCCTTGGCCACGGAGAGCATTCCCAACGTGACGATGAAGGAGGGTATCTCTCCGTACACGGTAATGAGCCCATTTACCAGACCGAGGCCGAACCCCGCGCCCAGCCCGATGATAATTGCCAGGGGCAAGGGGATTCCACCAGTTAAAGTTCCCGCAGTTACCACCCCTGTCACCGCGACGAGCGAGCCGACCGATAGGTCGATCTCACCCATCAGGATGACGTAGGTCATGCCTATGCCGACTATGGAGATTAGGGACGCCTGCTCGGCGATGTTGAGCAAGTTCCTGACGGTGAGAAACCTGTCAGTAATCAGGCTGAGGGCGACGATCAGCCCGAAGAAGCCAAGGAAGATACCGTAGTTGGCGATAACGGTCCTCCAGCTCTTATCCTCGAGCCGTAGATTCATACCTGCCTCCTATCATCAGCTTGACGACGTGATCGACGTCCGTCTCCTCCGGCTGCAAGTCTCCCACCTTGTTGCCCTGATTTAACACGACTATCCGGTCTGCGGTAGAGAAGACCTCCTGGAGCGTATGACTTATGAAGATCACCGATATTCCCTGACCCTGGAGGTCCTCGATAAGTTTTAACACGCGGTTTGATTCCTCAACAGCCAGTGCAGCCGTGGGTTCATCCAGGATGACGAGGTCCGGTTCCGTGAAGATCGACCTGGCCACGGCGATCGCCTGTCTCTGTCCCCCGGAGAGGTTTCTTACCTTCGTCCTCATCGAGTCGAACCCGATGTTTAATACCTCCAATATCTCCCGGGCCCGTTCCTCCATTTCTCCTTTGGCCAAAAACTTCACCGGGCCGAGGGAAAACCTGTATTCCTCGCGGCCGAGAAAGAGGTTGCCTGCTACGTCAATGTTGTCAGCCAGCGCCAGGTCCTGATAGACCGTCTCGATGCCCAGTTTTTTGGCCCCTTCGGGGTTGTGAATATCTACTTCCTCGCCCTTGAAGTATATCTTCCCGTCGTTTTGTCTCAGGGCGCCCGCCAGAATGCTGATCAGCGTGGATTTGCCGGCGCCGTTGTCGCCGACAAGGCCGACTACCTCCGAGTATCCGACGTCGAGGTCAACGTTGTTCAATGCCGTAAGGCCGCCGAACCTTTTCGTGATTCCTTTCATTTCGACAAGGGGTCCGTTTGCTCCACCAGACCCCCCACCCTGGACTGTCCGTGTGCTGGTGTTATTCATCTATCTCACCCGTGAGAGATTTAGCGTCGATTTCATCGTTAGACCTCTCCTCCAGCAATTGAAGGACATCTGCTCTCTGGGGGAGCGAGGGTTGTGCCCCTTCTCTGGTCGTCGATATCGCTCCCGCGGCGGAGGCGAACAGGATGGACTCTTTGATCGGCCACCCCTCTCCTAACGCGACTCCCAGACCACCGGTGAAGGCGTCTCCAGCGGCAGTTGTATCCACGGGCTCAACCGTGAAGGAGGGGAAGGTGGGGTTACCATTGGCGTCGTGATAACTTACGCCGTCGCCTCCCCTGGTAACTAGGACCCCTCTCACTCCCTGCCTTATCAAGTTATCTACCGTCCTCCCGGGGTCTTTATCGGGAAACAAAGCCTCTAGCTCGCCTTCGTTGGGGGTAAGCATGTCCACAGCTGAAAGGGGTAGCTTTCGTAGGTCCTCGGCCGGAGCGGGGTCCAGGATGACCTCTGGGGTGTCCTCGCTTGTTTCCTCCAGAAGCCCTAACAGGTAAGCGATGGTATCCAGCGGGACCTCCAGCTGGAGGAGGAGGACGTCCGCCTTCACGATATCCTCCAGGTTGGAGTCGACGTAGTCCGCGTCAACTTCCCCGTTTGCCCCGGGGATGATAACGATCTGGTTTTCACCACCCTCGTTTACCTGGATTAAGGCCACCCCGGAAGGCCCAGGCCTCGTTTCGACCGCGGAGGGGTTGACCCCGTGGTCTTTTAGGTTCTGGTAGAGCCCCTCACCTACTCCATCATCGCCGATTAGGCCGTAGAAACTAACGTCCCCGCCAAGTTTTGCCGCGGCTACAGCCTGATTTGCACCCTTGCCCCCCGGTATTCGTGAGAAACTAAGCCCCCTGATCGTCTCGCCTGGACGGGGAAACCTACTTACCCGGGTGACCAGGTCCATATTTACGCTTCCAAAAACGGCGATTTTCGCAGCCATGTTAACCAGCTCCGAACTGAGACGACTCCCTCTCCACGAGTTTCGTGGAGAACACAATCCTCTTGTGCTTCCTCTCCGCTCTCTTACGGTCCGCTTCGACGGTTTCCAGCAACAACTGAGCCGCCGTCCCTCCCATCTCGTAGGTCGGCGCGGAAATCGTCGTTAATGTGGGGTTGATTAACTTCGAAAGAAGTATGTCGTCGAACCCAACGACGGCCAGCTCTCCAGGGACATGTAAGTTCATCTCTTCTGCCTTTCTTATAACGCCGACTCCCATCAGGTCGTTTGCCACGACCAGTCCATCGGGGAATTCGGACTCGTTATTCGCCGCTATCAGCTCTTCAAGCGCCCTCTTGCCACTGTTGAAGGTAAAGTCCCCCCGGGCAATCAAGCCCTCCTGGACTTCCAACCCCCTGGACTCGAGGCCGTTCACGTACCCGATAAATCTTTCGTGGGCGGTGGAAACGCCGGCTGGGCCGCGAACAAATCCTATCATTCTGCAACCCCTGTTAAGGAGGTGCTCTGTTGCTATCATACCCGCACCCTCGTTATCTGCTAGGACCGCGGTCATCTCGTATCCAGTCGGACTTCTGTCGACGGCGACCACGGGAATATCTTTATCGATCAACCGGGGTATCCCGTTGGATTCGCTTTCCGTGCTAGTGACGAGTGCCCCGTCCACCCTTTCCTTGACGAGCATTTCCACGTTTCTAGCCTCCTTCTCCGGTTGCCCATCGGTATCACATATCATCGTGGAGAGGCCGTCTTCGTGAAACCTGTCCTCCGCGCCGCGGATAAGTGTGGAGAAGAACGGGTTGGATATGTCGGGTACGATAATCCCAAACACGTTAGAGGCCTGTTTTCTCAACGCGTGGGCGAACTTATTGGTTCTGTATCCGAGTGATTCGATTGCTTCGGTAACCTTTTTCTTTGTCGCTTCAGCGACGGGGGCAGTCTCGTTTATTACCCTCGATACCGTTGAAGGAGAGACTCCGGCCTGTTCTGCTACGTCGAGGATCGTCGGCTCCACGAACACCCACCCGTTATGAAAACCTTTTCATAATATGATAGTAGTTAAACTGATGGATGTCAAACCGGCGGGCGGTGGCTTACCTCGTCCTGATCACCCTGCGTATATTACGCGTCATCACCGTCCTTATCTCTCCCGAAGGGGTCCGTAATTCGATCTGGCCGGTAAGCAGGGTACCGACCAACCGGTCGCCCCGGATAAGTTCTATTACGTCACCGTCCTGACTTACGGAGATGAGCGCTACGTCGTTGTCGTCGAAGCTAAACTCGCCGTAGGGCGTCCGAAAGTGGAAAGTGTGCGTGATCAACTCTCCAGCGATCACCTCGCCGGACCGCAGGGTAATCTCTTCGTGAACGTCCGCCGGTCCCGGCTCGTCGGTAGTAACAGAAGGCGGGACCGCGTAACCGGCACCGAACTCGTACAGGTTAGCCTTGAACCGGTTCCCATCGTTCTTGTCGGCATTGATTACAGGCAGCGCCATTATCATTCCTTCCCCGTAGTAATTGATCGCAGCGGTAACCTTACCCTCCTTTTCCAGAAGGGGAACGTCGTAGTCCTGGAGCGTGGCCCCCTCGTACAGCGATACCTTTTCCACGTCCGTCAGAACGGGGTGAAATCCGGCGCTTGTCGAAGTCCCATCCATGGATTCGCCAGGGTAGAACCCGAACTCCTTGAGAAAGGCAGAATTTCCTTCCGTGTCAAGCCAGAGGGTCCCCCCGTTTCTTATCCAGTCGGTTAATACCGTCCACTGGGACGAAGAGAAGTCGTTCCTCGCCGAGTCCTTGTCTATATAGACGATGTCGGTTCCCCGGGGGTTGTCTCTCAGGTCCCATATCTTCGCCGTATCTCCCTCGCTATCGATGATGATCTCCTCTACTTCGTGGAGGGCCTTCTTCACCTCCGGACTTAGTGGAGCGGAGACGGCCGGTAGGGCCACGAGCAGAGCTCCAATGGCAACAAGAAGAATTAGACTGCGCCTAGATGTGTTCATGTTGACCTCCTTAAGGTTGAATTTATTTTCGGCCTACGCCTTTTCAGGCATAGGGCCGGAGTTGACTGTCTGGCAATAAGCTTCAACCACCCGGCAAAGGGCAACTGCGGACAAAAGTCGTGGCACTGTGACGTATATAGATCGTCGACTGGCTGGACAGTTAATCTTAACGTCTCCGCTTTCTCGTTGTCAAAAACCACGGACCGGAAAGATTTTTCTTCTCTAATAATTATTTGCAAATAAAAATTATTCCGATATAATATTTAGTAGCTATCCATTCAACGTACAGGAGGTGTAAAAAATGGCTAAAAGGAACGTTGAGTTAATCGAGAAAGCGGGAATCGACGTTGACGAACTGATAAAAAAGCTAATTGACGCCGCTGCTGCCGAGTTTACGACTTATTACTATTACACCAACCTGCGCACTCACGCGACTGGTCTGGAAGGGGAGTCGATCAAGGAAATAGTGGAGGACGCGCGGCTCGAGGATCGCAATCATTTCGAGGCGCTTACTCCCAGGATTTACGAGCTCGGCGGGACTCTCCCCGACGACATAAGAGAGTTTGCTGACAGGGCTTCCTGCATGGATGCATACCTTCCGGAAGAGATAACGACGGAGAACCTGCTTGAGGTCCTGCTGGACGCTGAGCGCTGTGCGGTCGGCGTTTACACCGATATATGTAACTACACCCATGGAAAGGACCCGAGGACGTACGAACTCTCCGCTGCTATCCTGCACGAGGAGACAGAACACGAAGCCTGGTTTGAGGAACTTCTCACTGGTGAGCCGTCAGGTCACTACCGGAGAGACGAACCGGGAGTAAGTCCGTACGTGTCTAAGTTTATTCAGAACAAGTAGAAATTAGGGTCAGGTCTTTTGACTCACGACAGCTCAGGGCCTGGCCCCATTTTTTTATCCCCCCATTTACCTCCCCTCCGTTTATAGATATAATTGGAAAACAACCTAATTATTCTAGCGAGGTTATAATGAGTTTGAACTTATCACCCCGGGATCTCGAGCGGGGCGACTCCTCTCCTCCGCTGTATCGACAGCTCAAATCCATTCTGCTGGAGAGTATTTTCAGGGGGGACCTAAACCCCGGCGAACAGCTGCCCACGGAACACCGTCTCTGTGAGTTGTTCTCCATCAGCCGGACCCCGGTCAGGCAGGCCTTGAAGGAACTGGTCAACGAGGGGGTCCTGTCTCGGCGACAGGGGAGTGGGACCTTCGTCAGCGCTGTCGGCGCGCCGATCGTAGAGTTAAACGCCATGGTTACGGAAAGTGACTGGGCCCCTCCTCTAAACCGGGCGGTCAAGAGGTATAACGAGGGGGCGGGCGGCGCTGCCGTCACGTTGGACGTTGAAATTCCCGGGCGACCTCACTTCTACGAGCGGATAATCTCCACCGTTGGGCGGGGAGAGGCCCCGGACCTCGCGTTGATGGACTCTGCGTGGGTGTCCGAGTTTGCCGCATATCACTTTATCGAATCGTTCGATTCCCTCGACCCCGATTGGACGGATGAGCTGCGTCGTCAACTCTTGGACCCTTTCGTGGAAAGAAATTGTTACCGGGGCGAGATATACGCGCTTCAACCGGAGGCCAACGTCAGCCTGTTGTGGTACAGGAGAGACGTCTTTGAAGGACTCGACCTTTCGCCCCCCACGAGTTGGTCGGAACTGGTCGAGGTGGGGTTGGCCCTTAAGAAGAACGGTTGGAAAAGACCGCTCGCCTTCGCTGGTGGTACCGCGGCCGGGGAGACTACGACCTACCAGTTACTCCCGTTCATTTGGTCGGCGGGAGGAGAGGTCTTAAAGGACGGGGAGGTCGCCCTCGAGGACGGAGGGGTCAAGGCCGTCAGTTTCCTCGCTGACTTGGTCCACCGCCACGGGGTAGCTCCGCAAGAGGTATACGATTACAACTGGGACACGCCGATAGAACTGTTTGCCCGGGGGGACGTACCGATGACCTTCGGAGGCTCCTATGAGAAGAAGCGGCTTCTAAGCGATGAAAGCTGGGACCACAGGGACTTTTGGGACAAGGTTGGCTGGACTCCACTGCCCGGCCCCGCCCTCCGTAGCAGGTCTGCCACTGCCGGTGGAATGGTCTATGTCGTCCTCAGGCAGGCGGAGCATCCCAGGATCGCCGCCGCGATCTTGAAAGAGGTCATGGGGCCCGGTTCCGTATTGAGGTTCTGTTCTGAGAATGACCGGATCCCGACGACCAGGCGCGCTCTCGCCGCGCTTAGCCCGGAGGAGGGGAAGTTTTCCCACGAGATAAGCTCGATTCTCGACCACGCGAGGACGCCTCCCGGACACGTTCAGTACGCGAGCGTCTCCGAGCAGATACAGCTCATGTTAGAACGTGCGATTCTCAGACAGATGACGCCATCTGAGTCCGTGAAAAAGGCCGCCGAAGTCATCCGGGCTCTCAGTTAGTTTCTCGAAAGAACCCCGAATTTTCTTGACAGGTTAAAAAAAAGGTGGTAAGTTATTTCTGTAAATTTGTAATTACAAATTCATGTCGACCGCGGAGGTGGTAAGATCGAAGATTTCTCCACCGGAGAGAACTACTTTTTTGGCCCGACTGACTCATAAACAAATATCCAATCTATCCACGGAGGTTAGCATGTTTAAGAAAGTTTTAGCCACGAGTTTGATACTAGCTGTACTGTTGGTTGGAGGTTTGTCGGTCCTCGCTGAGGAGAATGTGACGTTCTGGACAACGGACAACGAACCCGACAGGGTTGCGGTATATGAGGAGATCGCCGAAGAATTCATGGACGAGTACCCGGACGTGGAGATCGAGATAGTTCCGGTCGACGAGTCCGCAATTAGCCAGCGGATAGCAGCGGCAGCGGCGGCGGGTGACCTACCCGATCTTGTCAGGATGGGCGTTGAGCGGGTATCCGTATTTGCCGCCGATAACATGCTGGACGAAGATGCCGTCGAGGAAGTGATATCCAGTATAGGTGAGACCGACTTTAGGGACGGCCCATTGTCCATGGTCGTGAACCCGGCCACGGGCAAGTACGCGGCACTGCCGTTCGACGGTTGGATCCAGGCTATCTGGTATCGGAAGGACTTATTTAGGGAGAACAACCTTACCCCGCCCGTGTCCTGGGCAGATATTAACGCGGCGGTTGACAGGTTGCCCGAAACTGATGACGTCGATTACGCGCTGACCCTGGGAACGGACCCCGGCCAGAATTACCCTCATCAGGTCTTCGAGCAGGTAGCTATCTCGAACGACGCCTGGCCATTCGACTCGGAGGGTAAAGTAACTATGGACACTCCGGAGATGGTCGCGGCGCTCGACTTTTACACCGGATTGCAGAGAGGAGCAGTACCCGGACCACACTACTGGAGGACCGCACGGGAGACTTACGAATTGAGTCAGACGGCAATGCTTTTCTACAGCACCTATATCATGGACGACCTGGTTGAAGGGTCGGGCATGGAAGAAGGGGGCAAGATCGAGATCCCGATAGAGGACCTGCCGCAGAAGACCGGGTTTGCCTCAAACATGGTAGGACCTAATGGGTCTGCAACTTACGGTCAGCTCGTCACGCTGGGGATATTTAAGGACGCAAGCCCTGCTGCCACCGAGGTCGCCGAGTACTACCTCACGGACGGTTACATAAATATCCTCGCCCTGGCCCCGTTCGGCAAGGTGCCGGTGCTGGAAAGTGCAGTTGAGGAATGGAAGACACTCAGCCCGTACTTCGAGAACTACTCGGACGAGACGTTGAACGAAATCGCCAACGGTTTTGAAAACATGCAGCGCTGGCTGTTCAGGCCGGATTATGGGCAGACAGAAAGGGCCGTAATTGGTGATATCGAGGGTCAGACGTTAATTCCTCAGGTAATTAGCAGAATTGCCATCGAGGGTTCGATGACGCCCGAACAAGGTGCGGAGTGGCTGCAGGACCGCGTGGAAGAACTGCTTGAGGAGAGACAGTAAGCTCCTCTTAGTTCCTGGGATTTATGGTCTAGGGAAGACGGGAGGTCGCCCTCCCGTCTTCTTTCTTAACCTGGAGGTGTATCTGCATGGCCGGACCGGCGAACGAAGACGCCAGGAGGTACCTTTTTCGAAGGTGGAACTCGATTCACGCGAGGGAGTCCAGGCTCGCCTGGGCCCTGACCTCTCCGACTGCTCTTATCGTCTTCGGTCTTGTGATATTTCCCGCGTTCTTCAGCGGGTGGATGAGCTTTCACGACGTCTCGTTGAGGAACCTGAGCAGCGTATTCTCTGCACCCTTTGTTGGCTTTGAGAACTACGTGGACGTGATCAACAACTGGGCGTTCAAGTTCCACAGCTTGCGTTCATGGGGAGCGGCGATTACCAGCGTGGTCTACTCGTTCGTGTCGACGGCACTAACCGTGCTGGTCGGTCTACTGGCTGCCTTGATACTAAACCGCAAGTTCCGGGCGCGGGGGCTGGCACGTGCCATCTTCCTCTTTCCTTACATCGCGCCAATCGTCAGCGTGGCGTTCGTCTGGCGCTGGCTGTTGAGTCCCAGGACGTCGGGTGTCCTCAACGACCTGTTGATCAGAATGGGTGCTCTCTCCGCTCCAATATCTTACATATCCACCCGCGGGTTGGCCCTTATCATCGTCGTTGCGTTTACGGCCTGGCGGTATTTCCCATTTGCTATGCTGATGCTTTTAGCCAGACTGCAGGCCATCGACAGCACGCTGTACGAGTCCGCTGCCGTTGACGGGGCCAACGGCTGGCAGAAGTTTAGATATATTACAATCCCCGAACTTCGCTACGTCCTTGGTGCGGTCTTTATGCTCCGCCTTATCTGGACCTTCAACAAGTTTGACGACATCTTCCTTCTCACCGGTGGGGGATACGGGACGAACGTGCTGCCGATCCTGACCTATCAGTTCACGTTTAAGTCCTTCGATTTTGGAAAAGGAGCAGCTACCGCGATGATCCTGCTGGGTATACTCCTGCTATTTTTGCTCGTTTACCTCTTATTCTTCGTGCGCCGGGGTGAAACTTGATGGATAGAAAAGGCAATTCCGAAAAAAAGCTGGACGTCTTTGGTCACCTTACCCGGTGGTTTACCCTGCCCAAGTTTTTCTTCGCGGCGGGACTTACGTTCTTTCTCACGGGCGTCCTATTTCCGTTTTACTGGATGATAACGTCGTCGTTTAAGTCGTATGCCGAGATCGGCAGCAGGACCCCGGTCTACTGGCCATCGAGTTTTCGACTCGAGGCCTACCGCGAGCTCTTCGATCCGAGCCATCCGGAGTTCTGGAACTTTGGGCAAAACCTGTTGAATAGCTTTAAGGTGGCCGCGCCGACGGCAATCATCGCCGTGGTCCTGTCCCTCCTCGGAGCCTACGCCATCGCCAGGTTGAGGTTTAAAGGTAAGGAGTTGCTGCTGAATGGGGTTTTGCTCGTCTACCTCTTTCCCGCAGTCCTGTTGATGATCCCCCTGTTCGCGATGCTGACCAAGGTAGGTCGGAGCGTGGGTTTCTCCGTTCAGGACAACCTGGTCGTCCTTATTCTCACCTACCTTGCTCAGACCCTGCCAGTTGCTCTCTACATGTTGACGAACTACTTCAAGAGCATACCCGCTGAGATCGAACAGGCGGGGCTGATAGATGGTTGTAGCCGGCTGGGCGTGATCTGGCGAATTACCATACCCCTCTCGATTCCTGCGCTGACGTCGGTGGCGATGTACACCTTTATGATCGCCTGGAACGAGTTTCTGTACGCCCTTGTGTTCCTTAACAGTCCCGAGGTGTTTACGGTCCCGATCAAGATAAATATGATCTTCAACGATCCAACCCCGCGTCCGCATGTAGTCATGGCTGCTTCCACTATAACGACGATTCCAGTTATGATTCTCTTCCTAACGCTGCAGCGCTTCCTCGAGGAGGGACTGACGGCAGGTGGCGTCAAGGGATAACGATGAGCGAAAGATTGAAGAAGATCGAGGATATCTTGCGGTTCCTGTATGGAGATTCGGACGGACGGGCTGCCTGGCGAAGAATTGAGAACCTCATGGACGAGTTCTCTGGCCGGGAAGGTCCCCGGGCCGGGGAAGTGGCCGACGGAGCGGGGTTCACCGAGAAGGACGTCGCCCTGATTACGTACGCTGACCAGGTGCAGTCACCCGGAGAACCGCCGTTGAGGGTCCTAGCGGACTTTCTACGGGAAACCGTCGGTGACGACGTTAGTATCCTGCACGTGCTCCCCTTCTTTCCTTACTCGTCGGACGACGGGTTCTCCGTAATGGACTACAAGGAGGTTAACCCGGAGTACGGGAGCTGGGAGGACGTAAAGAAGCTGGGCGAGGACTTCGACCTCATGTTCGATCTGGTTATCAATCACGTATCCCGAGAGAGCAAGTGGTTTTCGCAGTACCAAGACGGAAATCCGGATTTTTCGAGCTTTTTTATCGACGTGGACCCATCGTGGGACCTCTCGGGAGTCTTGAGGCCCCGCGACAACCCGCTCACTACGGAAGCGGTCGTGGACGGTGAGGAGAAGGAACTCTGGTCGACGTTTACCAGAGATCAGATAGACCTGAACTACGGGAACCCCGACGTGTTGGTGAAGATGATCGATATCCTGCTCTTTTACGTTGCTCGGGGGGCGAAGGTGATCCGGCTTGACGCCGTTGCATATCTGTGGAAGAAACCGGGAACTAGCTGTATTCACCTGGAGGAGACGCACCGCCTCGTGAAGCTTTTTCGGGCGGTGCTGGACGAAGTGGCTCCGGAAGTTGCGTTAATTACCGAGACGAACGTCCCCCACGAACATAACGTATCTTACTTTGGAGATGAAGGAGACGAAGCTCAACTCGTCTACCAGTTTCCGCTTCCTCCACTGGTCCTCGACGCCTTTCAGACGGGGAACGCGAGTTATTTGAACGCTTGGGCAAGAGAACTGGATTTCCCCGGTACGTCAGGGGGATTCCTTAACTTCCTCGCTTCTCATGATGGTATAGGTCTGAGGCCGGCCGAGGGGGTTTTGCCCAGCTCTTCTATAGACCGTATGGTGGACCTGGCGGTTAAACACGGTGGGGCGGTCTCCTACAGGGCGGACCGCTCTGGGGGGAAAAGTCCCTACGAACTCAACATATCCTACTTCGATGCTCTGTCCGATCCAAACGGCTCAGAACCCCTCGGCCTGCAGGTCGACCGGTTTATTGCCTCACAGGCGATAAACCTCGCCTTCAAGGGTCTACCGGGGATATACTTTCACAGCCTGTACGGGTCGAGGAACTGGTCCGAAGGCGTAAAACGCACCGGGAGGAAGAGATCAATTAACCGGGAAAGGCTACGACTTTCCCGACTGGAGGAGGAGTTGAGCAGGGAGGATTCTACTCGCTCGCGGGTCCTGCGGAGGTTCAAATCGCTGCTCGAGGTCAGGCGTAACAACCGGGCCTTCCATCCTGATTCGGACCAGAAGGTCCTTGATTTAAGCCCCGAAGTCGTTGGTATATCCAGGATACCCGAGGATAAGGGGGAGGCCGTCTTATGTCTACACAACGTATCATCGGAAATGGTAGAGGTCTCTCTCGGCAGGGGTCTTGAGGTTCCAGAGGAGAAGTTGACTCCGGTACGTGATTTATTGAGCGGGAAGGAGTTTCGGGCCGGACCCGACGGGACCGTAAAGGTAGGACTTCCTCCCTACGGCGTGCGCTGGTTAAAGGGAAAGCCGGCATGAACGTCGGATTTGTATCGACCAGGTTGTCCGGCACGGACGGGGTTTCGCTGGAGGCAGGGAAGCTGGCGGAAATTTTAAAGGAGATGGGTCATAGCTGCTTCTACTGTGCGGGTGAGATCGACCGGCCCGAGAGGAGAAGCTTGCTCTCACCTCTCATGTCCTTTAACCATCCTGAGATAACCAAGGTCCAGGACAAGTTCTTTCGTGCGGAACGGACCCACGGCCTGAAGGAAGAAATACGGACGGTCGCGGGGGAGTTGGAGGACGACCTCCGGAAGTTCGTCCGTCGGTTCGGAATCGACGTCCTATTTACACAGAACGCCCAGTCCATACCGATGAACGTCCCCCTGGGCGTCGCTCTGGGCGAGTTTATCTCGTCCAACACCATTCCGGCCGTCGCTCATCACCACGATTTTTGGTGGGAGAGGGGGCGGTTCCTAGATTCCAACGGGCGTGAAATTTTGGAAAAGTACTTTCCACCGGACCTGGATGGAGTGACACACCTGGTAATAAATAGCATCGCGCGAAGGAGCCTCGAGGAGAGGAAGGGAATCAAGGCTCAACTCCTTCCCAACGTCCTCGACTTTTCTACTCCACCTTCCGGCGTGGACGGGTTCAACGGGGACCTCAGGGAGGAACTGGGACTGGAGAAGGGCGAAAAATTCTTTCTGCAGCCGACGAGGGTCGTCCCCCGCAAAGGCATTGAACAGTCGATCAAGTTGATCGCCGAATTGGACGGGTTTACAGACAAACTGTTCATTACTCACGAGGCGGGCGACGAGGGGACGGAATACCTGGAAGAGTTGAGATGTCTGGCGAATGACCTGGGGGTAGACCTCAGATATGTGGCGGATTCCTTTGGGTCCGATGGACGTAGTGGTAAAAACAAGCGGTATTCCCTCTGGGACGCGTACGCTCACGCCGACTTCGTCACCTATCCAAGCCTCAAGGAAGGGTTTGGGAACGGGCTCCTGGAGGCCATCTACTTCCGCGTACCCGCCCTGGTGAACCGCTACCCGGTATACGTATCCGACATCGGCCCGCTCGGGTTTCGTTTTGTCGAGATAGATGGAGAAGTCGAATCAGGTGCAATTCATGAGGTGGAGGAAGTGTTGACGGACCCGGGGGTCCGCCGAAAGGCCGTCGAGGTTAACTACGAGTTGGGTAAGGAGTATTTTTCCTACGACCGGGCGGAGAGAGTCCTCCGGAAGGCGTTGAACTGAATCGCTTCTTCCTTCTTGTCTGAAGGCCGGTTACTTTTTACCATGTAGAGACCTGATTCTTGCTTTGAGGTGAAAAAATGGCAGAGGTAAATCAGCCCTCGGCGATAGGAAGACCGCTGGACCCGAATTACCCGAGCAACCTGTTTATCATAATCTTTACCGGTGTCGGCTTCGTCGGCCTGTTGGTGAGTGAGTTACTGCTTTCGGGTGGAGTTCTTGACTCGCTCGCGTTTGCGGGTAGAGGTGCCCTGGGGATCTTCTTGACCTGGGCACTAGGGAGGGAGCTCGAACCGGACAACGCGGCGACGGCTACCCTCGCCTCCGTGGGGATCGTCGGCCCGATAGTCGTTTGGGGGACCCCTGGCCTCGTCGTGGCCGCCTGGGCACTGTTAACTCTCCGCGCATTAAATCGGACGACGGGATTAAAGGCCATGACAGGTGATACAATTTTTCTTACCGTCCTGTCAGGCGTATTAGGCTATTTCGTCTCACCGGTGATCGCGGCCGCGGGTTTCTTCGTCTTCACGGCCGACGGACTGGCCAGAAACCCAAACCGAAAACACCTTGTGTCGGGTGGAATTATGGGGTTGGAGGCGTTAGCCCTCTGGCTGATATCTCCGCCGGGGCTTCCTGAGTACCTCACCAGCGTCCCCGTTTACGTTTCCGTCCTGGCGATCGGTCTTAGTTATCTTTTCGTGATAGCCCTAGAACGTGACCTCCAGTCGACCGGGGACAATAGCGGAGAACCTCTCGACCTGACGAGGATCCAGCTCACGCAACTGATAGCTCTGCTCCTAGCGGTCTACTTTTCGCTGTGGAGGGGAGTGGACGGACTACAAGCCTCGCTCGCCTTGTGGGCGGTCTTTGGGGGTACAGTGCTGACGTGGACTTACAGGCGGCTTGCCAAATAAATATTCCTGGGAGGTAACCTTGAAGAGAAATCTCGGAGAAATTTTACCCACGACCTTTGTTATAATAACGCTGTTGTTTATGGGGTCAGTCCCCGCTGGTGGAGCCGACTTCGAAGTCGTGAGCGCTACTTCACCGGAAGATCTACAATCGCTGGTCCAGCCCCCGAAAGATTCGAACTTCCCCACCTGGCTGGGTGCCGACGCGGCAACTTCAATACGGGTGGACGACTCGACCTACGTCTGGCTGTTCGGGGATACGTTGATCGGCAAGAGCGAGGGCGGCAGGAGGAAGTACTCCGTCTTTATCCACAACACGATAGGCGTCTCCCAAAAAATGGAGGGTGGTGATTTCGGCCGGATTGAGAAGTACTGGCGGGAGGACGACGGGAAAATACTTCCGATATTTCCGTGTCAGGAAAAGGAGAAGTTTTACTGGCCCCTCGTTGGTGCCCGCCTCAATAACTCTCTGGTGATAGCAGCGGATAAGGTCACGACGGAGGATACGGAAACCTTTAAGACGTTAGGGACGACGCTATTTACGATGAGTAACCCAGAAAAACCTCCCACCGAATGGAATTATTTTTCTAACTTCCTGCCAGAGGAGGGCGGAGTGACATGGGGTTCGGCCCTTCTAGTCCATGACGGATGGCTCTACGTCTTCGGCGAAAAGGGGGCGGGGTTTGGGTCAAAGTCAACTCTGGGACGGTTAAAGGTAGGAGAGGCCGAGGCCGGCAACTGGGATCGTCTGCGGGTCTGGAGCGAGGGTGACTGGAAGGTCGGCGGTACGCCGACGCCGGTACCGGGGTTGCCCGGTACGTCTGAGACTACGGTAGACCACAATTCTTTCCTTGGCTGGTATTCCCTCAGGATACCTCCCCTCGGCTATGGTGTCCACCTGTATACCGCAGGCGGCCTAACCGGTCCCTGGAAGGACCAGGGAAAGGTCTATTCCGTCCCCTCGCCGTGGAGTTCGGAGGAGACCGACAAAGGCAAAAACCTGTTTAGCGCCTACGCGGTCAAGTCTCACCCCGAACTTGCACAGAACGAGGACGAGATCGTCATCACTTATAACGTCAACCTGAACCCCTTTGTTTCCGGTCTGACCGGTAAAATGGGGCAATACATCGGACAGGAGAAGTACGAGGGCCTATACGTTCCCCAATTTGTCCTGATAGAGTTACAACGTTCCCCCGAACAGGGGTAAAATGGGGGTTGACATACCCGACTGCCTGAATATAATGGATGGTGAAAATTCAACTGGAGGTACACGATGAAAACAACGATCGAAACAGAGGATGAAGCAGCAGCCGGTAACAACGTGGAAGAGTCGACCGAGGACGATGATAAACCTCCTGATACTGAGCTCCCGTCAATAAAGGACGAACCTGCTGGATTGACCGTGAAGGGCGACTGGAAAGAGATAACCAGTTTCTGTGACCACTTTAACTACACCATCAAGAAGGAATCCTGCGAAGCGGACCTCCCTGCCGAAAGGCTCGGACCATGGCGAGAATGGCACCCCAGAGAAGGAGAAGGCCAGGAGAGCGTCAGAGAGCGGACCGCCGCTCAGGCGGCATTCGACCCCAAAGAAGCTCACAGGGAAGAACTCCAGAAATCCGTATCCTCTTTTAACTGTACGCGAGAGAGCATCAAAGAGGGAGACCAGCGAGGGGCGGTGAGGAGCTTTTTGGACTCTGGCTTCAGGGCGGCGAAGAGCGCGTTAATCTTCCTGGGAAAGGTCGCTGGAAAGTTTGAGCGGGTAATGTACCACCACGTTATGACAAAATTCAACTCGTCCTATTTTGACAGCGAACTGGTCTCTGCGAACCTGGAGGGCAGGGGTGGAGTCTTCAAAGGGGAAGAGTACAAGATTCAGGTAAAGATCCACGACGGTACGCTGCGTGAGCGGGTGGTCAACGAGCTCGACGGTTAATTTGAGCAGTGGAACGGAAGAGCGGTTGACCCCATATCTTCGATTACACTATTTCTCCACTCCGTAATGTTCTCCCAGGGCCTCGGGAGGACGTGATTTTATTACTGCTCCCGCGAGAACGACTATCGTAATCACGTAGGGGATCATCTGAATCAGTTCGTTGGCTATGTTCAGGTTGATGCTTTGCAGGCGGAGCTGGACGGCTTCGCTGAAGGAGAACAGGAAGCTGGCCCCCAGCCCACCCAGGGGGTTCCACTGCCCGAAGATATTGGCCGCCAGTGCCATGTAGCCCCTTCCCGCGGACATGTTCCTGCTAAACATGTTGAGGTAGCCGAGGGAGAGGTAGGCGCCACCCAGCCCCGACAGGGCTCCGCTCAAGATGACGCTGAAGTACTTAATCCGGGAGACGTTAATCCCGAGGGTGTCGGCTGCTTCGGGCCGTTCACCAGTCATTCTAATCCGCAGCCCCAGGGGGGTCTTGAACAGCAAGAACCAGCCGCCGATTATAAGAACGAACATGATATAGACCAGAGGTGACTGATTGCTGATGAGCTTGTCTAACACCGGTACCTTGTTCAGGAAGGGTATCGAGACCCTGGATAGCCCGTTGACGTCCGGTGAGACGCCCCTGCCACCCCACAGTACCTGCATCAGCCAGGTCGTTAACCCGAGCGCGAAGATGTTCAGACCCACGCCTGCTACCACGTGGTTAGCCTTGAACTTTATCGTGAACAGGGCGAAGACCGCCGCGACCAGGCTTCCGAAGACCACCGCGAAGAGGACGCCGACCCAGGGGCTACCGGTATAATATGACCCAGCGACGCCGGCGAAGGCTCCGGTCAGAATCATGCCCTCAAGACCTATGTTAATAACCCCCGACCTCTCGGAGAAGGTGCCTCCCATGGCGGCTAACGCGATGGGCGTGGCCATCCTTATCATCGCCGCCAGGGTGTTTATGCTGAAGATTGCCGCGAGTACGTCATTCACTGGCGATCAACTCCCTTCCTCGTCCGAATAGAGAGGAGAACAGCCTGATAAACGAAGGGGCGGCGACCAGTAGAATAACCAGTCCCTGGACCACGGTTATCAGGTCCCCGGGGATGTCAGTAAACAGCTGCATGGAAACCTTCCCCGCGTCGAGGGCTCCGAAGAGAAGTGCGGCGGCCAGGACTCCCTCGGGCCTGTTTCGGCCGAGAACGGCCACGGCTATCCCGGTGAAACCGTATCCGGGAGAAAAGTTGGTGATGAACCGGTTGAGGACTCCAAGGACGATTGTGCCTCCAGCAAGGGCCGCAACGGCCCCGCTTATCGTCATCGTCAGCACGGTTATCCGGGGCACGGAGATTCCCGCGTACTCCGCGGCCGAGGTATTTGCTCCGACCGCCTGGAGGTCGTATCCCAGGGAGGTATTTGAAAAGAGGTACCGTATCAGTAGAATTACGCCAATCCCGATGACGAACGCCCAGGTGAGGCGGGTATTAGGGATTAACTCGGGAATTCTGGCCTGGGTCGGTATCGTCCTGGTCTGGTCCACCGGCCCCGGGGCCTTGAAGAAGTTCTTCAACAGGAAGGTCGTCGCCAGGATCCCCACGTAGTTCAACATGATAGTAGTGATAACCTCGTGAGCTCCCGTCTTCGCCTTGAGGTAACCCGGGAAGGCCCCCCAGATGCCCCCGGCGAGGGCGCCGGCGAGGAGCGCAATCGGTATCAATATGAAACCGCTTAACCCGGGGAGGGAGACGGCGACTACGGCCGTTGTAAACGCTCCCCAGTAGAGCTGGCCTTCGATTCCGATGTTGAACAGGCCCGCCTGAAAACCGATCGCCACCGCCAGACCCGTAAAGATCAACGGAATTGACTTTAGTATGGTTTGGGCCAGGTTGTATGTGTTGCCGAAGGCACCGGTGAATAGATAATAATAAGCGTCGAGAGCGTCGTGACCCGACAGGTATATCAGTATCGCCCCGATTAACAGGGCGAAGACAATGGCAAATAGCGAGTATATGAGTTCGGAAAGACCGGAGAGTTCCTTAAGCCAGTCCCACAATTTCCTGAGTATTTTCATCACCTCACCTCCGCATTTTCGCCGGCCATTAACAGGCCGAGCTCTCTTTCGTCTACTTCCTCCGCGTCGACGGAAGCGACGATCTCTCCTTCGTAGAGGACGATAATCCTATCGCTTAGAGTTCTCAGTTCGTCCAGCTCGGCCGAGATGAGGAGGATTGGGATTCCTTCATCGCGCATATCTAACAGTTGACGGTGGATGTATTCTATGGCACCGACGTCCACCCCCCTCGTCGGTTGGGCGGCAATTATCAGGTCCGGGTCACGAGTTAATTCCCTGCCGATGATTACCTTCTGCTGGTTCCCTCCGGAGAGGGATTTCACGCTGACGTCCGCGCCGCCGCCCCGGATGTCGAAGTCCTCGACGACCTCCTCCGTGTACGTCACGATATTATTTCTATCGAGGAAGCCGCGGTTGGAATAGGGTTTGGACCATTCCGATCCGAGGATCATGTTTCTCTTCAGGCTAAAGTCGGCGATGAGGCCGCGTCGTAGCCTGTCAGACGGGATGTGGGCCACGCCCAGCCTCTTCCTCTTTCGGGTCGGAAGATTGCTTAAGTCCCTGTCTCCGAGGAGGACCTCTCCCGACTCGATCGGCCGCAGTCCCATCAACCCTTCCTCCAGTTCGAGCTGGCCGTTGCCTTCGACCCCGGCAACGCCGAGGATTTCACCCTTCTGAACTTCGAAATCTACGTCCTTCAGGTTAATGTTGTTTTCGGGGTTGGGGACGTTAAGCCCCTTGACCTTAAACCCGACGGCGCTCTCTTCCCGGGGGGACTTTTCCACGGAGAGGACGACGTCGCGGCCTACCATCATCTGTGCCAGGTCCTGGGGGTTCGTCTCCTCCGTTTCGGCCGTCCCGATCTTTTTTCCGTCCCTGAGGATAGTTATCCGGTCGGTTATCTCCATAGTTTCCTTGAGCTTGTGAGTGATGAAGATGAGGGTCTTGCCTGAGTCCTTGAGTTCTCGCATGACGCGGAAGAGGTCCTCGACTTCCTGCGGGGTGAGGACTGCCGTCGGTTCGTCTAGGATGAGGATTTCTGCTTCCCGGTGGAGTGCCTTGAGTATTTCGACCCTCTGCTGGTCCCCGACAGAGATGTTCTCGATCCTTGCCCGTGGGTCTACCTTCAGACCGTACTGCTCCGAGAGACGGCGGACCTTCTCTTCGGCGGTCTTCCTGTCCAGGGTAAGGCCTTTTTTCGGCTCGGCTCCGGCGACTATGTTCTCCGTGACGGAGAGCCGATCTACGAGCATGAAGTTCTGGTGTATCATCCCGATTCCAAGGTCGATTGCCTGGCTCGGCTTTCGGACGTCTACCTCCTCCCCGTGAAGGTAGATCTCACCTCCGTCCCGGTCGTAGAGGCCGAAGAGGACGTTCATGAGCGTGGTCTTGCCCGCGCCGTTCTCGCCAAGGATGCAGTGAATCTCTCCCTCCTCGACGGAGAGGTCCACCCCGTCGTTGGCGACGGTATTACCGAATATCTTAGTGATCCCCTTCATCTCCACGGCGTTCATGTCAATCGCCCTTGCGGTGTTAGAAAAAGGATCATGGCCCCCGGTTTACCCGGGAACCATGATCTTGTACTCCCGTTATACGTTAAACCTCTCGTTTACTCTGCGTCCTCTACCTTCTCGGGAATCTCGAGTTCACCGGCGACGATCTTCTCCTTGACCTCTTCCAGTTCTTCGACTACCGAGTCGGGGAGGAGGCTCTCAGTGTAACCAAGCCCGCCTTCTGCCACTCCGAGGACGTTCATGCCCGGCAGGAAGTTTCCGTTTATCGTCTGATCTATGGCGAGGAAGACCGTGTTGTCCACGAACTTCATCCCATTGGTCAGCATGTGCTCGGGTGCCAGGTAGCCCTGGTCAGAGTCCGCTCCGATGGCGTATATGTCGTTTTCCTTTGCGGCATTAATTACGCCGAGTCCCGATCTACCGGCTGCACCCCAGATCACGTCTGCTCCGTTTTCGATCATGGAAATCGTCAGCTCTTTGCCCTTGGCTGGGTCAGTCCACGTTCCCACGTACGAGTAGGAGACGTCAACGTCCGGATCGGCGTAGTGTGCGCCGGCTATGTACCCGGCGATGTTGGAGTCAATCAGGGGAATCTTCATCCCGCCGATTACCCCGACCTTTTTCTCGGGGTTGATCATCGGGTCCTCCGTCCTCGTGGTCATAAGTGCGGCGGCCACACCCATGAGAAAACCTCTCTCGTTCTCCGAGTAGACATACGAGGCGACGTTAGGCTGATCTACCACGGCATCCACGATGGCGAACTTCTGGTCCGGATACTGCCCCGCTACCTTGGTTAGTGCATCTGCCTGGTCGAACCCGATGGAAATTATCAGGTCGTAACGTCGTGTGGAGGCGAACCTGTTCAAGTACGTCTCGTACTCGGCGATTGCCGAGGGTTCCGCCCCGTCAGATTCGATTCCGAGTTCCTCTTCGGCCCGAAGGATTCCGCGGTGCGCGGCGTCGTTGAACGACTTATCTCCGAGACCACCAGTGGCGTAGACTATGGCAATTCTGCTTTCCGCTGCCGCGGCCGTTAAAGAAAATCCGAGGGTTAAGGTTAGGACTAATAAAAAGATTAACCCGGTTGCTAGGGTTTTGTTCATCGTTACCTCCCTGATTTTTTGGCCTGGGATTAAGATTTCTTTAGTTGTTTACTTACTTCAATCGTTGAACCTGCTAAGTGATTCTTTAAGTGGACTTCTCGCGATCCCCCGCTCAGTTATTACTCCGGTTACGTTCTTTGCCGGCGTAACGTCGAAGGCGGGGTTGTATACATCAATTTCCTCGGGGGCAATCCGTTTACCGTTTATCATTAGGACTTCTTCCGGGGAGCGCTCCTCGATTTCGATATCCGCTCCCGATTCGACGCTGTAATCCACTGTCGACGTCGGGGCAACTACGTAAAAAGGAACGTCGTGGACCGCACAGAGTTCCGAAAGCCCGTACGTACCGATCTTGTTTGCCGTGTCCCCGTTGGCGGCGACCCGGTCCGCTCCTACCAGGACCACGTCTACTTTCTTGTCTCTGATCAACGTGGCGGCGACGCTGTCAGCGATGAGAGTTGCCGAGATCTCCTCTTCGACCAGTTCAAACGCGGTAAGGCGGGCTCCCTGCAATCGCGGTCGAGTTTCGTCCGCGTAGACGTGAATTCCTTTCCCGGTCTTGTGGGCCTCTCGAATGACGCCGAGGGCGGTCCCGTAACCAACGGTGGCGAGAGCTCCAGTGTTGCAGTGAGTAAGGACGTTTGCCCCCCGTGGGACCACTTCGACCCCGTGACGTGCCATCTCCTTGTTGATTTCCACGTCCTCCGCGGCGATCTCTTCAGCCCCGTCGAATAAGACCTCGAGTATTTCTTCAATCGGTTGGTCGGCGTGTTCGTCAATCAGTCCTTTCATCTGGTCGATCGCCCAGGTTAGGTTTACCGCCGTCGGCCGGGCCGAAGCGAGTTGGTCGCAGGCTTCCTTGACTAACTGCAGGAATTCGTCCTTTGGCCTGGAAGAGTACTCGAGCGCCGCCAGGTAGGTGCCATAAGCTCCAGTTGCGCCGATTGCCGGGGCTCCGCGGACGACCATGTCCGAGATGGCTAACCTCACGTCTCGATAGTCGGTCGCCCTGAAGTAAGTAACTTCTCCGGGCAATTTCCGCTGGTCGATCAGGTTTAGACCTCCGTCCGTAAACTCCATCGTCTCGTGCTTCATGTTGTAATACCTCGCGTAAAGTTACTTTAGCTTTAGGATAATGCTACTGGAGGCAGAAATTTTAATCAAATTGCTGGACGACCCTACACCGATAACCCCCCTGAAGCGGGTATACTTCCGCCCGGTCGGTCTCAGCCAATTATCTTGTCCCTGACCTGCTGGCCGGACAGGACAACCATGGGCATCCCTCCGCCGGGGTTGACGCTCCCGCCGACGAAGTAGAGGTTGTCGTATTTTTCGCTCTTCTTCGGGGCTTTGAATCCCCTGTTTTTCTTCCTGTCGGACAGGACTCCGTATATCGCTCCCCTGGTCGAATAGTAATTATCCTTGATGTCTTCCGGAGTCCATTCGATCTCTGTCACTATGTGGTCCCGCAGGCCTTCCAGGCCCATCCGTTCAAGTTTGTCGAGCACCTTCTCCCTGAAACCTGAGTATTCGTCCTCGTCGAAGGGGTCGTCCTGGAGGTGGGGTATGTGAGGGAGAATCTTAATGTTTTCGCAGCCCGCGGGGGCCTGAGACTCGTCCGTCTTCGTCGTCGCGACCAGATATATAGTCGGGTCCTCGGGTAGCTTCCGCTCGTGATAGACGGTCCAGAAGTGCTTCTCCGGGTCCCGGGAAAAGAAGAAGTTGTGGTGAGCTAGCTGGTCGAACTTCTTGTCGACGCCCAGGTTGAGGACGTATCCGGAGCAGGCCGGCTCGAACCTCCGTTTGTAATCCTCGACGGTCTTCCCCCGGTCTCCGAGGAGCTCTTCGTAGGCTGGGATGACCTCCATGTTGGAGACGAACAGGTCACCCTTGACTTCCTCGCCGTCATCTAGCGATATCCCGACCACCTCCCCTCCGGAAGTCTCCATCTCCCTTACCTCTCGTCCGAGGTGGACCCGGACGCCAAGTTCTTCGGCGAGTTTTCTCAAGCCCCTGGCCAGATTGTACATCCCGCCCCTGACGTACCATAGACCAAACTCGAATTGTACGTACGGCAGAAGGGCGAGGACGGCGGGGGCGTCGTAAGGTGACGACCCTACGTACTTTATGAAGAAGTCTATTATCTTTACCAGGTAAGGGTCCCCGATTCGGGACTCTACTCCCTGATGCATGGTATGGAAGTAGTCGAATTCTCGCAGGGCGCTGATCGGGCCGTGAAATTTGAGTATCTCCCACAGGGTGTCCAGGCCCTCGTCAAAGTAACTCTTCTTCGCAGCTTCGTACAGCCCCCGTGAATAGGACACGAAGTCTTCGAGGTCAGCTCGGTCGGATTCCGTCAGGCCGTCATTTTTCTTTACCGTCTCGGCCGGGTCGCTGTAGAGGTCGATTACCCGCCCGTCCTCGAAGAAGTTTCGCCACTGGAGGTCTATCTCTTCGATCTCGACGTAGTCTTCCATGTCCTTCCCCGCCCTATCAAACAGTTCCTCGAAGACGTGGGGCATGGTCAGGATGGACGGGCCGAGGTCGAAGGTGAACCCCTCCTGTTCGGTTACGTTTAACTTACCACCCAGGTGGTCGTTCTTTTCGTACACGTGGACTTCGTAGCCCTCTGTCGCCAGGGATATGGCCGAGGATATTCCTCCCAGGCCGGCACCGACGACGACTACCCGTTCTCCATCGCTCATAGCTTTACCTCCTTCGCCCTCGGGCGGCGTTTGATATCTTGTTGTATTTGGACCCGTAGCTTTTTCATCCGAGCTCTCTGAACAGGGAAACGTAATTCTTAACCTTCTCCATCGGTCCGGGTTCTCCGAACAGCGTACGGATTAACCTCTTCAAAACGTCGTACAGTCCGCCCGTATAGGGAAACCAGTTCGGTTCCTTTCCCCGACCCCTACTGACCATCACCGACTTGCGCCGGGAGAACGCCTTTAGCCCTTCGGGGCCGTGATAGGCACCGATTCCGCTTTGCTTGGCGCCCCCGAACGGGAGATAGGGATTGCCGGAGTTCTTGACGACGTCGTTGATGAAGCTGTTTCCCACGTCCAGTTTCCTGACTGCTCTCTCCGCGCGCCTGACGTCGGAACTCCAGACCGAAGAGTTCAGGCCGTAGCGGGAGTCGTTTGCCAGCTCGATCGCCTCGCTCTCGGAATCGAACCTCTTAATCGGGAGGAGGGGGCCAAAGGTTTCCTCGGTCATGACCTTCATCGAGTGGTCCACGTCTACTAAGACTTGAGGGTAGAAGAAGTTGCCGTTCCTCTTCATTTCCGTCAGGAGCCTGGCACCCTTATCCACCGCGTCGGTTACCTGTTCCTCTATCACTTCCAGCTGGTGGGGAGAAATTATTGGCCCGATATCCGCGTCCCTACCCGTGCCAACGGTTAACTCCATCGTCCTCGATGTAACCGATTCGACGAACTCCTCGTATATTCCGGACTGCACGTAACACCTCTCTACCGAGACGCAGATTTGGCCCGCGTTGGAAAACGCTCCGTACAGCGCGCCCTCGACCGCCCTGTCCAGGTCCGCGTCGTCGAAGACGATCATCGGGTCCTTGCCCCCCAATTCTAACTCTACGGGGATGAGTTGGTCCGAGGCCTGCCGGGCAATCTTCTTTCCGGTCTCCACGCTTCCGGTGAAGAAGACCTTGTCCGGCCCCGCGTCGATGAGCTGGCTCCCCACCTCGCCCCCACCCTGGACGACCTGGAATACGTTCTCGGGCAGGCCGGCCCGCTTCATTATCTCCTCGGAGAGTTTTCCGGTGAGCGGCGTTACCTCCGACGGCTTTAGGATTACGGTATTCCCTGCCATGAGAGCGCTGATCGTCGGGATCATCGATAGCTGGAGGGGATAATTCCAGGGAGATATGACCAGGACAACCCCCAGGGGATCGTACTCCACGTAGGATTCGGTTTGTCTCAAGTAAAAGGGCGTCTTCCGTTTCTCCCGCCCCAGGATGTCGGGACCTTCTTTTTCGTAGTAGTTGATTATCTCTACCGTAGGGAGTACGTCGGACATCAACGCCTCTACGTCGACCTTGCCGGTGTCCTCCGTGATCTCCCCTACGATCCAGTCAAGTTCGCCAACCATTACATCTCTTATCTGCCCCAGGTATCCGGACCTATCCTCGAGGTCGAGTTCCTTCCAGGAATCGAAGGACTCCCGGGCATCCCGTACCGTCGCATTTATCTCATCGCTGCTGGGGACACGGTACTCCGTGAGGGCCCCTGTTACCGGGTTGACGCTTTTTATCGCCTGAGGCTTATCTATATCCATCACTCTCCGAACGTATCCATGATATTATGGGCGGCTATCCTGCCCGACTCGTAGATAGTGGGCAGTCCGCTTCCGGGATTGGTTCCTCCACCGACGAGCCATGCCCTGTCGAAGACTTCGAACTTGTTTCTCGGCCTGAAGGCCAGCATCTGGGTCAGGTTGTGGGCCAGGTTAAACGTGGCCCCGTAACCGACGTTGAAGTCCTCCTTCCAGTCTTCCGGAGTTATTATCTTTTCGTAGTCGATGTGGTCCTCCAGGTCGCCTAGACCGGCGCCCTCTTTTAGCCTGCCCAGAGTCAGTTCCCGGTAATATTCCCGCCCCTCTTCCCAGTCGACCTCCCCCTTCAAGTTGGGTACGGGAACGAGGACGTACAGGGTCGAGTTTCCCTCGGGGGCAAGCGTGGCGTCTGTGACCGAGGGGTTCTGAACGTAGAGGGATGGGTCCTGTGGGAAAACCTTGTCCGTCTCCACCTCCTTGAAGTTTCTCCGATAGTCCTCGGAGATGAGGACGTTGTGGTGTTCCAGGTCGTCGTAGAGTTTGTCGAGCCCTAGATAGAGCATGAACGTCGAACAGGAGTAGTTCATGCCGTCCATCTTCGCGTCGCTGTATTTACCCCTCTTCTTCTCGGGGACGAGGTTCTTTATCGACCAGGCGAAGTCGGAGCCCATGACGATTCCGTCGAACTCTTCAACCGTCCCGTCTTCGAATTTAAGGCCTCTCGCCTTCCCGCTCTCGATTTCTATTTCCCTGACCGGCCTGTTTAGCTGAAGGTCTCCTCCCAGCTCCTCGAATAGGTCAGCCATCGCCACGGCGAGTTGATTTAACCCACCGGTGACGTGCTTAATTCCCCACTTGTGTTCTATGAAGGGAATGATGCTGAACATCGAAGGGCAGTTGTACGGCGACATCCCCAGATATTTAGACTGAAACGTAAACCCGATCTTAACCCTGTCCTCTGAGTAGTGCTTCCCCAGTTCATCCCAGAGGCTGGTGAACGGTCTAAGAACGGGCAGCATGTTGAGTACCTCGCGAGAGAGGAGGTCGGAGTACTTGTAGTATCCACGCTGCAGCGCGGGAAGGGCTCTGTTCAGCTTCTTCTCGTTGTCCGAAAAGAAGCTGTCAAATCCGTCCGCGTCGGCGGGGTTGAAACCGCTAAGCGATTCTTTCACCTCGCCTCTGTCAGGGCCCAGCTTGAGCTTGCTTCCATCGCTATAGATCAACTGGTAGTAGGGGTCGAGGGGAACCACGTCCACGTAATCGTCCAGGTCCCTGTCGCACTCCTCGAATATTTCCCTGAGGATAAAATCCATCATCAAGAAGGTCGGCCCCACGTCGAAGGTGTACTCTCCTGTCCTTATTGAGGCGTTTCGCCCCCCGACTACTCCTTCCTTTTCGAACACGCTTACGTCATACCCGGCGTTGACCAGCAGATCCGCTGCGGCGAGACTACCTGGCCCCGCGCCGATAACCCCGATCTTCATCCTCGACAGACCCCCTTTTTCCGATAGATGCAAAGACTCAGGCGGTTAGCGCCTGAGGAAAATCTCTCCAGCAATTCTTCTGGGTACTCAATCCCTGTGTCCCTTTTCCCTAGAAGAAACAGAAGACGTTATGATATTGTAATATCTTTGGTTTGAAAGTCAATATTATCAATTGGTTAACCCTGGTCTAAGTACTTGCGAAAGAGGCGTGATCCAGCTAACTTTTTCCTTGTCTCTTGAGCAGTTATATTTCATATGTTACATAATCTATTCATAAGGAGGGAACTGTGGAAAAGATAATTCATGGAGCAAAGATTTATACGATGGACCCGGCAACCCCCAGAGTGGAAGCGGTCAGGATCGTAAATCGCCGGGTTGAGTCCGCTGGAACTCTGGAGGAGGTTACAGGGACGGCTTCGGAGAAAGCTGAGATAGTAGAGTTGGACGGCGAGTCCCTCCTGCCGGGGTTCGTCGACGCTCACGTTCATTTCCTCGATCTGGGTCTGGACGACCTGTACTGGCTAGACCTGAGTGCTGCAGCGTCAAAGGAGGAGCTCTTCCAGAGGTTGGAGGAAGGGGCAAAACGGACCGGAAGGGAGGGCTGGGTCCTCGGGACCGGCTGGGACGAAAGCAAGTGGGAAGACGACGGAAGCTTTCCAGACCGTTACGAACTGGACCGCGTTTTCCCCGACAGGCCAGTCGCTCTGGGAAGGGTCGATATGCATACCTTCTCGGTGAATTCACCCGCACTAGAATTGATTGACCTCAAGGGGGTCCGCGGGGCGAAGAAGAGGGGTGGGGCGTACACGGGCGTCCTGACCGAGGACGCCTCGCTCGAAGTTAGAAAGGCGGTCAATTACGGAAGGGACGAACTCAAGCGGGGACTCCGCCGTGCGGTAGAGGCGGCGGGAGAAAAAGGGGTTACGTCTATCCACCAGATGGCCGTCCAGCCGGGGAGGTTTGAGGGCTACCTGCGGACCTACCAGGCGCTTTTACGTAACGAAGAACTCAGAGTCCGTTCCTGTCTATACTTCACGGAGGACTACCTTGACTCAGCAATCCACCTGGGCTTAGAGTCCGGCTTCGGCGGAGACAGGCTAACCCTCGGCGGGCTTAAGCTCTTCTCCGATGGGTCGATCGGTTCTCGGTCCGCACTGCTGAAAGAACCATACGCCGACTGTGAGGACGAATACGGGATGCAAATACACCCCCACGGGGAGTTGCTTGACCTCATCAAACGGGCCGATGAAAACGGACTTCAGGTTGCGGTACACGCTATCGGCGACGGAGCGATAGAAGAAGTTGTCAGCTGTTTCGAGGAACTTGAGGCCGCGGGCCGGAACCCTCGAGTCAGTCACAGGATAGAGCACGCCGTCATGGCGACCGATGAGCAGGCGCGAAGGATGGGTGACCTGGGATTGGTCATCTCGGCCCAACCGAACTTCACCGGTAACTGGGGTCTACCTGGTGATATGTACGAGGAGAGGCTGGGGAGTGATAGGCTGCCTACCCTTAATCGGTTCGAATTTTTTAGACGGTCTGGCCTGAAACTGGCGTTTGGGTCGGACGGCATGCCATTCGGCCCCCTCTACGGGGTCCACTGGGCGGTCAACGCCCCCTTCGAATCTGCGAGAATGGAGCCTTATGAGGCGGTAAAGGCGTATACGTTAGGGGGCGCCAAAGCGGCGGGAACCGAAGATGAAGTGGGATCAATTGAGCCCGGCAAGTATGCTGACTTCGTCCTCCTCGACCGCGACCCCATGGAAGAGCCAGAGAAGATAAAGGATATGGACGTCAAGGCCACGGTACTTGGTGGAGAGACGGTCTACTCTCAGGACAAGAAGTCGTAATTCACTTCAGCGCAGGTTGTCAATGAAATCGACGTCTATTTCACCGACGTTATTTTTCTCGGCCTTTTCTCTGGCGTTCTTTCTTATCCTCTCTCTGACGAATGCCGGCGCCTTGTTTAAGTAATTTAGCGCTTCATCCGTCCAATTTACCCCGGAGTGACCCTCTCCTTCTCTACCACCACCGTTGGTGTTTTGATTTTGAGGTATATTCTCTTCGACAAGGGAGGGTCTTCCTCCGAAGGCAACTTGCTCAATAGTTTTCAGCATGTTTGCGTTAAAGTTTTTCTCGTATAGGTCTAGGCCCACGTCGTTTTCGTGGAGAATTTGTTTAAACTTCAGGACCGAATCAAATACGTGATCTAGATATTTCTGTTCGTTGAGTTCCGTTGCAGGTACATAATATTCATTTAGCCACGTAGATAAGTAGGACTTAAAACTCTCGTAAATTACCCCCGGATCGATCGGCTCGTATTGGTTTACTAACGGGTAATCCGACGTTATCTTCTCCACCCATTCCAGGTCTGTTCCAGAATAACGACCCTCAAATTTCCCGTACAACGATTGAATCGGCGCCAGGTCCGTCTCAGGCCCTGTGCCGATTATATCTATAATTGCCAGGGTCCTGTCGGGGCCCGAGCCTCCGAGCTGGAGGGTGAGAATCGGGATCCCGAACTCCGGTTTGGTATATGCGTTTACTACCAGACCGCCGTGACCCCTTATTTCGTACTTTTCCATTACCAGGCGGTCAAGTTTTTCCGCCTCAAATTTTCTGTAACTCGTCTTTACGAGACTCTCACCGTTTCTATTCTCGCCCGAGTACTTCGTGTAGGACTTCGTTGAAATCACACAGTCACCCAGGACTTCAAACACAAGTTCTTCTATTGCGTTCACATATGGATAGCTGAGTTCTTCTTTTTCCAATTTATGGTCCTCCTTTCGGTGTATAGTTTCTGTTATCCCTCAATGGGGATCATGGTTCATACCTGTTGGTTTTTGCTGGAAAGAATGCCATGTAAAAGTGCTCGTATAATCCTTTCGCTGACTCCCTTGAAGATTTCATCGGGGGACTCGTCGGTGAAAAAAGACTTTACGACGACTGAGTCCGCTGCGCCGATTATCATTCCCGAGATCAACTCCGGGTCGAGGTCGTCACGGACCCCCCCGCTGGCAATTCCTTCCTCTAGGATTGATTGGAAGCAGGACTTCAGCAGTATTGAATAGTCCAGTATCTCCACTGAAACCTTCCTTACCGGCATCTGCCGGTGGTCAATGAGGAGCTTAGACTCCTTCTTGTTCTCTAGTGCCATCTCGAAGTGTCTGTCCAGAAGGAGGCGGAGCTTTTTCGCCGGAGACTGCGCGCTGTCGTTCAGGTCCGAGAAAAAGCTTTTTAACTTCTCTCGCTCGACCTCGAATATGTATGAGAGGATCTCTTCTTTGTCCTCAAAGTAGTTATAAATCGTGCCTACTGATAGACCCGCGGCCTCGGCGATTTTGTCAGTAGTAGTTTTGTGAAAGCCTAGATTAGAAATTACCTGGACCGCAGCTTTTCTTATCTCTTCCTTGCGCTCTGAAGGATTCTTTTTCGTCAACGCGATGACCTCCCGTGAGATAATGAGTGAGACCTCACTCATTATAATACATCGTCTCATTTCCCGATTCAACCCTTAATTACCGTAAACGGCCCGCTTGGTGATACGGTAGCGGTCTTTGCTTGGGGGCCGGTTGGCCTGATGGCGACGAAGGGAACGGAACTGCTTGTCGCTGGGAAGATTTTCGTCGTTGAGACCGATCCGAAACGGAAAGAGTTTGCCAAAAGTACGGCGCCGATGAGGTAATTGAATTCGCCGAGGTCGACCCCTAGAGAGAACCATGGAACTGAACGACGGGGAAGGTGTAGATTCCGCGATCGGGGCTCTTGGCTCTTCCAAGGCTTTTGAGGATTGCATTAACGTAACGAGCTGGTGGGATGATCACAAACATCGGCTACCAAGGTGAAGGAGAATTCGTGAGGACCCCCCCGCGAGGGCTGGGGTGTAGGTATGTCCAATCAGACGATAATTTTTATCGTCCCCGGCAGCATTACTTACCGGGGACGTAAAACGAAATTTCCAGTTTAAAGCCCCGCCCGGTCGACGATCGTGTCGGCGACTTCCTCGGCCGATTCAAAGGGAAAGTCATCCCCGCTCAACAGGTCTCCGGCGTCAGCTGCCACTACCTCGACGTCGCCAGATTTACACGTGGTCTCCGGGCCGTCCGGAAAGGAATTTAGCAGTGCCTCCGGGTCGTCAATCGGAAAGTCAGCTCCTTTAAGTCCACCTACAAGTTGGCTGTGAATGTCTTCTCTTACGCTCATAGTACATACCTCCTCTATTTTGATGTTTGTGTTCGCGTAATGCGATTAATTATCGGTCCCGATGATACTGGTGGGCCGAGGAGGTTTCAGTAAAATTTTTTACATTCAAGTGTTTTCCGCGAGGAAGCCCTCCAGTTTCTCTCTATCAACCCTGATATGGCTATTGTCGGTCTTGACCCCCGGTAGGGCTCCGAGGGAATTAGTTACGGTTACCCGGGAAGCTCCGAGGAAATCGGCCAGGTCCCGATGGGTTACGTCGAGGTCAATCTTGGTCGATCCGTTACGGGCCGTGCCGAACCTGTCTGCCAGCCTGATCATCAATCTTCCGAGCTGGGACTTCTTGTCGTGGCCCGCCAGCAGACCGCGCCAGTTCTCCGAGTGAGAGAGTTTCTCGCCCAGGTTCTTAATTATCCTGACCGCGAGTTCAGGGTTGTCTTTGACGAAGAGTTCAAATTCCGACTTGTAACAGGCGCAGATGAACGAATCTTCGATGGTCGTGGCGTTCTTACGGTGCTTGGTTGATACGAACAGAGAATCCTCGCCGAGTACGTCGCCGGGTCGGGCGATCCAGAGCGTCACTTTCTTGCCTCCGGGAAATGACTTCCAGAGCTTTACCTTTCCCTTCGTAATCAGGTACAGGGCCTTCTTGTCCTCGCCCTCGTGAAATAGCGTCCGGCCAGCCCCGTAATCGTGTTTCGCCGCGAGTTCTAATATACTCATCCTCTGTTCAGGTTTCAGGTGATCGAACAGAGGGAGGTCCTTCATGCATAACATGGCAGAATAACTGTATTCACCTCTCGTGTCCTCTCTTCCGTATATTTTGTCTCTGCAAATCCTCCTGTCGGAGATATCAATAAAGTTTTCGACGCTGTCGCTACTATTGTAAATGGTTCCAGCGAGTTTGCCAACGGGCTGACTACAGTCTTACCCCCGACCGGGGGCCGACCGTAATATATGTGAAAGTAATTGTCAACAAATGTATGCTAACTTATACTTTGATTTCTTGGATAAAAAAGAATATCATATAGTGAAGGTAAGGTAAATAAACTTTTTTAGTGGGAGGCAAATTCGTGGACGAGTCAGTGGCGGAGCAGGGCGGTTTCCTGAGGGAAGCTATCGAACAGGCACCCATGGGCTATGCCTACCACGAGGTCATCCTTGACGACTACGGTAACCCTATCGACTACGTCTTCCTCGACGTAAACTCCAGCTTCGAAGAGATGACTGGCTTGACCGGTGAGAGGATAATCGGCGAGCGTGCCACCGAGGTCCTCCCCGGCCTCGAAAGTGGAGAGTTCAACTGGGTTCAGGAGTACGGAGAGGTAGCCCTCACCGGTAAGGGGAAGGAGTTTCAGCAGTACTCAAAGCCACTCGACCGCTGGTACAACGTCAAGGCTTATTCTCCCCAGAAAAAGTACTTCGTGACCTACTTCACCGACATTACGGAGGAGATGAAGGTTGCTCGTTCTTCACAGGAGTTGCTCCAGGGGACGCCCGGGGAAATTAACCACAACAGGATTGTCCAGCGGGTGCGATCGATAGCTGGAGGAGTATTCGCGTCGTTTGACGTACGCGATTCCAAGACGGGAAAGATAACCACCGTCGCGACCTCCGCGGCGGACGAGTTATCCCAGGTGCTGGGCTCTGCGGAAGACCTTAGCCCGGTCGGCAGGACCTGGGATCCGGATTCCGACTGTGAAGAGAGGATAAGTGCCGCGACGATCTCCGTCTTTAACGGGCTGGATGAACTCGCAGGCCGGACATTGCCCGCCAAGCTCTGTGAGGCAATGAAGGAATGCATCGAGGCCGGCAATACGGCGGTTATCAAGGTGGCCAGAGAAGGCGAGATGATTGGCAGGTTTACGGTCGTCATGCCGCCCGGGGTTTCCCTGGAGAACAGGGGACTCGTCAAGGTATATTCTCAACAGGTTGCCTCGTTTCTGGCGCGGGTTCGGGCGGAGCGGGAACTTCGAGAGCAGGAAAAACACCATAGGATAATTTCCGACCTTTCCTCCGATTATTTTTATTCCCTGGAAGTTTTGCCTTCAGGAAAACTTAACGTGGACTGGATATCCGGTTCCTTTGAACGTGTTACCTCCTATCCCCCGGAAGAGATAAGAAACTTCGACCAATGGTTAACGCACTTCCATTCTGATGACGTCCCGATGACAGAGGGCGAACTCGCCCGGTTGATGAATAACAACCCGGTTAAAACAAAATACCGAATAATCACTAAAGCCGGCGGGGTAAGGTGGTTTCGTGACCGGTTGAGACCGGAGTGGAGCGAGAGGGAAGAAAGGGTCGTCCGCGTGTACGGCGCGGTTAGAGATATCACCGAACGGGTGGAAGCTGAAAAGGAGATTCAGGAACTCAGCGAACAACAGCGGATTTGTCTGGACAACATTGACGTTCAAATATGGTATCTGACCGACGAGGAAACTTACGGGAAGATTAACGAGGCACACGCGAATTTTCTCGGAGTGGACAAGGATGAGGCCGAGGGAAAGACGGTGTTTGACATGTTTGACGCTGAGGAGGCCCGATCGTGCATTGAAGGCAACAAAAAGGTGTTCCGAGACAAGGAAAAGCTAACCCGCGAGGTCTGGTTGGAGAACGCCGACGGGGTTCCGCGCCTGCTCGCCTTGTCGCAGGCACCCAAGCTGGACGAGAACGGCGGAGTCTCCTCCCTTATCTCTGCGGCAAGGGACATTACCGAGTTCCGCCGCAAGAAAAATTTGCGGAAGCTAATCAACATCTTTTCCAACGAACTAATTGGGGTGAAGGAAGATAAGCTGGACCTGACGATTGACGGCATGCTCGAGGAGGTTGGGGAGTTCGTCGACGCAGACCGGGTGTATCTGTTTCAGTTTTCCGATGACGGCGAGACGATGGATAACACGCACGAATGGTGTAACGAGGGGATCGAACCTGAAAAGGAGAACCTGCAGAACCTGCCCAGCGACATCTTCCCCTGGTGGATCGAGAAGTTACGGGATCATGAGAACATCTTGATCCCGCTGGTCTCGGAACTACCCCCCAGGGCAGAGGAGGAGAAGAAGATCCTGGAGAGCCAGGGGATACAGTCGGTCTTGGTTGTACCCGTGTACAAGGGTAACAGGCTGCTCGGCTTTGTGGGGTTCGACCAAGTGAAAAAGCAGAGGGACTGGTCCCACGAACTGGCATCCCTGCTGCGCATCTTTGCCACGGCTATTGGCAACGCCCTGGCGAGGAAGAGGGAGGAGAAGCTGGAGAGCAACATCCAGCAGCTCGAGGATACCATTGCGGGAATAACCCAGGCCCTGTCCGCGACGGTTGAACTCCGCGACTCTTACACCGCGGGGCACCAGAGGAACGTTGCCGACATCAGTCTGGCGATAGCTGATAAGCTGGGCACCTCCGCTGATATGAAACGGGACATCAAGACTGCTGCGATGCTTCACGACATAGGAAAGATCTCGACTCCGCCGGCCATACTGAATGAAACGGGAGAACTGGGTGAGAACGAGTTCGAGATAATCAGGCGCCATCCAAAAGATGGATACGAGATCCTCTCCGACATCAACTTCCCCGGACCGGTCCCGGAGATCGTCTATCAGCATCACGAGCGCCTTGACGGTTCAGGCTACCCCCGAGGACTGGAGGGCGACGATATCCTTAAAGAGGCGCGCGCAATAGCCGTGGTGGACGCCTTTGAGGCGATGACCTCACACCGACCATATCGGCCGGCTCTAAGCGTTGAAGAGGCGATCGAGGAGCTGGACAAGGAGCAGAATAAGGGGCCCGGCGTGAAATACGACCCCGAAGTACTCGCGGCGTTAAAGGAGCTGATCGCCGAGGAGAAACTGACCGAAAAGGTCGAGGTTAACGAAGGCCAATCTGGCTCCTAGCCTTCAAATATCCCTTTATACTCTGGGACGACGTCCTCGCTGAAGGCCAGTATTCCCTTTTCCGTCTTGTAGTGACCGAGCATTTCTTCGATGACCGTGAACGGTAGCGTGGCCACCTCGGCACCAGCTTCGGCTACTTCTCTGACCTGTCTGGAATTACGCATGCTGGCGGCGAGGACCTCCGTGTCGAAGTCGTAGTTGTCGAAGATGTTCTTTATCGACCTGACGGCCTCTGCACCGCTCCTGATCCCCTCGTCCCTTGCCGAGCTTCGTAGGTCCTTGAGTCTCTCATCAGAGTAGATCTCTTCGAGGGTCTCTCCGAAAAGTCCGTCCTCGAAGGGTCTCTTTGCCAGGACGATGGCCTCGTCCATCAGGGACGGGTCGTGGTGAGCTCCCTTATCGTAGTCCTCTCCCCTCACCAGTCCGACGTTGCTCCTGATGTAGTCGTCAATTCTTCCGGCGAATGGGCTGACGTAAGCGGCGCCCGCCTTGGCGGCAAGCAGCGCCTGTTCCGGCTTCATTATCAGGGTAGTGTTGACGGGTATTCCCGCGCTGGAGAGTTTTTTTATCGCCTTCAACCCATCGTACTTTTTACTTTGGCCGTCTTTTGTTCGCGTGTTGATCGGGATCTTGACCACGACGTTGTCGTTGACGGGGTTAAACCTCTCGTAAAGAAACACCCCTTCTTCTATCATCTCCTCCGCGCGGAGGCCGATGACTTCCAGGCTGACCGGACCGTCGACGGTCCGCAAGATCTCCTCGATGTATTCTTCCAGGTGGATCTCATCTCTCGCATCTACCGCCTTCTTTATCAGAGAAGGGTTGGTCGTCACACCGTCAACGATACCCCAGGAGTAAGCCTCCTTTATCTCCGTCAACTCAGCCGTGTCGATAAATATCTTCATTGTATATCACTCCTCGCCTCTCGGTGGCTCTGGACTATATTTGTCATAATCGATCTTTCTCAATGGTATCAATTAACCTAATTATTATCTACCGAAAAGGGTGAGGGCCCCCGGGGACCAATCCCGGGGGCGAACCGAACTTCGTCTGCTAATTATTTAATTCGATTGCCTTGCGACCGGTAAACGTCCTGTACAGAACTTCGAACAGGAAGGAGCCACCGATCATCGCGGCAAGTACGTAGAGGTCCATTATGTCACTTTCTCCGTGCCAGATCAGCGCGGCAAACGCCACGAGGCAGACTGCCGCCCCGATTAGGGAAATCCAGCGGTTGCTGTCCGTCTGTTTGTGCATCTTGAAGTTTACGTAATTGACCGCGGTAAAGATGAGGAGAAAGCCCGCACTCCCCATCACGGAGATGCTGGAGACGTCGAGAATATTAGCGAGGAGCAGGCTAAGGCCCGCCGTAATGAATAGACCTTCCAGTGGCTTTTTCCATATTTTCTTTTCCATTATCTCGGGCAACTCCCCGTCCTTGGCGACGATGTAACTGACCCGTGCGGTAGAATACAGGGTAGCGTTAATAGCCGAACTCGTGGACAGGAGAGCGGCGATGGCAATGATAATAAACCCTAGTTGGCCCATGACCGGCTCCGCCGCCGCGGCCAGCGCGTAGTCCTTGGCGCTGACGATCTGGTTAACGGGAAGGTTGCCCACGGTGACAAAAGAAATCGCTATGTAAAGGACGACGACAAAGGAGACAGCAAAAAGGAAGGCCCGTGGCAGGTTCTTCTTCGCGTTTTTCGTGTCCTTGGCTGCGTTCGCCATGAGTTCAAAACCTTCGTATCCGAGGAAAATGATCATTCCTCCGGCCAGAAGGGTAGGAAATCCACTCCAGGCGGACGGCTCGAGCCGAGGCATGGATATGTTTATGGAGCCTACACCGATGAAAGCAAGGAGTATCGTCAGTTTTATCCCCACGATCCACTTCTCCGCCTCCCCGACGAGCTTTGCTCCCATGCTGTTGAGGAGGGTAAACCCAACTATTACCGCGGAGATAAAGACGTGTCGCATGATCATCTGAGAGCCTTCGGGGAAGAAACTGGCCGCGTAACCACCGAAGGCGTAAGAGTATAGAGCGAGCATGACTACGTAACTTACCCAGAGGAGGACGTTCAACCCACCTGTAAAGACTCCCCCGCCTAATCCTTTTACGAGAAACTTGACCGTACCTCCCTTGCTGGGAAAGGTCACGGACAAGCGTGCGTACGAGTAGCTAGTCAGTAGTGCAATTATTCCGGCAATGGCGAACGCGATCGGAGTACCGCCCCTTCCAAGTTTAACGGCAAGACCCAGTACCGCGAAGATTCCACCACCGACCATCCCACCAATTCCTATGGACACAACTTCGCCAAACCCCATCTTCCCTTCGCCCTGCTGCGACTTTTTCGACATATAACCTCCTTTAATGCAGTTAACGGGTTGAGGTCAAAAAGATACATTAGTAATACAAAAGCCCCGTAGGAGCCAGATAATCTCGTCTTGACCGTATCCCCATTGATGCAGGTTACTTCATTTGGGGTGGCTCCGTAAAAGATATATTTTAGTCAAAATGGGATATTTTGTATTATTATTGTTTATAACAGAAAAAAAGATAAATAACCAGAATCCGCGGTCTCGTTAACTTCTCAGAAGACCTTAACGGTGGAAAGGAGTTTTACGAAGACTTCTCTCTCCTCGGCCCGATTGAAATTGGGAGGGGGGTCGTCACCGTAAACATCCGGGTTACTGGACCTGAGGACGAAATCGAAGAGGTAGTAATAGCCCTCTGACCTGGTTAGGTATATCGTCGAGTCGTATCTCGAACCGGCTGCGCCCTCACTCAGGCGGAATTTTTCGAATTCTTCCCCGGTTACCTCTACGAATTCGGACTCGCCTTCCTTGAGGCCCGTTAGAGGGACCTCTTCCACGAGGTCGAGGAAGGATTTTCTTACCAACAGAGAGAGGAACTTCCCAGTCAACAGGGTCCCCGATTCTTTCGGTAAGTCCAACCTTATCGACAGTTTGCCTGGCTCCATCCTCACGTCAAGAGTTCCCTGTGGAGGAAACTTGAACTCGATCCCAAACCTCTCGCTTCGGTAGGTGTTCCAGTCGGAGAAATCGTCGGAGTGAGGCCTTAAGTTCGTCTCCTCGGGGCAGGCGTTAACCGTCTTTTTTCTATCTCGGTGTGGGTGGGGGTTAGAAATGGAGGTCTGGCCCGTTAATGTTATCGCAAGCGTGGTCAAGAGCACGACAAGTAATAACTTTTTCTTTATCATCGATTTGTGCCTCCCGCCCTTAGGTCAATTATTCAATACACAACTTCGTAAGCGGCGACGCTGTGGAGGGCCTTGATTAACCAGTAGTCCTGCCCACACGCCATATCCGTGTAAAAGCTCTGGTCAACGTTGGGCATAACGACCGCAAGATCATAGGGTTCGACGTAACGTTCAATCGAACTCTTCCGTGACCAGGCCGATTGGTCGTTTGACAGACCGTGCAGGAGGTAGAGGGTAGAAAAGCCCCCTGTGGGGACTTTTCGTCGAGGCCCGATTTCCCCGGTTTCGTCCCGGGGAAAGGGGCGGGGTAGAATGACGTTAACGGGGTTTTCCATACCTAACGTAGATGAACGATAGCTGAACTGAATTAGAGACATGTTCCTCCTGATGATTGAGCATAAGCTGGGTAGTCACTTACAGCAATTATCTTAAATCACTCTAAGTGATCAAGTTATTGATTCGAAGGCCCGATCCGTAGGTAAGGTTTGATGGGTCGTATTTGCGGAAAGAAAAAGATTTATTACAATTGAAACTAATACAGGAGTGATATCTTTGAGCAAGTTGAAACTCTTAGTTATTTCGACTATGGTACTTGGCTTGTTAATTTCTGGAGCGCTTGTCGTCCAGGCGAGTTACGGCGATGAAGCGGGCAAGCTGCTCCAGGATGTCGGAAAGAAGATGCAGGATTTTAGCAAGAGCATGGAAGCGTTCAGGAAAGGCGAGGTAAAGCTGGACAAGGCAATCGAAACTGCCGAAAAGTACAAGAAAGGTGCCTTTGATGACCTGAAGAAGGCAGCCGAACTCAACGCAAAAGCGGATTCGTGGAAGCTACAGACGATATTAATGAGTACCGCCGAAAGATGGTACTCGGCGACGGTCAAGTGGCATACCGCCCTCGCGGAAATGAGCGCGGAGCTGGAATCATTAGGGAAAGACATGACCATCGTTGCAGAAAACATGAAAGGTATCGGAGAACTCGCCATGGAGAAGGAGGGAAGTTCCAATTAGGACTTGACTCTCCTGGTTGGGGTTGGTTTAGTTTAGTTTAGCGGCAAGTCCCCGGGTAACGCGCCGGGGACTCCTATTTTGTATACCCTCCTGAAACAACCGCCGGTGCGGGGATCGGTCGGAAGAATATTCTTACGAAGTGGAAACGATAATCGCCCCGATTACTATGATCCCGGCGTTGATACCAATCCTCCAGTCAATCTCCTCGATTCCTTTTAAGAAGAGGTAGGTTAGCAGGACCGTGAATAGCGGCCCAACGCGCATGAGTGAGGCAAATACGACAGGTGATACGTACTCTATAGCAAATATCGCGAATATTGGCGACAGCGCCCACGCAATACCCGCGAGGAAGTATCCCCAGATCCGTCTGTCAAGTTTAGACCTTACCCCGGAGCGGGATACTGCGAGGTAGGCAACGTAGAGGACGAAGCCAGTGGTGAACCTGATGAATGCCCCCTGTAGAGGGGTGGCACCCAGGTCGACGCCGAGCTTTCTCAGCACGGGATGAAAGCCGAACATAATCATACCGTAGAAGGCCAGGCCCAGGCCGAGCAGCCAGTTGATCTCCCCGGTTGCGGGTTTCTCGGGAGCCGCAGAGTCTTCCCTGTAGGCGATGAACGAGAGATAGGTTGCCCCCACTACGACTATGCCCGTCCCCACCCCAAGCTGGAAGCTGACTTGTTCTCCGAGAAACAGGACTCCGAATAGGGTGGTAACGAGGGGGCTAACCGATGTAAAGGCGTGTGTCTTCGACGCGCCGATCTCGTTGGTCGCCCTGGTTATAGAGACCCGGGCCAGCAGTCCCCCGCCAAGCCCACCGGTAGCGAGGAAAGGAAGTGCCGCTTTAAGGGGGAGACCGCTTAAGCCGGCCCCAATTGTCCAGAGAAGCGCAGCGGAGATTGCGACGCCGATGAAGAGGCTGAGAACGATGAATACCTTATAATCGGTCGATTCCAGCCCGTGTTTGACGGCGACGTACCCCACGGCGCTCAAAAACCCAGCGCCGAGGGAGAGAAATATTCCAATCAGCATAACGATGAACCGTATGGCACCCCTGGCTACTTTTCAACGATTTTTTGCTTCTCTGTTTTGTTCCAATGGAGCGGGAACGTAATCACCGGTCGGTCCCCGGTAACGAAACTTTCCCTCCGTAAATCTCGTGATTTGAATTGCTTCAACTGGACACTGGTGTAGACACCTGAGGCAGAAATAGCAGTCATCTCCAAACTCTACCTTTCCCGCACGTACGGTGATGTTATCCGCCGGACAGATCCTCTCGCAGAGGCCACAGCCTATACAGCTGTCGTCCGCCCGAAACCTTCCCGTGAACCCCCGTTCAAATAACTTGAACAGAAACTTGGTTATCGGCGTCAGGAACCGGTAGAGTATGTGCTTTTGGGGTAGAACTGAGTCTCGTTCATCCCCGTTTTGGTTATTCCCTCCTTCGATTTGGTCCACCAGGTCCTTTACCCTCTCCACGATATCCGGCGACTCCTCGTAATCAGTGTTGAGCACCTTGTGGACCGTCTCAGAATCTTTGTCCATGATGGCGAGTCCGTCGTTTCCGGGCATCTTGAACTCCGCTGTTCCCACTACGTTAAATCCCAGGGCGGTTAATCTCTCCGCCGTCGTCCTCAGGGAGTTACCTCCGTCGTAACCCATGGTGTAGTACACGGCCGCGTTCCGACTCGAGGGGAGACTCATTTGCTCGAGGTAGTCGTTGAGAAAGTCGGGCATGTCGTAACCGTAGATAGGATACCCGAAGACGAGCAGTTCGTAGGAACCCACCTCTGTCGGTTTTAGTTTTTCAACAGAGGCCGGGGTGGCGCTGTGGCCTCTTTCTTCGAGTTCTACCCCTATCTTCCTGGCGATGAATTTAGTGTTTCCTGTACCGCTGAAGTACAAAATCAATACTTTCATGTCTCACCAAAACTTGCCGAGGAATCCCCGGATCTATCCCCGGGGAGAAATCGGACGGTTTTTGTTTATCACGTAAAAACCTACGTCAAGTTCTTTCGACGCTCAACTTAAACCGCTGCCTCCGGGGCCGTGGTCGGGTTTCGCTGTCCCGAATACGTCAGGGGGATAAACGTGGCCGGGTACCATCTGCACTTCTTTCGTTTAACCTCCTCTGATCCGGTTTCTTGACAAAAATTCAGAACTAAGTTAACGTATGTTATGAATTATTTTCTCGCAGAGGAGGTACCTTCCAATGCGAAATTCTAGGTTTGCACTGCTCGCGATCGTCTTTCTATCGTTCATTTTTATAACAAGTTTTCCAGGCACCGGTCACGCCGCCGATGACAGGTTTTTTGACCTACGGGTTGGCGGCAAGTTTATCCCTGCTTTGTTCCAGCACGATATGTTTCTACCCAGCGTTGCCGCTAACCTGGGCCCTTTCGGTCTCGACGTGGCGGGCAACGTGACTGCCTTTTACCTGGACGAAAACTATACCCTCGGTTCAACTCAGTACACCGCTCAGGGTTCCGGATTCATTGACTACTATTCCGCGCACTTAAAGTACGTTCTCCCTTCTAATGGAGGCGTAGAACCCAGTTTCGGGGTCGGGGTTTTTGGCACCGGGACGAGTGGTGCGGTAAACATCTCTGAAGGAGGTGGGGGCGGCAACTTAACGTCGAATCTATATACACGATTGGGCGGATTTGACTTCCTCTTTGGTGTAGATTTTTCCTTAAGAAGGTTTGGAATACCCCTTGTTCTAAGTGGTGGGTTTAATCATTACAACTACAATACTTTGATCATAAACGCCTCCGCTCAAAACGGATTCTCCGCAGAAATAGAGGAGAATATCAATTACTACCTCAGTTTCTTTCACTACTTCTTTGGAATTAGCTACGAGTTTTAAGCCGTTTAACTCTCTTTAAGAGGCCCGCTCAACCCGAAAAGGTAATCCCCTGTCGGGCCTTAGAATCCTAGAGAACGCTGAAAACGTTGACGAGCGAAGTGCTTCCCAGGACCGACCAGAAGGTGGCGATTTGATGAAATCCATCCGATCCGGTCCACAGGGGAAACAGGATCCCCACGCCCAACGCCACCAGCTGGACCAGCCGTGCTCTCTTCCGTGGCGAGCGTACCTTTTCGACCGGTTTAATTGGCCTTTCGCTATATATTGCCCAGAGGTAGGTTACCGAGATCAGCGACACCAGGCCGATCTTCACCGGGTAGTTGACGAACCCGGGCCACGGTAGACCATCAAAAATAAGCAGGTAGACAGCCCAGGAGGCGGAGAGGATGCCCGCGAGGAGATGACGGACCTTAGAGCTGTCAATAACCGCGTCCCCGATGAAGACTACCGCGCCAGCACCGGCGATAACCCAGGAGAGTCGATGGCCGAGCCAGAGCGTCAGGGCCGTGGCGAAAACGGTGTCCACTACCCCCAGGACGTGAACCGCCGTTCTGTTCATTACCCGAAATAGGATAACGGCCCAGAGGGTCAATAACAGGTGGGGGGTCCAGAGCACCGCCACAATTATTACCTGCCCTAGTGACGCCAGGACCGGTGTCAGGCGATGGTTCGGATCGACCTCCCTTCCCAGGACGCCAGCAAGGAATATCGAAAGAGAGGTCCGGACCCCGAAGGCGAGCGAATGGAACAGTGAGCCGGTCGAAACGAGAAAGGCGAGGGTAAAGCCAAAAAAAGAGGCGGCAGAAATCACCAATAAGAACGTGTTCCTCGAAGAGAAGGCTAATAGTCGTCTGCCCAGGATAGATACTCCCCGCGAGGGCCTCGTCGTGGTCAACATCTAATACCTCATGCCTGTCTGAAATTGTTCGTGAATTAAGTCGAGTCTAATTGCTTTCTCAATTGAATTTAACGGTTTTTCCCGAGGTTTTTCAAGTTGTGAAGTAAGGGGGTGCGGCTGCCGAAATTACCCTGAACGGGCCCGTCCACGGATGAGTAAGGTCCAGTGGTAGATTAGAATGACGTGACTATCTCCGTGATTATGTCGTCACAAAACTCGTGAAACAATTCGTTGAGGCGAAGGCTGGATGAGGGAGGGAGGGATTGCTTAATTCCAAAGATATCTTCTTTGGTGTCGATCGTAATATTATCCAGGTCAATGGTCCCCGACAATTCCTGTAGATCGGCGGGACGTTGTTTGCTCCATTGGGAAACAACCTTATGGGAGACGTCTTCCCCGATCCTTTCCTGCCTGCTTTCGTTTAAATTCTTGAACCTGCTTATATTCATCGGTTCCAGGCCCTACCCTGTTGACTGGATTAATTTAGGTAACATTCGACGATTAACTTTATAAACATTTAATTATCATGCAGAAAGCCCGAAAATGCAAGGTTTCAGGGTCTCGGCAATGGACAAAGGTGTAGTCATTTACGGCTGAATGGGAAGAAACGAGGTGGAAAAGTTTGACTTCGGTATTATATATAGAGTATACTGACGAAAGTTAACACGCCCAGGGTACTGCCAGGCAGCCCACAAGGAGGTAGCAATGAAGAACAAGTTAATCAGGAGCATCTTTTTTCTATTCTTAACAATGTCCATCCTTATTGGGGGGATCAACGTCGTCCCCGCTGAGACCATAACGGTAATGGAGGAGGGGGGTTTATACGATTCAATTCAGAAGGGGATCGATGCGGCCAGTCCCGGAGATACCCTTAGCATTAAAGGGGGAACGTACAGAGAAAACGTCAGGCTAGACAAGGACCTAACGCTGGAAGGGTCTGGAGGGGCGGAAATCGTTGCTCCGGACGAGGGTATAGGTCTGCCAGTCATCCTCCTCGGACCGTCCGACGTCTCGGTCCGAATAACTGGAATGAAGTTGATGGGGGCGTCAAAGGCGGAAAAGGGAGCCTGTCGCGATGCCGATGCCGGGCTCTGTCCCGCGGGAATCTCTGTTGTAGGTGAGGCGAGACTGACGATGTCGGATTCGGAGGTCTCGGGCAACTACCTGGCGGGAATATACGTTAGAGGTAAGGCGGGAGTCGTAGCCGGTGGTAACCGAATCTTGAACAACAATGGGTCTGGGGTCTACCTGAGGGGTTCATCTGATAGTGAGTTTTCTCAAAACGAAGTATCGGGAAACGGGAGGGGTTTCTACGTCAGGGCTGACGCACACATCGCCGCCGTAAAGAACTCCGTCGAGGGCAACGAGAGGGAAGGTTTTTTTGTGAGGGGTGACGCCGAGGTAACCGCTCGGGGAAACTCCGTCAAGGATAACGACGACGAGGGATTTCGCCTGGAGGATTCTTCCACGGTAGCGGTCGTAGAAAACGACCTGGACGGAAACGGGGGAGGTATTTCAGTCCGTGGTTCGTCCAGCGCGCGGATCCTCGACAATAATATCCTCAACTGCGGTGCCGGAATTGGAGCCTTGGGCGAGGGGAGAATTACGGCGCAGGGCAACAGTATCTACGACCAGGGTGAGTCGGGAATAGGGATAGCCTTTCTCGATTCTTCAGCTGGGGAGATAGATGGAAACGAGATCGAAGTCAACCTTATCGGGATTTATTCCTTTAGCCCGGAGAGCGTCACCGGAGAGGGAAACAGGGTCCTCGGTAACGGGGTCGAGCTGTTTGGAAACGTTGACGGGTCACTGCGGACGCCGCAGGCGACACAGAGAGTGAAAAAAATAACCTATCCGGACACAGATTACCCTGACATGCAGACCGCGGTGGATTCGTTGATCCCAGGCGGAACTCTGGTTATCAACAACGGAGAATATTCCGAGAGTATCACGGTAACCAAAGATATCACGGTAAAAGGAGAGGAACCCGGGAAAGTTATTATCCACGGGAGCTCCGTCGGGTTTTCGCTTGTCGGCCAGGCGGAGGCGATGATATCGGGTATCGAGTTTACAGAACTAATCGGAGACGCAGTCGCCCTGGGAAGGTCCTCGTCGGCAGTGATCGTAAACTGCGCAGTACAAGATGCTGGCGGCAGCGGCGTACGCCTTCTCGGCTCAGCAAATGCCTCACTCGAAAATTGCACGATTCAGGGGACAGAAGACGAAGCCCTGTGGCTGGAGGGGACTTCTAGCGTCGAAGTAACGGGTACCAAAGTAATCGGCGCTCGCGGGGTTGGCATACGACTGTCCGACCAGGCGGAACTCGCCTTTCGGGATAGCACGATAACAGGGAGTAAGTACGAAGGTATATCCCTCAAGGGCTCGTCCCGGGCGACGATCGTCGACAGTTACGTGATTAAGAACGGCGATGACGGGTTGAATCTCCGCGATTCCAGCATGGTAGAGCTCGAGAATGCGACTGTCAGGGGAAACGCGGGTCCGGGCCTGAAATTATCCGACTCAAGTACCCTGAAGCTGACCGGGAGCGAGATAACGGAAAACGAGGAAGAAGGTCTTTACCTGAAGGACGAAGTAACTGCTACCGTGACGGGGGGCACGATTGCCGGCAACGGTGACTCCGGGATATTCCTCATGGAAGAGGCGGGACTTATCCTCGAGGACAATGAACTTACGGGGAATCCGATCGGACTCGAACTAAAATATCCGAACAGGTTTAAGGGTTCGGTAACCGGTTCAGGAAACGAGATAACGGGAACGGAATCCGGCTTTGAAGGAATATCCGAAACCCTTCAGAAGGAACTTCTGAAAAATTAGACACCGATGGATAGGCTGGGCGTGAATTCTCCCGGTTGAAAAACATGAAACCTCAAGGAGGGGCAATGTGAATTCAAACTTCACCAGGAAATTCGAAACTAGACTTGTTCTCACAGCTTTAGTTGTTGTGGCTTTGTTCGTGACGGTTTATACCCCTGATATTCCTCTTTACGGTCAAGAGGAAGGTGTTTGGGTGTTAACCGAGGTAATTGACCGCGACGGAGAAGAAAGGAACAGGAAGTTTAACGAGGAACACGAGGAACTTCACTATGAGGTAAATTACTCTCGCGGTAGTTTCACGCAAAGGAGAACCTATACGGGAAAAACAAAGAGCATGCACCCTTACTCCGACGCAGTTCACGGCGAATCTACGACACATAAAGCCGAGTGGAGCAGTCCGCCCAAAATAATGAGGCCCGGGGAGAAATACCCGCTTGACTTCTACCTCGGCATGGTCGAGGACAATTCTTCGTATTACTGGCTGACTGCGTGGGCCGCCACCTGGTTTAACGGTACCAAGCTGGAAAAATCCTACGCAAAGTTAAACCATAAAAACAACTGGCGTCCGACGGACGAAACCCTGATATTAGATCCACCTGAAGGACGGGCAGAGGGCCAAGAGCTCGAACTGGTGCTATCCTTGGCCAACACATGGATGAAAACCATCTACGTTTACGAGTGGATGAACGCCTCGGATGCGTCCAAAGTGGAAGACCCGGCGCCCTACGAAAAACCGGGACAAGAAAAGCCGCAACAAGATACTACCCCGGCTCAGGAACTGGACTACGAGGTACCGAAGGACGAAAACGGAAACTACATCGATTCCGGGATCAGGTTCAGTAACCTCCACGGGGAGGTAATGATAAGGCGCGGTGACGACCCAATCGGTTGGGAATTTGCCCAGCTCGACATGGTTATCTACGAGGGAGATCGCATCCGGACGGAGCATAATAGCGGTGTGGAAATGACCCTGAGCGACCTGACCACTTTCAAGATGAAGCCCGAATCCGAAATTATTGTCAATACCGGCGCAAAGAAAAAAAACAAGATGGTAATGCTCGCCGGCAAGATCTGGACCAACGTAAAGCAGATGGTCACCGAAGGGACGATGGACGTCGAGATGTCGCAGGCGGTTGCCGGGATAAAAGGGACTACCTTTATCGTGGAAGAAACCGGTTCGGAATCGGTCCTGAAGGTAATCGAAGGTGAAGTAGAGCTTAAAACCAATACGGGAGACACAGTGCTTGTAGCTGATGGAGTGATGGCTACCGTAAAAGAGGGAGACCCGGCCCGGGTCGAGTCGTTCTCAATAGAAAAGGAACTTAACTCCTGGGATCTGGAAAACCAGGCCTGGCAAAGTGCTGAAGACAACAAGAAAGTATATCAAGGCAAGGGTGACCAGGTTTATGTAACTACCGAAGGCGACCTCTACCCGCTAGCTTCCGACGACTTCAGATACAGTGTTCTTGAAGGCTGGGAGACTGTAAACGGAACCTGGAAAAACCAAAATGGAAGGTTGGTACAGACCTCAAATTACTATAAGAAGGGTGACCTAAAAGGTGGTACCTACGCCATCACCGGTTCCCCCAACTGGACAGACTATTCAGTCTCAGCACGAATCATGTCCGAAGATGACGATAGAATTGGTCTCGTATTTAGATACATTGACTCCGATAACTTCTACATATTAAGCTGGGGAAAAAAGTCTAAAAGAGACCTTCTTTTTACCAAGGTAGTAAATGGGGAAACAACAGAACTCGTACGTAAAGAGCTCGGCTATGAAGAAGAACAATGGTACCAACTACAAGTAGACGTAGTCGGTAACGAGATGAGTGCATATATAGACAACAAAAAGGTATTCTCCGTTACAGATGACGATCTCACTCGGGGAATGGCGGGGCTATACTGCTGGGCCAATGAAGGTAGCTACTTTGACAATTTTGAAGTCAAGGAGGTAGCGCCTTAGACTCCTCTTGATACAGGTTCCTCGCCGGTAGTTTCCTCGATGGTGCGCTCCTTCCAGGAACCGGTGAGGAACCAGGAGAAGGCCATGATGCCGACTACGAAGTTGCTAGTAAACAGCCCGAGCCAGATACCGTCCGTGCCCAGGCTGACCCCGATTATCCCGAAAGCGAGGATGTAGGAGACGCCCACCCGGAGGGGAAGCAGGCGGATCAGAGAGAGGACCATCGGTGGGCGGGTATGTCCCGAGCCCCTAAACACGGAACTGCTTAGCCGGAAGACGCCGAAAAACGGTATCGACCAGAGGAATATGCTGAGAAACCGTGAGCCGACCTCCACGACCGCGGGGTCGTCGATAAATACCCTGAACAAGGGTTGCCTAAACAGAAAGATGAGTAACGCCAACGTCAGCAGGACCGAGAAGGACAGCCCGTAGGCCCGCTTTGCGATCGAAGAGGCCCGGTCCCTGTTCTGCGCACCGATGTTTTGCCCGATCATGGTTGTCAACGGAGCGGCCAGACCCCAAATCGCGACGTTGAGCAACCTGATTATCCTCTGTCCGATGCCGTAAGCGGATACGGGGACGACCCCCAGTCGAGAGATCAGACCCATGAGGAGGATGGACCCAACGGCTGTCCCCGCCTGGCCGATGGCTGAAGGTAACCCGATTTTTACGATCTGCCTGACCCACCTTAATTTCAGCATCAGGTCCTTCACGCCGAGGTGGATCTCGATCTTCCCCGAAAACAACAGGTAAACGGCGACGAAGGAGGCCAATCCTCTGCTCAATACCGTGGCCAGAGCGGCTCCGGCGACGCCGAGCTCGGGGAAGAACCAGGGGCCGAAGATGAGAAGCGGGTCCAGGAACATGTTGGTGGCAACCGAGACGCCGGTGACGATCATCGGCGTGATCATGTCCCCAATCCCCCTTATGAGCGCGCGAAAGGCGAAGAAGGAGAACATCAGCGGAAGACCAGAGAATATTATTCTGATGTAGGTTAACGCCTTGGGAAATACGTCCTCGGGTACTCCCATGAGGACCCGCAGAAGGCCCGGCGCGACCCCGAAACCAATCGCCGACAGGACGACCGAACTGATGAACATGAAGGATAGGACCTGCCCAGCGGCTTTGTTTGCGTTTTCCTCGCTGCCGGCGCCGGTATGCTGTGACACGAGAGATACGCCCGCGATCGAAAAGCCGAACCCGAGGGAGATGAGGAGGAATACGACGGGGAAGCCGACCGTGGGGGCGGCGACCGCTACCTTGCCGATTTTGCCCAGCCAGTAGGTATCCACCAGGTTATAGAGCATCTGGAGGGCGTTGGAAATTATTACCGGCCACCCGAGTAGTAATAAGGTCTTGATTATCGGCCCGTTCAGTATGTCGTCCTTCAGGCGGTCTACCCGCGTCCCTCTTTTTCTCATTTTTCAGCTATCGCCGGCCAGAGCGGCCGAATTTGCCCTAACATACCCCCTCGAATAGACTGGAAGAGTTGTTCATGCTAACATAATAAACATCGGGGACAAGCCCTCGTCCTTCAACAGCTGCTAACTACTTCTTCCTGAACGTTCGTAAGGTCCCGGAACTCTTTGCATATTTCGGTAAAGAGGTATAAACTGAACCGTAAAGGGCATGGATTTGGGGGTTAAAGATGGGACTCACTACCGTGATTGCTTTTGCCGTTTATGGAGTATGCTTTATCATCTACCACCACCTTTACCTCTTTATTACAGTGCGAAGTCCCTCCCTGACGAAGAAAGGACGGATCAACGCCTGCTCTTTTTCCTGGTTGAAGCGGTCAATTGAGGAGAGTGAGTACCTCCTCGTCGTCCATCAAATACGAAATATCATCATGAGCATTACCTTCCTCGCCTCGACGAGCGTGCTGCTTATCGGGTTCCTGCTGGCTTATGTGCTGACGGAGGTCCCTGAGACAAACGGCCTTCTTCTGGTGGAGTCGATCGATTATCCCGGTTGGCTCACGTTCTTTACGCTTACTTATTCCTTCTTAAACCTCCTTCTCGCGCTCCGACACCTCAACAACCTGACCGTCCTGATTAGAAGTGACGTTGACAAGCTGGAAGAAATCGAAGATCGGTCTGCGCTAGAGTACCTGGAGAAACTCTATATGAAGGGAAGCCAGCGCTACATGCTGGGAAGGCGGGGGTTTCTTTACGCCATAGTCGTTCTCTTCTGGTACGTGAACGTCTGGGTATTTGTAGCGTTGATAGCCTTGATGACAGTTTCTCTATCTTATCAACACGATTTCTAGCCCCGTTAACGCCGTAGAGTCAACTTTATCCATCTCCGGAGGCCTTTACGATCGGGAGGATTTGTTTGAACTCGTCTGTGCCGGCTTCCCCGAGGAGTTCGTATATCGCCATTTCGGTCGACGTAATAGTGACCCCCGCGTCCCGACAGCGCTCTATCCCCAGGTCCGCGTCACGGCGTGAGCGTGAGGAGGTCGCGTCGGCAACGACCTGTGGTTTATAGTCCTCCAGTGCGGTGATCGCGGTCTGGGCGACACAGATGTGGGTTTCTATCCCAGTTAACAAAATGGTCCTTTTCCCCAGGGACTGTACTGCCTTGGCGAACGTTTCGTTCCGGAAGCAGTCGAAGCTCCTCTTCACAATCGGGTCCGGCAGGTCGGGGAGGTCCTCGACCGTGTTACCCAGCTTCTTCTGCTCCGTCACCAGTAGGGGAACGTCGAGGATATTCGCCGTCCTGATCAACTTACGCGTATTTTCCAAAACCGAATCTCCGCCTTGAATGGCGGGAAGTAGCCGGGACTGCATATCGATAACCAGGAGGAGGACGTCCTCTCTCTTCATAAGCCTACTTTTTTTACGGTCCATGTCGTTACCTCCATGACTAAAGATTCCAGTACTTTGATTGGATCTTCTTGACTTCCTCGGGAACCTCCCCGTTTCTGATAATGACCTGGGGCGCAAATTCATCGGCAACGGGAACAATGATTTCGCCAAAGACTACCCTGTAAGATTCATCTCCCGAGCCGGCTTGAAGGGTTACATTTACCGTGTACCCTTCTCCATATCCCTGGCCAACCTCGTCAGCAAAACCGGTGCCCGAGGCCAAAGTCGTCCTCGCTCAATTATTCCCAGTAGAAGATGGGGATTTTATCTCCGTCCGTGAATTTCCTTCTGCTGGTTACAGCTCTCTCCATCCTGTTTAACCTCAGTATATATTTTAGAATTATCGTTTATAAGGAATTTCACCTATTAGGGATTACAAATTAATTAGGTAAATGATAACCGCTATAGCCTAGATTAGAAAGTAACGTCAATTGGGCTCGCTAAAGGGAACTACGAGGTGAGGGTCCTCCCGGGTATAAGCTAAGGACCCTCGCTCGTTCCTTTCTCCCTCGCGCAAAAATCTGTATCATATAGAAGACAGGAGGTCATGATGAGTTTAACAGTCCGTCATTTACGCGTAAATTTAAGAGACACTTATACCTTATTGTTAAAGGGGACAACCGGGCAGGGTGGTCTCAGCTAGCAATGGATAAACAGCTATTATTAGGGATTGACGTGGGCACGACGAACATCAAGGTCGCCCTGTTTACAGCCGAGGGCGGGGAACTGGTCAACAGGGTCGCGGCCCCGACGCCGTGGTACCACCCGCAGGAATCACGGACCGAATGCAGGACGGAGGACCTATGGGAGAGGCTTAGCGAATTGATCAGAGAATGCTTAGAGCCAGTGGACCCGGGAGACTTGAAGGCCCTCTCCGTAACGGGCGTAGGGGAATCCGGAGTCCCGCTTAACTCCTCTGGAGAACCGTTGTACAACGTAATCTATTGGAGGGACCCCCGCTCCGTCCCGCAGTACGAAGAAATCGTCCGAGGCGTGGGAAGGGAGAAGTTGCGGAAGGTTACCGGTCTTAACCCCGCCCACATATTCACGTTAAACAAGTTCAAGTGGTTTCAGGAGGAAAGGCCGAAGCTCTTCTCCCAGCTGGATACCTGGCTTGACATCCCCGGCTGGGTCGTCTACAAGCTGACCGGAGAAAAGGTCATGGACTACTCGGAGGCGAGCCGGACGATGTGCCTTGATATCTGGAAGAAGGACTGGTCTGAAGAAATTGCGGACGAGTTGGGACTCTCCTTCGACTTCTTGCCCGACCTCGCCCCCGCAGGAACGCCCGTCGGAGGACCGCGTCCGGAGGTGGCTAGGGAAACTGGCCTGCCGGATGGAGTAACGGTTACCGTGGGAGCCCACGACCACATAGCGGCGGCCTACGGCCTGGGAATTACCGGCGGTGAGGAGGTCCTTGGTTCCATGGGGACGACCGATTCCTTGCTTCTGGTGGGGTCAGGAGAGGACTTTTCTGGGCACCTGGATTGCCAGAGCATGAACGTTGGCTGTCACATCACGTCGGAAGAGTACTACGGCCTTCTGGCGATACCCCAGGCGGGGGGACTGCTGGACTGGCTGATAAAGGACGTCCGGGGGTACCGGCTGGATAAAGGGTCACTCGAAGCTAGGGACGATGTCTATTCGTCGATACTGGATGAAGCTGCCACTCTTCCGCCACAGCTGGATAGGGGGCTTCTCGTTTCACCTACTGACGGCGCAAACGGAAACTCGGTCTTCACCGGAATATCGGCCGAGGTCACCCTACCACAGTTGACGCGTTCGCTGCTCGAAGGTCTCGCCTGTGAGTTAAGGTGGTTGCTGGACGGTTACCGCGGGGACCTATGGGACCGCGCCGACCGGTTAGTAGCCGTCGGTGGGGGCGCGAGAAACGACCTGTGGTTAAAGATCAAGTCCTGCGTACTCGACAAGCCGATTTCCGTTCCCAACACGCTCGACCTGACTACGTTTGGGGCCGCCATTCGGGCGGGAACGGGGACCGGGATCTGTCAGGACCCACGAGAAGTCGGGTACGGAGTCGTGGAAGAGGAACGCAGGGTCGAGCCCGACCCCGAGTGCGTTGCTGACTATATGAAGCAGTACGAGGTTTACGTTGAGCGGTTTAAGTGAGTTGCAATAAAATTTCACAGGGCAGCTGACGTAATGGAGGCCTGATGAAGAAAACAGCGTATTTGGTTACCGTTACCCTTCTACTTGTCATCCTGATAGGTGGTCTATATTTGCAAAGGCGGGCGCCGGACGTGGTCCGTGATTCTGACCTGTGTGGTTACGACGAGCCGAATCAGGAGATTACGGAAGAGATACACCGGTTTGGCGACTTCCGCCTTGAAACCGGCGAGGTCTTCTCCCTGGTCAGGGCAGGCGACCCCGACAGGACGGTGTTTAGGTTTAACCCCGGAAACTTCATCGGCGCCGCTCGGGCTGGCCACTTAGTAAGTGATAACGCCGGGTCCTTCAAGATCGACCAGAAAATTACCCAGTCCTACCGGATCGAGGAGTGGCGGTTGTCGACTTTCTCGTCAGGCCGGTGGTGAGCAAGGGCGTAGAAAGTGTCTCCTTATACCTGCCAAGTGGGTACTGGGTCCACCTCTGGTCGGGAGAGGAGTTCTCCGGGGGGAGATCCGTTCGGGTTGATGCGCCGGTGGGGGAACCTCCCGTCTTCTACCGGGCGGACTCGGAAGTCGCCAGGAGCGTCGTTGAGAATCTCAAAGCGGAGGACCTAGTCTAGACAAGCTGGTGTCATGATTTGTGGGTCCCCCGTTCACAATATATAATAAAGTTGGTTAGTAAACCCCTTTAAGCCTAGCGTACAACCGGTGAAAGGTCTTAGCCAGTGGGGATTAGGGGTACCGTCAACAAACCGGAGGTGTAGATATGAAGGACACCACAGGAGTACAGACGGCAAGGTGGGGAATCATGGGCACGGGGAACATCGCTCGGAAAGCTATGGTCCCCGCGATCAAAGAGTCGAGGGAATGCGAGCTTCACGCGATCGCTTCGAGAAACATCGATCGGGCGAGGGCTTTTGCTGATGAGCACAAAATTCCCAGAGTCTACGGTTCATATCGCGACCTGCTGAAGGACCCCGACGTCGAGTTCGTGTATCTTCCCCTGCCCAACCACATCCATCACAAGTGGGTCGTCGACTGCGCGAAAAAAGGGAAGAACGTCCTCTGTGAAAAACCGATCGCGGTTAAGCCCGAGCAGGTAGAGGACATAATCGAGGTGGCCGGGGATTACGGCGTGACCGTGATGGAAGGGTTTATGTACAGGTTTCACCCGCAGACTCTGAGGGTAAAGGAGATGCTCGAGGAGGGGGAGATCGGCGACCCGGCTCTCTTCCGCGGCTGGTTTTCTTTTCCTTTAGCCTACCAGGACAGGGAGGACGACATCAGGTGGAAGGAAGAAATGGGCGGAGGGAGTCTATTCGACCTGGGCACCTATCTGGTCAATACCGCCCGTTACACACTGGGTGACGAGCCGACTGAGGTCTGGGCTGAACAGAGTTTTCATCCCGACCACAGCGCCGAGGCCGAGACGCGGGCGGTCCTTAAATTTCCCGGTGGCAGGACGGCAATCATCGATTCCAGCTTCCGCCTCAACTACCAAGCGGCCTACGAGCTGGCGAGCGGTCGGGGGCGAATACGGGCCGAGAACGCATACAACCCTGGAAGGGGAACGGACGTGACGGTAGAGCTGACGAGCGACGGGGTCAGGAGGATGGAATCCTTCGGCAGGGTAAACGAGTACAGGAGGGAGGCCGAACATCTGGTTTCATGTGCGAGAGACGGATCGACCCCGATGGTATCCCTGCAAGATAGTCTGAATAATACCCGGGTCCTAAAAGCTATTCGCCTGTCCGCCCGCCACGACAAGTGGATAAGCGTAAAGTAAGATCCCCACGTTCCGTAGATGGCTCACGGGGTCGGGATTGACGTTGGTGTTCTGTCAGTTAAAATTTGAAATAACCTATCACTCGCGCACGAGGTGAGCCGAATTGGTTGAACTGAATACTAACTTGCCCCTACTAACCGAAGAGGGCCACGAAAGGATCTCAAAGAAAATGGAGAGGGTGCAGGAAAAGATTAAGAAGGCCAGGGAAGATATGAGCAGGACGGCAGAGAATGGAGATTTTAGCGAAAACGCCGGCTACATGGCGGCAAAGGAGTCGTATCAGTCGAACCGCAACCGACTTAACAAACTTGAGGATATCCTGGGAGGGGCGAGAGTGGTAAGCCCCGACGAGATAGATGCTGACAGGGTAGGATTTGGGACTACGGTTACCGTAAAAAACCTGGACAGGGATAAGGAGTTTACGTACAGGATAGTCGGCAAGCACGAAGCGAGGTTCGAGAAGGGAGAGATCTCTGTCGAATCGCCTGTAGCCAAGGGGTTGATGGACAGTAAGCCGGGAGACGTTGTTGAAATAGATACCCCAAGAGGAAAGACGAAGTACGAAGTCGTGGAAGTCACCACATAGCAAGGAATTGTCATCCTAGTGGGATAAATCGTTAACTCTTGATTGTGGACGTTTGTCGGGGCTGGGCGGTTAACCCGGCCCCAGTTTACTGGAGATGTTTCGGAAATAGTCTATCTTCCCACCGATTACCTTATTTGCCATTTGCCCGGCTTTTCAGTTTTTCATAATTTTGGTCAATAAGAAAAAGACATCCTTAGTTGGAATTAGTTGAAGTAGAGGTATCGTAGTGGCTTATAGACTTTTAAGGTGATAATCGTGGCGAATGAATCCGACTTAAACGATTTTGACGATTTAAGAAAAAAGGTACAGAACGTGAACGTCCCCGGGGAGGTTAACCTGGAGAAACTTTTTCCGGTGGGGTTCATGGCCGAGTATACCGATTACGAGATTATCGAGGATTTCCTGAAGGAGGGCAATTTGGACTCGGGCGAGGAAGACCTGTCCGAAAGACTCCTCAGGGACGACTGGGACGAGTTCGTCAGAGAAAATTCCGTGTTTAGCTCCTGGAAGGAGATGCTCGCCAAGGGTGGAGAGATCTGGATGGAGAGAAAGCTTTCCGACGGTTGAATTGGAGATTGAAACCCACTAATAAAGGTTGTAGGTTATAATTTTAACTCAGGACTCGCAGCTCTCGCTTTCCCCGGTGGAGTAGTATTCCAGTTCCGCCGCCCGTTTGATCCTTCCGTATCTCCGGTACGCCTTTGCCTCGTAACTTAGATCGAGTACCGGCACCTCTATTCCCTTGAAGTTAACGAACTTCTTGTAGCAGTCGATGTCTATGGGGTCTTCCCACTTTCCCTCGTAATACTTTTGAATCCCGCCCATTATCTCCACGGTCACGCCTTCCAGTTCAAACGCGCCAAAATGGGACTTAATCCTGTCGGTCGAGGAGAACTTTACCTCCCTGATCACCCTATCGGAGAAGGCCTCCTCTATCTCGTACGCCCCCGTCTCGTCCGTCTGGATGTCTATGTCGTTTGGGGTCAGGGGTACTCCCTGGAGGCAAAAGGAGACGCTGCCGGTCACCGCCCAATTCACATCCGAGCCGGACAGTCTGGCGTGGACCTTCTTTAGCGCCCTCTTGTGCTTTTCCGGAAGCATTTTCTCCACCTCATAATAAAAGTTGCCTTAAAGAACCTTCGACGAACTCAGCCCGCCAGGGAGGTTAATCTTAGAGTTAAATAACCTGACCGGCATGACTTACCAAAGTAATTTTACCCTATTTTGTCAGCAAGTTTGAGTCTCGTTTCGTTTCGGCAAGACGAAGGGTGGAGAAAACAGGCGCTAGCTATCCGAGTGCCCCCAGGAAGCTTTCGTAATCGCCGCGGGATTCTCTGAAAGCCAGCCTTACGTCGTAGTTTCCATACTCGTCGAGAATATCTTCCGCCTCCCCCGGCTTTACTCCGAAGGAAACTATCATCCTCGAGACGAGCTTCTCGGAGCTGGAACCGGACTCGATGAGACGGCCAGCTATCGCTGCTCGTGGACTCTCCAGGCCGTTCTCCTCCATGTAGCCTAGGACCTTCTCCGGTTCCTCCGGGAGGAAAGGGCGATAATCTACGTCTCCGGTAATCTGGTCGGAGGGGTCGAGGTCTCCCCACCAGTTGAACTCGGCGTCCAACCGGCCATCACCGTCGTTGTGGACGGGACTTTGGAGGTCGTTCCAGTTGAGCGCTATGGTGGACGCGTCCACGCCCGTCCTTACGGTGACCTCTTCTCCGATCGTGAACCCTCTGGGAACGTAACCGCTTCTTGTGCCGATTGTCACGTTGGGGCCAGCAATGGTTATCTCAGATCCCGAGGATTCATTGTTGATAAAGGTGTTTGGCGTCGAACCGGTCTCGCTGACCAGAGTGATTTCGCCCTGGAGCTCTTCGGTGAGTTCGTAAGTCCCGTGTTTCACGAGGACTTTAGCGGGGACGTCCACGTAGTTCGTCCCGGCGATAGCTCTGTTCAAGTAACCGGGGTCCCAGGTGCCGAGAGAGGGCTTGGGACCTATGTCGTCGACCACGACCGTAACCGGCGATGTCAACTGGACGCCGGGTTCGTCCAGGTCCCCGTCGGGGTCGGACCCCAGCCAGGGAGAGAAGGGTACCGACGCCTCTCCTTCGACGACGATCTCCTGTCCGTCTCCATGATAACCATACGCCGAAACGTTCGGACCTGATGCATCTCCCCACCAGTTTAACGTGGCGTCGACGTTCCTGGAATCGCCAGTTACCTTCAGGCCGGGGCCTCCGTTTCCCGTAACCCTGTTTCCGAGAATTTCTATATATTCGACGTCATCTAGGTCGATGCCAGTACTCGCATTTCCTGTGACATTGTTGAATGTAATTTCAAGTTTTTCTACGTAGTCACTTTCAATACCCTCGTCCTCGTTGTCCACGATGTCGTTTCTCGTGATAACGTTATCGCTTGCTGCAGAGCCGAAGAGGTCGATACCGTCGTTGCGGTTTTCTTTGAATACGTTTCCAGAAATGTAATTTTTCGCAGAATAACTAATGTGCATTCCGTCGAGGTTGTCGTAGATGACGTTGGAGGTTACCTCGTGGCCGGCTGAGTCGAGCAGGTATATTCCGTGTTCCTCGTTTCCGTAAATATTGTTGTCGAGAAGTTTATTGTAGTTCGACCAGAGGTTAATTATAACCCCGTCCTCTTCGTTGTCTTTAACCGTATTTCCGGAGATCGTGTTATAATTATTCGAAGAAGCGAGGTTTATTCCCTTGGCATTTCCCGCGACCGTATTATTCTTGATTTTGTTGTCGTCTGAATACTTGAGGTAAACCCCGTCGCTTGTATTGTCGAAAATCTCGTTGTTATCCAGCGTGTTGTATGAGGATTCGTAGATGTAAATTCCGTGCTCAGAGTTCTCGTAGATCGTGTTTCCCTGTATCTTGTTTTCCGAGGACTCGTCTACACCGATACCGTTTTTATCGTTATTACTGACCGTATTTTTCAAAATAGCGTTACCTTCCGATTCTTTTATCCCCACCCCGTCCTCTCCGTTGTTTGAGATAATGCTGTCCCCGATCCCGGTTTTCCAGGAATTTAACAGGTGTATACCGTCTTTAGTATTGTCCTTAAGTTTTACGCCTGCTATGTAGTTCCTCTCTGACAACGCGAGTTTAATTCCGTGTTCTCCGCTGTCTTGGACCATTACTCCGTAGATTATGTTTCTATTGGAATAATCCAGGAAAATTCCGTTCTCCGCGCTCGAGTTGATCTCGGTATCCTGGACCGTGACGTACTCCGTCGAATAGAACTCTATTCCGTCTCCGTCTGACGAGTCGAGGAGTAAATCGACAACTACCCCTTCCTCTACTGAGTTATAGTAGATTAAATCGTCATGGATTGAGGAGGGTTCAACGTCAGAGGTTATCTTGGGGATCTCCTCGCCTTCTGTAATCCCAGCAATATGTAAGTCGCCCGACTCGACCTCGAACCTCCCGTAACCAGCGGAAGAAGGGTAGACGTCGATTTCGTCACCTGGACCTGCATCGACGAGAGCGGCGGCAATCGTGCAGTAAGGGCCACCGGAAGTGTCGTTACAGTCCTCTGAATCTCCTTTGACCATTAATTCATCGGATAAGCCTAAGTTGGAAATCAATACAATTAATACCAGACCAATAAGGGCCACCTTAAATAGGAAAGTATACTTCATCTCACCCACCAACTTGTGTAGTTTGTTTAGTTTGTTTGGCCTTAGGACCAAATAAGAGATATAAAGCGGGTGTTGACTTCAGGTATCCTAGGTAGCTGCCCCCTTTATATCAAGTATAACGAAAACTATCATATTATATTTGTGAATGTTTTTACGCGCAAGAATTCGCAGTTAGACCATCAGCTGATTAGGATAGTCCTGCCAACTCCACTGTGTTTTTTATCTCCCCTTCCATATACTTTCTGCAAGTTTGAAATTACCTATTCGCAGGAGAGGTTATATGGCCGAAGAGAAAAAAGTTATCCTCGACGTCGACCTGAACTCTGGAATAGACTACGGACGGACGGTCTGCGATTACTACGGGAGGAGCGGCAGGAAGGTCAACGCGGAGGTCGGTATCGACCTGAACGGTGAGCTATTCTGGGAAATCCTCCTCAGCAATCTGGAGAAGTACTAGGCCTAACTTGCCGGCAGGACCTCACGGTAGACTCTCAGGATGTTTCCTCCGAGGATACCCTCCACCTCCGACGTCGAGTAGCCCCGGTCGATTAGACTCTTCGTTAGCCGGGGAAACTTGCTTATATCCGACAAGTCGGCCAGTCGGCCCCCGCCGTCGAAGTCGGACCCGATACCGATATGGTCCGTTCCGACCAGGTCCTTGAGGTAATCTACGTGCTCGATTAGGTCGTCGATCGTAGCTCCCGCATCTTCCTCATCGGATCGCTCCCGGATGAAGTCTGATACGAAGCTTAAGCCGAGGACTCCACCCTTGTCGGCCAGCTCTCTTATCTGTTTGTCGGTCAGGTTCCTGTGGAATTCCACGAGGCCGTAGACGTTGGCGTGTGATACGATCACCGGGTCCTCGCTTGCCTCCAGCGCATCGAAGAATCCGTTACGGTTAATGTGCGCCAGATCTACTACCATACCCAAATCGTTCATCTCGGCAATGACCTCCCGCCCGAAGTCGGTCAGGCCGGACCCATAGTCCGCCCCGGACCCGTCTCCGAGAGCGTTTCTTCCGAAGTGGGTGAGGATAAGGGAGGTGACGCCGAGCCGGTTTAGCGTCCGCAGGACCTCGACGCTTTCCTTCAGCGGGGACCCGCCCTCGATTGAGATGAGCGCCGCGATTTCCGATTTCTCCAGAGCGTCCTCGATATCACGGTAACTCTTGGCAAGACTTATACCCTCCGCACCTTCTACTTCGCCCAGCAGGACGTCAAGGTATTGAATGAGCCTCCGGAGGGGGTCGGCGTAGCCGGGGGAGACGAAACAGGAAAAGACCAGACAGTTAACCTCGCCCTCAATTGCCCTCGGGAGGTCGATCCGGGCCTCATCCGAGCGTCTGGCAAGCGTCACCGGAGGGTTGAGTATTTCCTTTTTCCTGCCCATTACGTTCAGTTTGCCCCTCGTCGGGGTAACGAACGGCCCCTCCTCAATCATCCGGAGGACGGTATCGTTGTGAGCGTCGAATACGACGGCGTTCTCGTGGATCTGTTTATAGTCCATTTGCTCCATCTTAATTAAGGGGTCACGACGAGGATCTAGTTTTGCCTGTACTCAGGATAATAAAGTTTAGTAGGCGGCTTTGCTAGTAAAATATCAGGTTCCTGACCTCCCGTGGTTTGACGACTACCTCCTGCACTCTGGAGTCAAAGAAGTTCTTGCTGTTGGCGGAGTGGATTAGCAGCGCGGTGTCGGCCCCGTCGCCCGTTCCCGCGATTGATAGCACGCTCTTGCCGGCCTCTACAAGGCCTGCATCAGCCGCCATGAGTACGCATTCCAGGGCGACCTTCGTCCCCTGGCCGAAGAGCCTCAACGTGTCCGCAACGAGGTCACCACTGGAATACCCTTCCTTCTCTCCGATGGCGGAATTGATGTTATGGAAGATCATCGGCCCCACGAACACCTTTCCTCCCGCTTTCTCGATTTTTGCAACTGCTGCCTCGGACAGTTCCTGTTCGTTAGTCCTGCCAAACCCGGTCGAATGGCCGACGACCACGACGTTGAATTTCTTTGGGTCGAAATGGTCAATGGTTTTTTCTCCAGTTTCTCCCCCGGTAGAGGCCACCACCACGTCATCGATACCGTGTTCTTCAGCGTATTTTTTTGATATTCCTAAGACTTCTGTAGTACTCAGTCCTTCGCTATTCTGCATGAAAACCCTCCATCGTCTGAGAAAAGTTTTGGTGAAACACCTACAACGATTATAGAATATCTTACCGGTATGGCAAAAACCGGGGTTTTTATTGGAGTCCCCTTGTTAGACCGAGGTCCCGTGCTAATCTCAGAGCGTCTTCGTATTCCCTGAAGGTAATTGAGCGGCTCAATTTTTCATATTCCGCTGCCCTCCAGCAGGGCCGATACTGGTCTATTACTCTTTCTTCTACCTTCGATTCCGGAAACGGTAGATATGCTGGATCCGTTACGTTAGACCTGAGATAAAGGGTAAAGAGAAAATGTAAGTCGAGAAAAGCGTTCAATGTTGTTTGACCAAGCATACATATATGTGATAACATAAGATGCTTTTAATGACCGTTCACCCAGGTCGGGGGTGTCTCGGGCGCCAGTTGGGAGGAAAAAGACTGGGGAAGGAGGCTAAACCCAGTCAAAAAACCCCCCAACTATCTTCCCCTTTCCTGGGTGAAATTGGTATTTCTCCGAGGGCAAAATTAACTTGAAACCTATCAGGCATAAAACGCTTGAAAACGGAGATGAACCTAACGTTGTTCCACTCGTCAAATAATTATAATAATCGGTTCTTACTCTTTCTAGGGTAAGCGTGAGAGACGTAACTCTCCTTTGATCGGGCATTCGGCCGGGTAAAAGGGGTGAGATTAAGCGTCCGTTAGGTAGGACGACTTGTTATTTCCCTGATTCTTCCTGATTCATTTCCTCCTCTGCTTTCTCCATAACGGCCTTCACTCCCTCCATTCCCTCGTCGGTAAACAGCATCATCTCCCGTGCAAGTTTCTCCGTCGTCTGCTTGTATTCGAACAAAAGCTCGTACCAGATAGTAGCGATTTTGTTGTACCGTACGGCCACGTCCACGGCCATCGACTGGAAGGTCTGAGCGAAACTCGACGAATCGATTCCGGCAATTTTTGCCTGAAGTGCCTTGCTCAATATCTCCATAGAGCTGTCCTCGTAACCCTCGGCCCTGTCCAGAAGTTTTTCTATTTGCTCGTTGCTTTTGGAAAAGGATTTCTCGCTATTCGCCTCGGAAAAAGCCTTCATGTCCTTTTGGATATTCTGCATTCCGGTCTGGAGTTCCTTGATGTATTTGTAGGTTTTTCTACGCCCGCCGGCGTAGAACTCTCGTCTTCAGCCTCAGCTAGGGCAGCCGCCGAAACCAGTAAAGCGAGAGACAACACTAGAAGATAACAAGTGAGAACTTCCGTTTCATGGTAATAAAACCTCCAAAATATTTGAGAACATTATATATAATTATTTTCGCATGCAATTACCAGTTTAATCTTTTTCACCCCTCTCTCCATTAGAGTAAAATTGGTTATTGGCCCCGATAGAGATCACCTTTCGGCCAGTTTGCTTGCATTAGTATGGGGGCGGGTGGGAAAATGGACAAAAGGTCTGGTCCCAGACGTGACTGCCCGCCAGAAAGATCCAGTCGGGCAAATTTCACTGCAAATAACTGGAGGAATATTATCAATGAATATTACGGCTACGAAGCTGAAGACGGTTATGTTGCTGGGGATGTTCTTTTTTTTGCTCGCTTGCTCCGCTACGGTTTTTGGTCAGTCCTCCGATGACGGTTGGGGGCCATACCTCACTGTCGGGAAGGGTCCTGCAATAGTGGTCAACTGGAAGACCGATAAACAATGGGCGGGAGAGGTCTCCTACTCGGCCGCATCCCCGGGTCCGGATGAGGAGAGTTTCACGAAATTGGAGAGAGAAACCGGGCCGGTCCAATTTCATCACGTGCTGTTAGACGACCTGAAGGGAGGGACCGAATACGAATACGAGGTAAAGGGAAGTGAGGGTCCGTCTTCATATTACTTCAGAAGCCTCTCGGATGACCCTCAAGAATTTGCGTTCTTCGTCTACGGCGATAATCGGACTTGCGTACAGAGACACCGGATGCTCTCCATCTGGATGGCGATGGATAGCTGGGACCCGACCTTCATATTTCATACGGGAGACCTGGTAGAGCGGCCCACTCCCTCACGCTGGGCGGACTTCTTTTGGGCGATTGAACCGTTTAGCCGGTCTACCCCGCTGGTGCCCGTGCTGGGAAATCACGAAATGTATCACGGGAGCTATTTTGATGCCTTCTCTCTACCGACCGAAGACGGCGTCTATAAGAGAGGGTGGTATTCGTTCGAATACGGCCCGGTAAACTTCGTAATCCTAGACTCGAACGTAAATGAAATTGGATTATCCAAGTTCCTAGAGCAGACGGAATGGCTTAAGCGGGAGCTGGAAGGTCAGACGAGGGAGTACACCGTAGTCTTCTTTCATCACCCGATTTACTCCTCCGGATACTCGTCAGGTGTGGATTCCGGGCTGGCCGAGAGTTGGGGGAGCCTGTTTGAGAAACACGACGTCGACCTCGTCTTCAACGGACACGTGCACGCCTACGAGCGGCTCGTCAAGGACGGGGTAACCTACGTCGTCACCGGGGGCGGGGGCGCCCCCACGGACAACATATCTTCCAGGCTTGATATCTCCAAGGCGGCCCAGGGAGACTCCCTCCATTACGTCAGGGTCTCCGTTACGGAAACGGGGTTGGAACTTGAGACGGTGGAGGTCGCCCGGGTAAATCGCGAAGGAGAGTCCGGTAGAGTTGGGTGCGACGCCGAACTGTCTGAAGGTAGGGCGATAATCGACGATAATTATTAGGGACGGTGCTTGACATTTTGACAATTTGGGCAAGTCCCTTTGCTAATTAATTCCCAATAGACCGGCTGTTTAGAATAATGTCAAAATGTCAAGCACCGTCCCTCGATTTCATCAATCGCAGATGTTTAACCTCTCGTCTTCGTCCACCGGTACCCCACAGGACTGGAGGAACTCCGGTTTGCGCTGGATTACTCTGCAGATCTCACATATCCTGCTGGGCAAGTCGTCAACCCGTCCTTCGACGAGGTCCCTGGCGAGCTTCTCTACCCTGCTGTATACCTCCTCGTGTCTCGTGTAACTTCTTCCCCGTTTTTCCCTAACGTACTGGGAGACGCCGGCCTGACTTATGCCGAGTAGGTCGCCGACTTCCTGCTGGGTTATATCCATTCTTACCATCTCCCTGGCAAGACAGCCACGGATGCAGGGCACAATGTACCAAACGGCAACCTCGCAGGGTTGCTTGTGAACAAGTTTTTTTTCTTCTTCCTCCTGAGCCTTCTGTTCGTCGTTTGTTCCTGCCATATATTGTTTTCTCCTTGTGAACGATGAATTAACCTATATCAAATGTTACGGCATAACGTCAAAGCCTGACAAGAAAGGCTGAGTTCTCGGGGACAGAGTCTCCAGCCACCTAATCTCGCCAAGTTGACATTATTATTACAATTGTTATAATGATTGCGATCGCAATTTGCAAATTAACCCCGGGCCATTGTCTCGGGTGTTTCAGCCGAGCGCAGAGGGAAAACCGAAAACACTCAATCTGAGGAGATTGAACCACTCAGGGTAGCTCGAATGAAAGGATGAAAACTATACTAGATTTACAGACAACCGAAGAGGCAGCGAATAAGAGCGGGGGTGCCGAGGATGAGAAGATAGTCCGGTCGTTGACCCCCGTTATCATCGTCGGCCGCGAGGACCTCGCTGAAGAGTACGGTGAAGAGATAGAACTACCGGAAGTTAGACTAGAAGACCAAACCGGGGGAAATGGGAGGAGTAGAAACTCCCAGAAACCAGTGGAAGTTGACGTCGCCCGGGCGTGGAAGGCCGCAAACGAATGGATACAGGAACTCGTAGTGTATCGGGACGAACGTGTACGGAAGAAAATCCACGAAAACCGGGTTAAGGACGAGACAAACCACTACCGAGGCGTAAAGACCGAAGAAAAGTTCAGATGGCAGTACGATGAAGAGACCATGAAGGACCTCAGGCCGATTTACCGACCGGTAAAGGAAAAGTTGATTGAGGATCTGGGCAATCCTAAGCGGTCAGCGTTTGCTTCCCTTTTCCCGCACGAGTTCGACGATTTGGGGCTCAGTGGCCGGGCCAGAAGAGCTGTCCGTGACCTGAAGGCAGTCTTTGGCGAGGATATTTTGTTGAAATCTTAATCTTTTTCAACGAGGGGTGATCCCATAGACCAACTCCCGACCCGGAGCATTATTTTGATTCATTCTTATACCAGAAACTTGGAGGTATTTTAACATGACAGAGAAGAAAGACGTAGAAACAGAAGGCGGCGTACTCGAAAACCTAAATCGCCGGGACTTTATTAAGGGTGCTGCCGCAGCAGTCGGCGGTCTGGCGTTTAGCTCGCTTGCGATTACGAACTTTGAGGCCGCTGCGGCGAACGGACAGGACTACGTTATAGTCACCGAGGTCGTTAAGGGAAGTGCGGGCGCCGTTGGCGCTCCCTGTGAGCTAACGAGCGTCTTCAAGAAGGGCGAGCAGGTCGTGTGGCACGCTGTCCTATTTAGCGGCAAGACGGGCGAAAAGCTAAACGACCACGGGGAGATGCAAAAGCGCGGCGTAAAGGTCCAGGTAGAGCTGGAAAACGGAAAGACGATTGATATGCACCACGGGGAGCACCCGCCAAGCGGAAGCCCCAAGATCTACTACTGGGCTGGTGCCTGGAAGATCTCACCTGGTGCACCGACAGGCAAGATGACTTATAAGATTACGGCCAAGGACAAGGAAGGGCGGACGGGGACCCTTAACATGTTTGGGAAAAAGGACGTAGACACCTTCCCAAGGGCGCTGACGATAGAGAATCGATAAAACGGCCAACAGGAACTCCTCGGTAAAGGGGGCCAGGTCTGGTCCTGGCCCCCTTTACCCTTTTACAAGGACGATATAATATGGACGAGAAGGACACAAACAGTGGAATAATTCGGGACTTGAACGAGATGCCCACTCCGGAGACCGGGTTTCAGGGACAGCTCAAGTGCAGTACGGACGAAGCGGAAGTAGGGGATACCGTTGAAATCACCGGTCTGGATCTGCCCGAGGAGGGTGAATTTCAGCTCCTGTGGAGGTCTTACAGCGTTGACTGGGATATGGAGAGACGGTCGGACGGAATTATCTGGAGGCGGTTCTTCGGGTTTGCGCACAGAGAAGTCCAGAGGTCCCTGGCTGAGGTGAGGACGGACCCGAACGGACGCTTTTCCCGGGAGTTTGCGGTACCGGAGGACTTCGGCGGACTTCACGACATATATCTCATTGACGAAACGCGGCGGATCAACAAGGTCGGCCTCCGGATAGCCCCCAGTTTCGACGTCACTCCGGATTCAGTACCTTTGGGCCAACCGATTACAATTACCGCCAAGGGGCTGCCACTTCCAGTTGCCGACTCCGTGGACAACCCCCCATATCACGTCTACTACGACAACAAGTACACGGGACTTATAAGTCCCGTAACGCCGGACGGGACGACAAGTTTTACAATCCCTGCGACGGGGGAGAAGGGAACGCACGTGATCGACGTGGAGAGGTGCCCGTTTGGCAACGCCCATTCCTACCGGCAGACCCATATAGGGTTGATATCCCTACCCGGGACCCCGGACCTGTCCTGGACATTTGAGTTGACGGGTGGCGAGCCGAACCTCCCCCCGCCGATCGAAGAGCAGACTCCCGCTCCGGTGATGAGACAGGGAGAAGAGGCGCCCGCAGAGAAGAATCCATCTCTGTGGACTGAGGAACGGGCGATACCGGTAACCGGTACGGTGAACCTTAGCGGGGTTGGGTTCCCGCAGGACGCGGACGTAAAGATCGCCTGGTCACAGCTCGAGGGTAGTAACCTGCGCGAGGAGAGGTTTTCCGAGCGAGAAGCGGTCGTAGTCTGGGCGGAGGCCGACGGTGAGGGAAGATTTTCAGCGCAGATGGCCCCCATGCCGGCGACCGTCCAGGGTGGCCCCCATCCGATAAGCGCTTACGTTGAAGGAGAGAAGGTAGCAACTGCTTCAGTTATCGTCCTCCCCCAATTCAAGGAACTTGACCCCGATAGTGGACCCCCCGGGACGCAGATTACGGTAAACGGGGAGGGCGTGGGCTGGAACGAGATGTGGAATCAGGTGACGATCCTCTACGACAACTCCTACATAGGTTACGTCTGTGGTGGGGATATCCCGGGGGTGGTAGAGGGAAAGCTCAGAGCGACGGGCCAGCCCGGCTGGCACATCATCGACCTCTACCCGACCATCCAGAAACAGAGAAATTTCGCCGACGAGGCGTTTGAGATCCCGTTTATCTATCGGTTGCCGTTTTTAAACTGGGACTCCCACCCACAGGGTTATCATTTTAGGTACGCGTTTCGGGTTGAAGAGTGAGGTGGCTGACTTTGTGTGAAGACGACAAGAACACTGGAAAGAAATCCCTGACCAGACGGAGTTTGCTGAGGATAGCCGGCGGTAGCTTGCTCTCGCTATCCCTCCCATTTTACGCGGGTGAATTCGTCTCGGGTGCTGAGAACACGTTGAAGGTGGGGGGAATATTTTCCCTGACCGGGCCCAACTCTCCGGTGGGCAGGACTATACGGGATGGTGCGAAGTTGGCCATCCGGAGAGTAAATTCTTCCGGTGGAATATCCGGAACGATACCGCTGAAACTGGACGTCAGGGATGGGGAGACGAGCCAAACCGGCGCCTCGGACGCGGCGCGGAAGCTAGCGAACCGGAAGGAGGTCAGCTTTGTCTTGGGCCCTCTAATCGGCACTCATGGGGCAGCCAGCCAGCCGATCCTGGCCGCCGCCGGGATACCGCAAATCTTCTTCGGGACCGCGGTGGGGTTTACCGAGCGCCACGGGGAATATCCGCTCTCGGTCCGGTTTGGAACACAGACTGCACTCCAGACCGCTCCCGTGTTGAAGTACGCCCTCAACGAACGAGGGGATGGAGATTTATTTTTGCTGGCCCCGAACAACCAGCAGGGCCGGGACTTCGACAGAGTTATCTCCGCCCAGACAGGGAGGTTGCAGGGTGCTGATCTTGTCGGTTCCGAGTACTACCCACCGTTCAACCGAGACTTTTCTTCACTATTTGCGAAGGCAGTCAACTCCGGCGCTGATGGACTGATAGTCGGTACGGGCATTCCTGCGGACCTGGTCTCTCTCGCCAGGGAGTACCGTCGTCAGGGGGTAAGCTTCGATGACTTCGGTTATTACACTGGCCAGACGCCCAATGGATCGGTCGGTTTCTTCGAACAGGTCGTGGAGCGGGGACTTGGAGACGGGATAATTTTCTCCTGGCACTACGAGAGCGCGAATTACGCACGGGAGTTCGACCGCGATAATCCGCCCGAAGGAGTGGAGCTCATGGAGCGGGCGTTCCTGGAGGAATTTGGTTCTTACCCCGACTCCCCTCCTGCTGCCAGCTGGGGCTGGGGGAGTATAATGATTCTCAAGCAGGCGATCGAAAGACTCGTCGAGGCCCGAGGAGAGGATTCGGTAGTTTCCTCCTTGAAAACTGGGAAACTCCCCCAAGATACTATCAACTACATCCTGCCCGAGCCCGGTACTGAAGTGACGGGACCGGTGTTTTACACGCCATTTGGCAACGCAGGATTTCTTAGCTGCGGTCAGTTTGACGTAAGGTTGGGGGTTGCCACGTTTAAAGACAGAGAGATATTGCTGCTCAAGGATCGGGGCTACGGTGAAGATATCATGGTGCCACTGTGTCCGTAGACGGAGAGGCCGACCGATGAACCCAGCCCTTTTGCTGCCGAAGTTTTTGTTCGACGGTCTGTTTCTGGGTAGCTACTACGGCCTTATCGCCCTGGGTATTGCGATAATCTTTGGAATACTTAAAGTGGGAGACGTCGCTCAAGGTGGTCTGTTCGCTCTCGGTGCATATCTCACCTATACGACCGTGGAAACTCTAGGTCTGAACTACTTCTGGGCGCCGGCGGTAGTCCTGCCGGCCACGGCCGGATTAAGCGTCCTGTATGGAACGACAATTTATCGGAAGCTACGCAAAAACGGTATCGCGGCGACCTTCCTCGGGGCAGTTAGCCTCCTCTTAATTATTCAGAGCCTCCTTGCGGTCGGCTACGGCGAGAGGGTCAAGACGATTGAGTCCCCTCTCGTTCCCGCCAGCGTAAACGTCGGGGGCGCGTCGATCTACTCCCACAAAATTCTTGTAATCCTTGTTACCGCGGCGGTCGCCAGTCTCGTCTGGTACGGCGTGAGGAAGACAACCTGGGGCAGGTCACTCCGTGCCCTGTCTCAAAACTACGAGATTGCCGTAATGTCGGGAATAAATCCAACGGTTACGGTCGGTGTCGCCTTTGCTCTTGCCGGCGGACTAGCGGGGTTTTCCGGGTTTTTGACCGCGCCCGTCTACTCGATTACACCGTTTACGGGAAGGTTGACGGTCCTAAAGGCATTCGTGGTCTCCCGAATCGGAGGCGGTTCGGTCCCCGCGGTACTCGGGCTGGCGCTGGCTCTGGGCCTGTCGGAATCGCTGACCTCCGCGTACTTTCTTGGTGAGTTGAGTAACCTCATTCCGTTTCTCCTCTTGATCGGGGTCGCGCTGTTCAGGCCGGGCGTCCTTGGTCCCGAGGAAAGAACGTGGATCGAAAGTTCGAAGGTTGAAGGCGAGAGTTCCGCCTTTCCTACCTTCGACGGATACCTGACCCTCTTGTTACCTGCGGTATTCCTGATACCGGTACTGGTTGACCTGCCCGCCTACTTTACCGACCTGGGGATCACCGTCGCGGCGTTATCGAGCGGGGTAATGAGCGTGGACCTTTTGTACGGCTACGTCGGGTTGCCCTCGCTCGTCCAGGGGGCCTTCTTCGGGGTCGGGGCCTATGCGGCGACGACGGTAATCGTGGAAACGGGCGGTGGCCTGGCCTTAGCTCTCCTTGTCGCCGTTGTGTCCGCCTCCGTCCTCGGAGCCGTGGTGGGGGTTATGGGCCTGCGGGCGGGACGGCACTGGACCTCGTTTACGTTCATCATGACGATCGTCTTCACGGTCGTTGCCACGAATTTAGTCTCACTTACCGGTGGTCCCGGCGGGATCCCGGGGATAACGGAGGTTTTTATTCGGCTCCCTGTTCTGGGACGTGTCGACTTAAATCCGTTTACGAGCAGGTGGAGCTTCTATTTAATCGTCGCCTCCGTCTTCGCGATTCTCTTCTGGCTGAAGGGCCTGATCGTGAGGTCACGGTTCGGCCACTCGCTCGAGGCGATACGGGAGGACGAGAGGCTGGCGGAATCGATAGGAATACCGGTCGGAAGGTACAAGCTAGTTGCCTTCACGATAAGCGCTGCCGTTGCCGGGATCGGGGGAGCGCTTTACGCCGGTTACACGACCTATATTAACCCGGAAATGTTTAACTTCGTTACCTCGTTCAGGTTCCTGATGATGGATAGGATAGGCGGGGTGGGGACCCCGCTCGGCCCCGTGGTGGGCCCTTTATTAATTACCCTGCTCGAGGACCTGACCGAACCCCTCAACTCCTATTTGGGTCAGATTATCTTTAGCGGAGCGCTGATCGTCACCCTCGCCTGGCTCCCGGGCGGGATTGTTGGTCTCGCCGGGCGGGTCCTGAGTAAGTTTTTCCCCGGCGGTAACGCGGGCGGTACGGCAGAAGAACGAGGGGGTGAGTAATCGTCTCGAGGGACAAAGCCTATGTCTGAAATTCTGCGGGTGGAAGGGCTGAGCAAAGAGTTTGGAGGTCTAACGGCGGTGGACGGAGTTAACCTGACCGTCAACGGTGGAAAGATCGTTGGTCTGGTGGGTCCAAATGGAGCGGGAAAGACGACATTGTTCAACCTGATCAGCGGGTTTCTCGCCCCTTCCTCCGGGGACATGTACTTTCGCGGGAAGAGAATTAACCGCTGGAGCGTCCGCAGGCGTGTTTTGGCGGGGATCACGAGGACGTTTCAGAAGAGCAGAGTATTTCCCGGTTTTTCCGTTAGGGAAAACGTACTCACCGCGGCCCACGGTTCCGGCGGCGGCGGCGAGTTCTACGATGAAAAGGACGACTTCCTTGACTGGCTGCTGGGAACGACGAAGCTTGCCGGTTACGGGGACCGGCACGCCCGGGACCTTTCCTTCAGTTACAGGCGGAGGCTGGAACTGACTATCGCGGTCGCCACCCGCCCTGAACTGCTCCTGCTCGACGAGCCCTTCGGCGGGACGGGGGTGGGAGACTTAAGCGATTTGTCCCGGCTCCTCCAGCTCCTCCGGGACGAGGGGATGACGTTACTTCTTGTTGAGCACAACATCTCCGCCGTGGCGGGGATCGCAGACAGGTTGATTTACATGGAGAAGGGGAGGTTGAGGATACCGAATGGATAGGGCTCTGGGCGTAACTGACGTGACTCTGGAATCGCCGGCCGGGAGGATACTTGACGGCGTGAACCTGGCGGTATCCTCTGGAGAGATCGTGGCACTGGTGGGGGAGAACGGCTCCGGGAAGACGATGACGCTGAGGTCGGTAGCCGGACTGGAGCCTCGAGCGTCTGGAAGGATCCGATTTATGAGCGAAGATATCACTGACCTTAGCCCTGAACGTAGGGTGAGGCGGGGAATAAGTTACTGTCCGTCGGAGGGGAACGTATTCCCGCGGATGAGCGTGAGGGAGAACCTGGCCACGGGAGCAGCCCTTCTCCCAGGAGACCTGGATGAGGGTATACGAGACGTTTATGAGATGTTTCCCTCTCTCGAGCGGTTAAGCACTCGTCGAGCTAGCTCCCTGAGCGGTGGCGAGCAGCAGGTCCTCGCGCTGGCCAGGGCGATAACGGTCAGCCCGGAGTTGCTCCTGCTTGACGAGTTCTCCCTCGGACTCTCACAGGTGGTCTTAAGTAGGATGGCGGGGGTGGTAAGGGAAATTAACGCATCAGGCGTTACGGTCCTCTTCGTGGAACAGAACCTACGCCTGGCTGCGGATTTGTCGGACCGAGACTACTACATGTACGAAGGTAGAGTTGTGGATGAAGACGTTCTGAGACCTTGACGGTAAAAGGAGAAATATGGAGATATTCGAGCACGACTTGCTAATTGTTGGTGGCGGTGCGGCCGGGTTGAGGGCCGCGATTGCGGCTCGCGAGCACGTTGACGACGTCGGGATAATCTCGAAGGTCAACGTCTTACGGTCGCACTCGGTGACGGCCCAGGGAGGGATCTCTGCGCCACTGGGCAACACCGGCGAGGGCGTTGACGACAGTTGGAGGGTCCACTTTGAGGACACGGTCCGTGGTGGAGATGGACTCGTGGACCACGATGCCTGTGAGATTCTGACGAAGGGCGCGAGCGGAACGGTTTTAGAGCTGGATAACATGGGCGTGCCGTTCAATCGGACGGAGGACGGGAGGCTTGACCAGCGTCCCTTTGGTGGTCACAGCTTGCCGAGATCCCTGTATGCCGCGGACCGGACCGGCCACGGGATTACCTACGCTCTGTACGGGGAAAACGTCCGGCTTGACAACGCCGTTTACAACGAGTTCTTCCTGCTTGACCTCGTGGCGGACGGGGCGAGAGTCAATGGGTTGACGGCTTATAACATGAAGTCCGGGGAAGTGGTCGGTTTCAGGGGGAAGTCGGTCGTCCTTGCCACAGGTGGGTGCACTCAGGCGTTCGCGCATACCACAAGCGGGGCGGCTAGTACGGGAGACGGCCTAGGTATCGCGATGAGAAACGGGATACCGCTTGAGGATATGGAGTTCATCCAGTTTCATCCCACCGGACTTCCCGGAAGCGGGATACTGATCTCGGAGGCCGCACGGGGTGAGGGCGGCTATCTGATTAACGACGACGGGGAAAGGTTCATGAAACGCTACGACCCCGAGAAGATGGAACTCTCATCGCGGGACCGGGTCGTGCGGGGAATGCAGCGGGAAATCGAACGTGGTAAAGGGATCGACGGGGAGGACTACCTCCACCTTGACCTGACTCACCTATCCCGGCGTACTCTGGAAGAGAAGCTACCGACGATCAGCCAGATAGCTGAGGACTTTGCCAAGGTCGACCCTTCGGAGAGGCCGATTCCCGTGCGGCCGACCGCCCACTACTGCATGGGAGGAATACCCGTAACACTAAACGGCCGCGTCAAGGGGTCAAGTTGGGGAAACACCTGGGATAACCTGTTTGCGGCCGGAGAAGCTGCTTGTTTGAGCGTCCACGGGGCCAACCGGCTGGGGACTAACTCCCTGCTGGAGGCTGTGGTTTTCGGAAAGAGGATCGGGGCGGTGGCTGGAAGGACCGCGGAGGAGGGCAGTTTTGGTAAGTTGCCACGAGAGACGCTGAACCAGCAAGAAAAATATCTCACGGAGCTGAGGGAAAAAGATGGCACGGTCCGATTGGGAGAGATAAAGTCACGCCTGCGGGAGTTAACCTGGAATAAGTGCGGGGTGTTCAGAAATCAATCGGATCTGGAAGAAGCGAATGATGAGATTTATGAACTCAGGCGTACCTTCTCAGAAGAGCTTACCCTGGACGACCGGGGTTGTAAGTTCAACACCGAACTGCGCTCTGCTCTGGAGCTCCGTAATCTCCTGGAATTCGTCCCAGCAGTTCTTCTGGGCGCTTACAAGAGGACTGAAAGCCGGGGAGCCCATTACAGGGAGGACTATCCCGAGAAGGACGATGGAAACTGGGCGGTCCATTCTTATGTTGTCAGGACAAACGAGGGACGCTACGGTGTGGACTATAGACCGGTCCGAAATGATACGGGCCGCGGAACAACAGACGAGGGAGGTGAGTGAAGTGAAGGTTACGTTTAGGATAAGCCGCTACGACCCGGAAACGAACGAGGGCAGTTATGTTGAAGATTTTTTACTGGAGGTAGAGGAGTATGAACTCACTGAGGTCACCGTACTTGACGCCTTAGTGGAGATAAAGGAGGACCAGGACGGAAGCCTTACGTTCAGGCACGGGTGCGGGCACGGTTCGTGTGGGTCATGCGCGGTCTTGATAAACGAAAAGAACCGCCTGGCCTGTGAGACGCATCTCGACGATCTGGAGTTGGATGAGAAAACCGTAGTGGAGGTGTCATCCCTGCCCGGGTTCCCGACGATAAAGGACCTGGTGGTGGACATGGATAACTTCTTTCGCAACGACAGGTTGGCCCGACCGTTCATCTCCGGCGAGGATGAGAGATCGGGACCGACCGAGACTGAGCAGACTCCGGGCGAGCTAAGGAGGATATTGGAGGCGACCGAGTGCATTAACTGCGGAGCCTGCACCGCCTCTTGTCCGACTTACTGGGAAAACGAGGGCTACCTGGGGCCGGCTGCGCTCGTCAGGGCCTATCGGTGGATGGAGGATAGCAGAAACTCCGAGATCGAGGAGCGGCTGGCCGCCCTCGATGACGAGAAGGACGGGGTCTGGGGGTGCAACAAGTTTTTCAACTGTCTCGAGGCCTGCCCCAAGGAGATAGATACGGTGGGAATTATCGAGGCGTTGAAGCGCTCGGTCATCACCTCTTAGGTTGGTAATAGCATGCTGATATATTACAATTGTTATAATATTGGTAAAGAATATGAGATGACTCGAGGAGGTTAAAAATGGAAACGCGGACTGTGAACGCTGAAAGTTATTCCCTGGGGATGAGGTTTACCATGCTCCTGGCCAGGATCGGTACGGGGGCGAGTTTGATCGGAGTTGGTCTCAGGTTGCTCGTTGGGGGCGGTTGGGACGCCTGGAATGTGGTGGGCGTCTTCCTGCCGACTACGTACCCCCGCGGACCAGTCGGGAAGATACTTCTTAACTTCTGGGGCAACCCGGCCGTAATCCAGCTGTTGCTATGGGCTCTAGTCCTCGTTGGGCTGGCACTGGTCTTCGGGCTCGCGCTCAGACTGGCAAGCTACGGAGGGATGCTGATAATGCTGTTGATGTATCTGGCGGTCGTCCCCCCGGGATCGGCAATTATAAGCCAGCAGATCATTTACCTGTTTTTATTGATGGTACTTGCGGTAGGGGAAGCTGGGACGGTATTAGGATTCGACTCGTTTCTCCTTCCACTGGAGGAAAAGTATCCATGGGTAAGGTACTTCCTCCGTTAACTTGATATGGCCTTTATTATGCCAACGAAGTCAGAAAATCTGAATTTCTTTAGGAGCGTTGAACATGGAGAATAAAGGAAAGAAGACAGCCCTGATCACCGGGGCGTCACGGGGAATTGGTTACGAGATAGCGAAGCTCGCTGCTCAGAACGGCTACAATTTGGCCATCGTGAGTCGCTCTCTGGAAAACCTCGTCTCCGTTAAAAAGAAAATCGAGAGGGAGTACGGCGTCAACGTTGAGCCAATCGCGGGTGACTTAAGTTACACCGAGACGGCAGAGAGGATATTTGACCGCTTGAGCGGTGCGGATATGTGGGTTGATCTACTCGTAAACAACGCGGGTAGGGGTCAAATGGGGGAGTTCATCGAGACGGACTGGGAAGTAGACCGGGAGATGATGCGGTTAAACATGGACGCGGTGGTTTACCTGACCGACCTGTTCCTGCCACAGATGATAGAGAGGGGACAGGGAAAGATCTTAAACGTTTCATCGCTGGCCGCATTTGCTCCGGGTCCCCTCATGGCCCTCTATTACGCGACAAAGGCCTTCGTTCAGAATTTTTCCGAAGGACTGGCCGAGGAGGTCGCAGATAAGGGGGCGACCGTGACCGCCCTTTCTCCTGGACCGGTGGACACGGGGTTCGAGATAAAAGGAGTAAAGCCATCTGAGAACGGAAACAAATCTGTCAGGGTGTCCCCTGAGTTGGCCGCAAAAGTCGGATACAACGGCGTCATGAGCGGCAAGCGAGTCGTCGTCCCCGGCGGGGCGGTCTCAGTTGCCCCACAGCTGGCCCGCCTCTTACCGCGGAGGACAGTAAGCAGCTTCATCAGTTGGCTAAACAACCGCCTATTGTACAGGGACGGTGCTTGACATTTTGACAATTTTGTCAAGTTCATTTGCTATGTAATTCCCTATAGGCCGTCTGTTTCGGATAATGTCAAAATGTCAAGCACCGTCCCTCCATTAACTAGTTAATGGACTGTCGACTTAGCATGTCACATAGTGTTATTTGTGATATGACATGCGGACGGCAAGAAGAACATATAAGGGTGCCTTCCATCACGTAATGAACCGTGGTCACGAAGGCAAGATGATATTTTCTTCCAGAGGCCTCAAACGAAAGTTCCTAAAGTTCCTGGTCGATCAGGCCGACAAGACGAAGATTAGGGTATTTGCTTATTGCCTTATGAACAATCATTATCATTTGGTCCTACAGAATAGTTCCGGGAAACTTTCTAACTTTATGCGCAATCTAAACGGATCCTTTGGGACGACGTATAGGAATAGGGAGGGAGGCAAAGGTTATGTCTTTCAGAACCGCTTCAAATCCACGCTTATCACGACAGATCATTATCTCTCGGCTGTAATAGCATATACGTTGTTGAATCCTCTTCGAGCTGGTCTGGTAGAAGATCCGTATAATTACGAATGGTCGAGTATCAATGAATACTTCTCTAACGACAAGAAGACCGTCACCGATAGGGAATTTGTTGAAAATCTCTTCATGTCCCAGGACGGGCTGAGAAGACATCTATCACATTGGGTTGGGAGAGAACTACCCGTGAAAGACACCGATCAAGGCGAAGTGATCGGCGAAGAGAAGGGGCCGATCAGAAGGACGGGGATCATTGACAGGGCAAAAGAGGATGTGCAAAGATTTCCCAAGGTACAGGTTGTTATCGCCAGATTCGAAATGGAGAAAGGTGTCGAGTTGAGCGATATAGATCTCTCCAGCCACAATGGAAAGCGATTGAGGGCGGAGCTATTGGTTCGCCTCAAGGACGATGCCGGACTAACTTATAGAGAGATCAGTGAAATGTCGATATTTGAAACTCTGAGTTATTCTTCTCTTGGGAAAATATATCAGCGAACGAAGAGAAGACTGGCAACGTAGAATGGGTTAGGTAAAACAAAAAGCTCGTCCTCCTCCACATATCCAATTTGTTTTTTCCTTTGATTTATTCCGCGGTCACCCATATAAAATATCGTTAACTAGATATGAAAATTACAATCCTAAAGGGTGAAAAATAATGAAGAATAATGTTGAAGATAATGACCAGGGCTTACAGCTGGCCTCCCCCGTGGTAGTTTCCTGTCGTGATGAAAACGGAATGACAATGCGCTGGTAGTTGCATACGCGTCCAACTGTAGTTTTGACCCCCCCAATGTTAATTGTTGGCATCGTCCCTTCTAGATATTCATATCATATGGTAAAAGAAACTGGTGCCTACGTGGTTAACCTGGTATCTGAAGACCTCAAGGAAGAATTTGATTATCTCGGGCACAATAGCGGCCGAGATGTGTTTAGTAGGGACGGGGCTTGACAGTTTGACATTTCTAGCAACTCCCGTTGCTGTAAGCGTTTCGCTGTAATTCGACCGTAAAATATTGTCAAAATGTCAAGCCCCGTCCCTACTTTTTCTTGACATTCTTCTAATCTGTGATATACTACAGTTGAAATGTAATATATCAACTCACCATTTTTCTTACATTTGCGTGATACATATGGTACTTAACAAGCAGAGCCTGGCGGACCAAATATACCACGAAATTAGGGACCTGATAATTAACGTGGAGGTCGAGCCGGGCGAAAAAATCGATGTCTCCGTTCTGGAGGAAAAATACGAAGTAAGTAGGGCACCGATCCGCGAAGCCTTAAACCGCCTGGCAAATCAGGGACTGGTTGAGGTACGTCCGAGGGTTGGTTATTTCGCCGTGGAACTCTTACCTAATCAAGTACGGGATATTTGTGAGCTGAGGAAACTCTTTGAGACGTACGCTCTCCAGCAGTCGGTCGAGGAGGTAGACAAGGACGACCTGAAAGAACTCCTTGAGGAGTCTCTTGAATTAAAACACGATGGACTGGACCCAAAGGAGCTTAGGTTCCGTTTTGACCAGACGGATGAAAGGCTGCATAAGTTGATAATCACTCACGCCGACAACGAGCTGCTCGAGGAGTTTACCGAGCGGATCCATAACCTGATCGGCCTCACTAGACACCTTAACGAGAGAATTCAGGAAGCGATTGACGAGCACGTTATCCTACTACGGGCGATGATCAATCGAAACAGTGAAAGGGCGAAAAAGGCGTTAAGCAAGCATCTAGATAACGTCGAGGAAGAAATTTTGAGGTCAATTAATTCCGGCTAGATATGTCATATGGAGAATTACTCGTTACTTTTTCAAATATTTTTGTGTAATTGTGAATCACACTTTTTCTTAACTACGAAGAAGTTATAAGAAGGGGGTGTTAACCCGCAAATAAGAACGAAGAATAGGCCGGAGGAAATTTAACTAAATCAAATCCACTAAAGGGTGATATCATGACAAAAAATAGCCTAAAGTTGATTATTGGTTTAACGCTGGTAACGCTGCTAGCGATGCCGTTTGCAGCGTCAGGCGAGGATGTTGACTGGAATGCGCCGAATTCTATCGAAGAGAGAATTATCGGGCCGAATTATCAGCTTCCGGAGAACTGGGAATCTTTGGTAGAGGGAACCGACGAGATAAGCCACTTTAACTACGGTGCTATGGAGTACGATCCAGCGACGGAGAGAAACGGAGACATCTTCGAGGCACTAACGGGAGTCAAGGTTATTCACCAGGTAGTCTCCTTTAACGACATGGCACAGAAGATTGCGACCACGCTACTCGGAAGGTCACCAAACCCCGACCTCTTTCAGATTGAGAGGAACTACGTGAGAAACGCCCGAGCCGGCAACCTGGTAAACGTCGACGAGCTTTGGTCTGAAGAAGCATGGACTCACTATCCTGACTGGGTTAAAAACGACATCGAGGTTGACGGTCACTACTACGCGGTCCCTCAGTTGGGTCAACAGTCAGGCTTTTACTATCGACCGAGCTTACTGGAGGAGGCCGGATACGACGAACCTCCTAAGACCAAGGAGGAGCTAGTTGAGATAGCGCAAGCGGTAACGACGGATGACGTCTACGGTTACGGATTCGCCGCCGGTGACAACTTTGCCGCATACGAGAGCTTCCTTTCCGCCCTCTACATGCAGGATGGACGACTCGTCCACGACGAAAAGCCCGACGTAACTACCGACAAAGCCAAGGCCGCCCTGCAGTTTCTAGTTGACCTCGTTCACGAGTACGAGGTGGCTCCGCCAGCGGCTGGTCAGATGAAGGAAGCGGAACTCGGCGACATGTTCGTCGGAGGCAGCGTGGCGATGATGATTCAATGGGATTATCACTTTGCTCGCGCAACTGACCCGGAACAGTCAACGATTGCTGACGACGTGGAATTCACCGTCGTCCCGAGTTGGGACGAGGACACGAAAGGTAAAGCACTCGCTGATTTCCAGATATTAGCAATCAATAGCTACAGCAACAACATTCCAGCTGCAAAACTGTTCTTGGACTACATGAGGTCCGAGCAGGCACTGGCGAACGAAATGATTCTCGAAGGAAACAACAGCTTGGTGTTGGATGTCTTCGATTCCCCGGCTGCGGAAACCGAGATGGACCCGGGTTTCCTCGAGGCGAAGAAAAAGCTCGCAGGAAGTTCGATGAGGGAGAACTACCCGCACATGGCAGAGGTAGTTGACACCCTCGGTAGTCAGGTAAGGGCTGCAGTAACGCAGGCAAAGAGCGTGGACAAGGCGCTAGAGGCTGCACAGAATAACATTGACAAAGTCATGGACTAATCAGTCAACCTAAACCTTTATGTACCGCAAGGGGGGCAGAATTTCGCCCCCCCTTGCTTTTCTAAATAAAAAATTGGGATGTGATCGTTTTGCTCTTAGATTGGCTGAATCGACTCTCGCCCGTTCAATTTGCGCTGATACTGGTTATGCCGAGTATTATTCTGCTGTTTGCCATAATTGGATACCCGTTCGTTAACCTAATATACAGCAGTCTTTCCGCCTACGATATGCAGCTAACGCCTCACTTTACCGGCGTGAGTAACTATGTCACAGTATTCTCTGATCCCGCCTTCTGGGGAGATTTGGCAAACTCGTTTATTTATACCATTGGCTCGGTGATTACCTTCTTTCTCGTCGGGTTTGCCGTGGCCCTATCGCTGAACAAAATAAATATTTTTCAAACTCCACTCCGGGGAATTAGTCTTATCCCCTGGGCCATTCCACCAGTCACCGCAGCGATGATGTGGAGGTGGGCGTTAAATACGCAGTACGGCGTGGTCAACGACCTGCTAATGCGCGTTGGCTTGGTCTCTCAACCAATTCAGTGGCTGTCAAGCGGAAAACTGGCAATGGGGGTCCTCATATTCGTCGATGCCTGGATCAGGATACCTTTTGTCGCGTTGCTTCTGCTGGCAGGTCTGAAGGCTATACCGGGGGAGCTCTACGAGAGTGCTTCTATTGATGGGGCTGGCGTATATCAGCGGTTTCGCTATATTACCCTCCCGAACCTGCGTTACCCGATATCAATCGTCCTCAGCCTGCAGACGATGTTCGCGTTCCGGACATACGCGATTATGTCGGTGTTGACCGGTGGTGGTCCGGGGACGTCGACCGAGTTATTGGTCAAGTATATCTACGACTCGGCATTTCAAGCCTACAACTTCGGGATTGCTGCCGCAGTATCCGTGATAATGTTTATATTCTGTCTGATTTTCGTCGCATTCTACTGGAATGCGCTGAGGATTGAGGTGTAACTATGGCTGAGAAAAGAAGTGGACTGTTATCGTGGTGGCGGAACCGTGACAAGTCGGTCTATTTGGCCTACTTTGTCATTGCCGTTTACCTCTTTTTTGTCCTGTTGCCGTTTTTCTTTACCTTCATTACTTCGATCAAGACGAGCAAGGAACTGACTACGACCCCGGTAACCTACATCGTAAAGACGCCGACGTGGCAGCCATATTATTCGGTCCTGTTCGAGAGGGCGTACGGAAAGTACCTTCTAAATACCTTAGTGGTCTCGCTTTCCGTGGTTGCATTGTGTGCACTTTTTGGTGTCCCGGCTGCCTATGCTTTGGCAAAATACCGGTTGCCGTTCAAGACGGGAATGCTCATATCGACGATTTCGGTGCGGTTAATCCCGCCCATAAGCCTTATAGTTCCGTTCTTTCTGCTGATAAGGGCTATAAATGCGCTAGATTCGCTGCAGTCTCTGATTATCGTTAATTTCCTCATGAACCTACCCTTCTTCATCTGGATAGCGTGGGGATTCCTCAAGGAACTTCCCGCCGAACTCGAGGAGGCGGCGTTGATAGATGGCTGTACGAGGATTGAGGCGCTGTGGAAGGTCGTTATCCCCATTGCATCGCCGGGGCTAGGAGCGGCAGCGATTGTGAGTTTCTTGTTTACCTGGAACGAATATCTCTTTGCTCTGACGTTTACGCAGACGGCTGCGTCCAAGACAATATCCGTGGGAATATCTGACTTCGTTGGCGACGTTTTCGTCCGCTGGAACATGATTTCCGCCGCGGGAATTCTTACTACGATTCCCGCTCTCATATTCGTATTTGCTTTCCAGAAATATATCGTAGAAGGTCTGACGGCCGGAAGCGTGAAAGGTTAATTATAGGTAGGTGTTATTTAATGAAGAGCGTCGTGTTTGAAGAAACCGAGAAGATAAAGTTAGTGGACAGGCCCGTCCCCGAGAGGTCGGACGGTGAGGTACTGGTCAAGATCAAGTACGTTGGTATCTGTGGCTCCGACTATCATTCCTACAAGGGGTCCAACCCCTTCGTCAGCTATCCATATACGCCGGGACACGAGAGCTCGGCGGAGGTCGTCGAAGCTGACACCGACAGCGTTCTCGAAGCTGGAGACACGGTGGTAATCGATCCCGTCCTCTCCTGCGGGGCGTGCTATCCCTGTTCGGTCGGCAGACCTAACGTTTGCGAGAACCTGCGTGTAATCGGTGCCTCCGCTGAAGGGCTAATGCAGGAATACGCGGTGCTGCCCGAGAAAAATGTCCATAAGGCTCCGGAAGGGCTAACGTCGCTCGATCTGGTGTTTACCGAACCGTTGAGTATAGGCGCGCAGGCAAACTTTCGTGCAGGTGTCGAAAAAAATGAGCTAGTGACGGTTATCGGTGCGGGCACCATTGGTATAGCAGGTCTGCTTATAGCTCGCTGGACGAGTGACGTAAAGTCGCTCGTCGTCGAACCAAACATCACGAGAAGGGAGATCGTCGAGGACATGGGCGCGGACGTGACGGTGGACCCAACGGAAGATTCTGTGACTGAAGTCCTAGAACGGGAGTTTTCCCGAAAGAGTTCACCGGTTGTAATCGAAGCGGTAGGCACGGAGGGTACGATAAACCTAGCGCTCGATACCGTCTCTTCAGCCGGAAGGGTCGTCGTTCAGGGTATTGTCGGAGAGAAGATAACGATAGACTCCGATGTCCTAATAGAGAAAGAAATCGACCTGTTGGGATCGAGGTTGAGCACGAACCAGTTTCCTAACGTGGTTAAACTGATGGGAGAGAACGTCGAGGAGCTGCGCCGGATTCCCAAAAAGGGCTTCCCCGTTGACGACATCGAGGACGCCTTTGCTTGCTATGAGTCACGAAAGGACCTGATGAAGGTTTATTTGGAGTTTGATTGATAAGTAGGAACATTTGCCATTACTAAATGAATAGCGCTAACCTGCATTCCAGAGAGCCAATCCGAGGAGGAGTTTGATGACGGAGAGAGTGAGTCAATATTCGTATAACGGTATCGGTTTAACCGATAAAGTGATAATCGTTACTGGAGGGCCGACAGGAATAGGACGTGGAATTACCCTGGCTCTTGCCCACGAAGGGGGTATTCCTGTACCGACAAATCCCTATCGTGATGATGTGGAAGACGTCCTTAGGGTGCTGGGTGAAAAAGGAGTAACCGGAGTCCCGGAGGTAACGGTTGATGTGACTAGTTCTGAGTCGATCGAGAAACTGAGGGACGCGGTCATGGATGAGTACGGAAGGATAGACGGCTTGGTCAATTGTGCTGGTGTCCACCTAAAGAAGCCGACCGTGGATACGACGACTGATGAGTTCAACCGGGTTCTGGACGTGCACCTCGGAGGGACCTTTAGGACATGTAAGGTCGTCGGAGAGGCGATGATAGAACAGGGGTCCGGGAGCATCGTCAACATCGGGTCGATTACCTCGTTTATGGGGATGTACCAGGTGTCAGCCTACGGGGCCGCAAAAGGTGGTGTGGTAACAATGACGAAGTCGCTTGCAGGGGAATGGGCCGAGTACGGGATAAACGTGAACGCGATCGCTCCCGGATTCATACTGACCGACATGAACAGGACCCTGCTCGACGAGAACGAAGACAGGCTAAACATGATACTAAATAACACACCGATGGGTACACTGGGTAACCCCGACGACGTGGCCGGGGCGGCGGTTTTCCTGTTGTCGGACGCGTCGAATTTTATCACCGGCACTTCTATATTAGTCGACGGAGGTTTTCTCAATTGTTCTTCGCGATAACTACAGGTAGTAACCGATGAAGGTCGAGCAGTGGAAAAGCCTCTCACGGGCGGCAAGACACGAAAATGAATCACCGATCCTTGCCCTCATAGTTGATAGCCCGTGGATACCGGATTATTACGGGATAGATCACCTGGACTACTATGTATACCCGGAGATTTGGACGGAGTCGAATCTAGAGCTGTACGAGCGGTTTGAGGAGATAATCTTTGTGCCCGGCTTCTGGGTGGAATATGGGATGGCTGCCGAGCCGTCAGGTTTCGGTTCCAGGGTCACCTGGCCATCTGACAGCACGCCCGTACCACACGCGGTGGATGCGGACTTAGAAGTATTGATAGATAACGGACCCCCCAACCCGGAAAAGGACGGTCTAATGGCCTGGGTCCTTAAGCGCTACGAAGACCTGGAAGAGGAGTTAGCGGGGACTTCCCACCGGGTAAAGATGGTCGCGACCAGAGGTCCGCTGGCGATTGCCTCCTGGATACGGGGCGTCGAGGGACTGCTGCTTGACATAAAGAAGACTCCGGATCAAGCCAAGGACCTAATTGAGATCACCACGCGCACGGCCATATCCAGGCTGGAGGCGCAGATAAACGTTCTCAGCGAGGTGGACGGGATCCTCCTCCTGGACGACATAGTGGGGTTCTTTTCACCTGAGGATTACCGGGAATTCTGTGAGCCGTATCTTCAGAGGATATTTACGCGTTTTGACGATAAACTGCGGATATATCACAACGACTCCGAGGTAGGAGGCATACTGGGCGAAATGGCTGAACTTGACATGGACGTATTTAACTTCTCTCACAAGCTTGATTTCAACGCGGTGAGAGAGGCCTCGTCCGGGCGCTGGGCGTTAATGGGGAATATTCCCCCCGTGGAAGTGCTGACCAGGGGGTCCCGTGAGGAAGTGATATCCGCGGTAGACGATCTACTGGAGAGTCTCCAGGATACGTCAGGCGTAATCCTCTCTGCCGGTGGTGGGGTTGCACCCGACACTCCGGTGGAGAACGTTGAAGCCATGCTGGAAGGGTTCAGGAAGTATGCATGAACCTATTTTGACCTATTGACAGAGGAGAACGATGAACTCCAGACAGAGAGTGCTAACTGCAATTAATCACAGAGAGCCGGACAGGGTCCCCTTCGACTTTGGAGCGGCCAGTACGTCGGGAATAATCAGGGACGCATATCAACAGCTCGCCGACCACCTTAATTACGGGCGAGAAGATATTGAACTTATCGATAAAAAGTATCAGACCGTCCAGCTCGATTACAGCTTTTCTCAGTTGGCCGGGTCCGACGCGTTTGGTCTGTACCCGTCGTATACCGACGACTGGCAGATTTCGGTGGAAGAGAATGAGCAGGGCGGTACCTTCTTAATCGATGAGTGGGGAATCAGGTACAAGAAGATGAAGGACGGTTCGTTTATCAACTATCGAGGACCGCTTGAGGATACCTGGCTTGACGATGGTATAGAGACTCTCAAATGGCCGGAGCCCGTCGATCCCAGGCGTTTAACGCGGGTCCACGAAAGGTTGGAAGGTCTCCCCGAGGATGAAGGCACGACGAAGGTGATGAACTTCTTTACGCAGGGACTTTTTGAACTCTCCACCTGGCTTGTCGGCTACGAGGAGTTTCTCACGGGGCTCATCCGTCAGCCCGAGAAAGCCTGCTCGTTGCTGGACCGGCTGGTGGAGATCAAGAAAGTTTTCTGGGGATGGGCCCTTGATGAGCTTGGCGGCTCCATCGACGTGATAAAACAGAACGATGACCTCGGAGAAAAGCAGAAACCGTTGATCTCACCCGACCTCTATAGAAAGTATCTCAAGCCGAGACATAAGGAACTTCATCGGTTCATAAAGAAGCACGCTGAAGGGGATGTATACATCCTGTTTCATTCGGACGGCTCGATTCTGGATTTGATAGAGGATTTCATCGAGACCGGGGTAGACATACTCAACCCCATTCAGTTGAGTGCGAACAAGATGGACCCTAAGGTGTTGAAGAAGAGGTTTGGCGACTCCGTCGTTTTCTGGGGCGGGGGGATAGACGTTTCAACAGAACTTCCCGCAAAGACTCCGTCCGAGATCAAGGATATCATCAAGAGACGGCTAGATATCTTTGCTCCTGATGGTGGTTTCGTTTTCGCCCCGACCCAGTCGATTCAAAGCGACGTACCTCCCGAGAACGTTGTAGCGACCTGGGAAGCGGTAAAGGAATATGGCAAATATTAGAACCTTGGAGGATAGATTTCGTTCATGAATTCAAGAGAAAAGACTCGCGCTACACTTAACCACGAAAAGACCGACTGCTTCCCGATTGACCTGGGAAGCATAGCCACTACGTTCGAACTGGATGCATACTTTGACCTGCTGGAATATTTGGAACCGGAAGACTGCAGAGTAAAAATATTTAGGTCCGACCATGTCGACCTAAACCCCTGCGAATATCTGCTGGAGAGGTTTCACGTAGACACGAGATACGTCCACTTTAAACGCCCTCAGGACCCTCTTGAAGGAAACACTTTCGTTGACGAATGGGGGATAACCTGGACGAAGACTGGATTTTATTTCGACGCAAAGAAACCCACCTTCGATGCTCCCGACCTTCATCTCCTGGAGGAGTTCGACTGGCCACACGACATGTGCAGGGACAACGTGGATTACTGGACGGACCGCGCCAAAGACCTTTACGAAAATACGGATAAGGCGGTAGTGGCAAACGCGATCGGCCTTGGAATTTTTGAGCAGGCGACCTGGATGAGGGGAATAGAGGAGTTCTACAAGGACCTGTACATCAATGAGAGGTTCGCTGAAAAACTTTTGGAAAAGGTGCTGGAGACTCACATGGAGGTATTCGATCGGTTCCTCGGGGCGGTCGGTAAATACGTGGACGCCGTGTGGGTCCTTGATGATCTCGGACACCAGGAGGGCTTGATCGTCTCCCCGGAAAAATACAGGAGGTTGATAAAGCCGAGGCAGAAGAGGCTATTTGACTTCATTAAAGAACGGGTCGACGCTAGTTTGATCCTGCATTCGGACGGAGCGATAAGGCCGGTGATCGAGGATTTAATTGATATCGGTGTCGATGCGTTAAACCCGGTCCAGTTCACGGCTAAAGGGATGGACATAAGGGAACTTAAACGGGAATACGGTAACCGTCTTGTCTTCTGGGGAGGGGGTTGTGACACGCAGGGAACGCTGCCCTTTGGGGGTGAACAGGAGATAAGAAAAGAGGTTAGAGAACAGGTAAAAATGCTTAACGACGGGGGAGGTTTCGTCTTTGCCCCCGTCCACAACGTTCAGCCGAACACGCCCGCCGCCAACGTCGTCGCGATGATGGAAGAGGCTGTTAAGTGTAGCGAAGAAGGTTCGGGTATGGAAATCTAACCGTGTAGGTGGTCATAATTGTTGAGAGGAGATAGAGAGACATGGAGGAATTATCCATATGAGCGAGAGGATTAATAGTTACGATTTGACGGACAGAGTTGTCGTAATTACTGGCGGTGCTGGAGTGCTGTGTTCTAAAATAACGAAGGAGCTGGGGAATTCTGGAGCAAGGGTAGCGGCCCTCGATATTGACCGGGATGGTCTAGACGAGTTAAGTGGCGAGTTAACACAGGCAAGTGTTAAGCACCTGGCGCTCGAGACCGACGTGCTCGACAGAAAAAGTCTGACAGATGCCGCGGACGTCGTAAAGCAGAGGTTTGGTAAGGTCGACGTCTTAATCAACGGAGCGGGTGGAAACAGCCCGGAGGCCACGACGGGACCGGAGCAGTCGTTTTTTGACCTCCCCGCGGAGGGCGTGCAGAAGGTCTTCAACCTCAACTTCCTCGGTACCTTCCTCGCCTCACAGGTATTCGGCGAAGTTTTTGCCGAGCAGGGAGAGGGCGTGATCCTGAACGTCTCGTCGATGAACGCATTCACTCCGCTGACAAAGATCCCTGCGTACTCGGCTGCGAAGGCCGCCGTGAGCAACTTCACCAGGTGGCTCGCCGTCCACATGTCGCAGAACTATTCCACAGACATCCGGGTAAACGCCATCGCCCCTGGATTTCTCCTCACAGAGCAGAACAGGTACCTGCTCCTCGATGAGGAGACGGGTGAATTAACCCCCAGGGGAAAGACGATCATCGAGCATACACCGATGGACAGGTTCGGGGACCCGAAAGATCTGGTCTCAACGGTCCTCTGGCTGATCGCGCCCGGTTCGGAGTTCGTCCACGGCACGGTTATACCCATTGACGGCGGATTCTCTGCGTTTAGTGGCGTATAGACCTGGAGGTAATATGAAACGCAATAACGACATCGGGCTGATAGGCATGGCCGTCATGGGCCAGAACCTGGCGTTGAACTTGGAAGCGAAAGGTTACAGCGTCTCGGTATACAACCGGACTTCCTCGAGAACGGAGGAGTTCGTGGAGTCACTCGAGGAAGTCCGGGAGATCAACCCTACCTATTCGATCGAGGAGCTAGTCGCGTCGCTGGCGAGACCCCGCAAGGTAATGATGATGGTCAAGGCTGGTGACCCCGTGGACGCCGTAATAGATGATTTACTTCCCCACCTGGACCCCGGTGACGTCGTCATCGACGGGGGAAACTCTCACTTTCCTGACACAGACAGGAGGTTATCTGACCTTGAAGATAAGGGGATAAATTATCTGGGGACGGGGGTAAGCGGCGGCGAATACGGGGCCCTGCACGGCCCCTCGATCATGCCCGGTGGCCACCGCAAGGCCTATGACGAGGTCGGAGGGCTGCTAGAGGACGCCGCGGCGGAGACGGAGCTCGGCCCCTGCTGTACATACCTCGGCCCGGGTTCCGCCGGCCACTACGTAAAGATGGTCCACAACGGGATCGAGTACGGCGTGATGGAGGCCATTGCCGAAGCGTACTGGTTTATGCGCGAACTCCTCGAGATGGGTCCTGAAGAGATGGCAGGCGCCTTTGCGGACTGGAACGAGGGCCTAAATTCTTACCTGATGGAGATAACCGTCGACATCCTCTGTAAAGACGACGAGGAGACCGGTAAACCTCTGATAGATATGATCCTGGACAAGGCGAAACAGAAGGGGACCGGCAAGTGGAGCGTCCAGTCCTCACTCGACCTTGGAATCCCGATCCCGACGATCACGGCTGGCGTGCAGGGCCGAATCCTCTCCGCCCATAAACGGGAGCGCGAAAAACTTGCCGATAGAATCGATTGGAAACTATCCCGGCCGAAAGCTTTTGACCTGGAGTTACTTGGACGAAGCCTTGATCTCGTCACAATCTCTGCCTATGCGCAGGGAATGAAGCTCCTCTCTGAGGCCTCTGAAGAATTCGATTACGGTCTGGAGTTGGACGAGGTCGCCAGGATATGGATGGACGGGTGTATTATCAGGTCCCACCTCCTTAAGGAAATAAGGAGGGCTTACTCCGAAGAAGCCGCCCAGGACAATTTGTTTCTGGATGAATCATTTGAAGGGGACCTCAAGAAGGAGATTAGGCCGTTGAGGAAGACCGTCCGCGAAGCGAAGAAATGGGGACTTCCCTTCGTCGCCTTCAACAGCACCCTCGACTACCTGGATTCAATGGTCTCGGAGAAGCTTCCCGCGAACATGATTCAGGCACAGCGAGACTACTTTGGCGCGCACACCTACGAGAGGGTAGACAGGAATGGCCGATTTCACACGGACTGGCTGGACGGGTGAAGGGTATGAGAGAATTTATGCTTCTCAATCACCTACGAGGTGAAGGTCTTTATGTCTACCGATGACGGCAACGCGAGGATCACGGTTGTAAACTCCAGCAGCTTCGGGGTGCATTTCCCCTACTGCCTCGACGAGCTGGAGTCGATCGGGGAGGTAAACAGAATAAACGTGCCCCCGGGAATATCCGGCGAAAGACTCGCCCGCAAGCTCCAGGGGGCGGAATACGTGATCGCCAGCGTGACCCCAGACTTTCCCAGGTCTTTCTTCGAACGGATCGACGACCTCAAGCTGATCGCAAGGCATGGAATTGGCTGCGACAACGTCGACCTCGACGCCGCCACGGAGGCAGGCGTTCTGGTTACCAGGGTGTCCGGAGACAGCGAAAGGGACGCGGTGGCAGAGCTGGCGGTAGCACTGATGACAAGCTGCGTCAGGGACGTCGTCCCCGCGGGGAAGGCTGTCGAGTACGGCCGCTGGGAGAAGAGGTCGGAGTTCGTCGGACTGGAGATATCCGGCAGCACGGTTGGAGTCGTGGGGTATGGCAACATCGGCAGCCGCGTAGGAGAAATAGCGAAGTGGGGGTTTGGAGCGGAGGTCTTAGCCTACGACCCGAATATTGCGGACCCCGTAATCCAAAATTGTGGCGTCGAACCCGTGTCATTTGTTGAGGTCCTCTCCAGATCGGACATCATCTCGTTTAACGCCTCGCACAACCGGGATAATTACCACTTCATCGGAAAAGAGGAGTTCGGGATGATGAAGGATGGGGTGGTAATCGTCAATACCGCCCGCGGAGAATTGATCGAAGAGGACCCATTTGCGGAAGCGCTTAAGTCGGGCAAGGTGCGAGCTGCCGGGATAGACGTGATGGAAGAGGAACCGTTGAACGAGGAGAGTCCCCTGGTCGGCCTGGACAATTTGATTATCCTTCCGCACGTCGGCAGTTACACGGAGAGGTCGCTACGTGAGATGGACGAGAAGATGGTTGAGGACGTTAAGCGGGTCAGGGAAGGGCTGAGGCCGGACGAGGTCGTCAACGGTAAGGTATTGAATAGGTCCAACAGGGCGGGAATAGAATGAGTTCTGTAGTGGTGGTCGACGTCGGCACGAGTAACGTCAAGGTGGGAGTGGTGAACCAGAAGGGAGAACTGCTGGCTCACGGCAGCAGGGAGCTGCCCGTAGAGCGCCCGGAGAAGGGAGCGGCCGAACACGACCCCGAAACCATGTTCGAGGGGCTCCTGTCGCTCCTGAAAGAGATAATAGGGGAGAGCAGGAAAGCGGTGGAGGGTTTAGTACTATCTGGTTATCACGGTGGTTTTCTCCCCCTTGATTCCGAGATGGTGCCGCTCACCGGGTTGATCACCCTCCTTGATACGCGGACGAAGGTCGTCATGGACGAATTCGAGCGGGAGTTTCCTATGGAGGAGATATACAGAAAGACGGGCTGTCCTTCGCTCTTCATCTACTCCCTGCCCAGGATTTACTGGCTGCGGCGGGAAAAGCCGGAGCTGTTTGGAAAAAGCGCCTACTTCAGTGACGTCAAGGGCTACCTGCTCTACCGCCTCGCCGGTAGCTTCTGCACGGAGCCGAGCGTGGCATCCGCGACCCAGCTATTGAATATAAGGGAGAACGACTGGGACGAAGCCGTCCTGGAAATGGTCGGAATTGATAAAGGGGCTCTTCCCGAGGTCGTCGACGGAGACAGCGTAGTAGGAGAAGTTAGTCCGGAGTTGGCAAGCGCAACTGGCATGTCTGAGGGGACTCCGGTAATTTCCGGGGTCTACGACGGCGGTTCGATGATACTCGGAATGGGAGGGTTCTCCGGCGACGTGGGGATATGCAATATCGGAACGACCGCTATGATCAGGACGTCGGCCTCGGAGCCGGTGCTCGACTCAGACCGGCCCCCCAGACTGCAGACCTACTCCCTCTTACCGGGGAAATGGGCAATAGGCGGGGCCGTAAACAACGCGGGAGTCTCGCTGAAGTGGTTCCGCGACACACTTTCCATCGACGACGGCTACAAGAGCATAATTGACCGCGCTGAGACCGTGGGGCCTGGCGCCGACGGCGTTTTCTGTCTACCGTTTTTGACGGGCGAAAGGGACCCACGGGTGGGCAACATGGCGTCCGGCGTATTCTTTGGAATCAAGGATTATCATTCATCGGGTCATCTGAGCAGGTCTATACTGGAGGGAGTCGCATACAGCCTGCGCATGGTGCTGGAGTCCCTCCGGGATAACGGAATTGACGTCGATTCACTCCGGATCGGCGGTTCCGGGGCCAAGTCTGACCTCTGGCCTTCCATCGTTGCCGACGTCTTGAACGTACCAGTAACGAAGTCAATGACTCCGGACGCCACCCTTATAGGTAGCGCGATGGTCGCCTTCACCCGACTTGGTGAGTTTTCTTCGCTCGACGAGGCAACCGATAGTATGGTAAGGACGGGTGACGTCTTCACCCCTGAGCATGCTAGACGGAAACGCTACGAGGAGGCCTACGACTTCTTCGTCGAGTTGATATCGACCATCAGGAACCTCTATCCCACCCACGCGGCGAAGTTTTTGGGAACAGAGTGAACTATTTGTAATTTATCCCCTGGAAACCTGCGACGTTCATTTCTCAAAGTAGATAAACCATGATTCATAGTCATATCCAGCCCTTGTACGTCGGACCAAATGATTTTATACTAGGTGGAAGAACGGGTGGACGGCGACTACCACGGTTAACATAAAGAAGACTGGAGGTAAACAGCTGATAGACATGGGGAATAACAATACTCTCCCGGGTTCAATTGGAAATACCCCTCTCATTAGACTGAAGAGCATAGAGGGTGATAACGGGGGAAAGATCTACGGCAAGTACGAGGGGGGAAACCCCGGTGGGTCGGTCAAGGACAGGCCAGCCTACTACATGATAGCTAAGGCGGAAGAGTCAGGCAAACTGACCCCGGACAAGGAAATCATCGAACCGACTTCCGGCAACACCGGCATCGGTCTCGCCATGATCGGGACCGCCAAGGGTTACCGGGTTACGCTGGTCATGCCCGAGTGTGCCAGCCTGGAGAGAAGGCGGATCCTGGAGGCGTTTGGGGCAAACCTCGTTTTGACCCCTGGCGAGAAGAAGACGGACGGGGCTATAGAGGAAGCTCTCAGGCGCGTGGAGGAGGACCCGGGCAGGTACTTCATGCCCAATCAGTTCGTCAACGGAGCCAACCCCCTGGCGCATTACGAGACGACCGGTCCGGAAATTCTTGACCAGACGGACGGTGAAATAGACGTGCTCGTGGCGGGGCTGGGAACGTCGGGAACGATCATGGGGCTGGCCAGGTATTTTAAAGAACATAAACCAACCGTTACCATCACGGCCGTCGAACCACAGGTGGGCCACGGGGTTCAGGGATTAAAGAACATGGAGGAGGCGATCACCCCTGAAATATATGACCCCGAGATGCTTGATGACAAGATCACGGTCGCCGACGAGGACGCCTTCGAGATGGCCCGAAGGATTGCCAGCCAGGAGGGTTTGCTCGTGGGGGCCTCCAGCGGAGCTGCCGTCGCCGGAGCCGTCCGGGTGCTGGAGGAAATGGACTCCCCAACAGTAGTCGCTATCCTCCCGGACAGGGGCGACCGCTACCTGAGCACCAACCTGTTCAAGTCCGTCTGCACCGAGTGTCCTCCATAACCTCAATTATCAAGTGGAGTGAGCTTTTTCACTAATTTCCTTTACCTTACCACATACCGCCATACCCAGTTTCTCATGCTCTTCCCTTTCCAGGTGGATGCCGTCCACCTCGCTCGATCTAACGTGGTCACCAGCGTCGAGGAGATACGTACCCCTCTCGCCAGCAACTCGCTTAAATTGTTCGGAGAAGCCCAGGGATTTATCCCTGGCACCGGAGAAGACCTGCTCGTACTCGGTCAGCTTTGCAATTGGGGGTGGCGCGATGAGAAGAATCTCCGGAGTCCCGTCTTCTCTACCGGTCTCGCTTTTTTTGATTATATCAACCAGGGTCCCTGCCCCCTCGGCCACGTCGTAAGCGGTGACGGAAAAGCGAGTCTTCAGGTCGTTTGTCCCCAGCATGAGGACGACGAGATCCAGCGGCTTGTGCGTCTCCAGGCAGGGTACAAGGTAGTTCTTTCCCGATTTGAACCCCTCTATGGGGTCCTCCCATACGGTCGTCCGCCCGTTTAGGCCCTCTTCGATGACCAGGAACCCGTCTCCGAGTTCCTTCCGTAGCACCCCCGTCCAGCGGCTGTCCCTGTCGTAGCGGCCTTCGGAGCCGGGGACTGCCCCCCAGGTATTTGAATCGCCGTAACAGAGTATCTTGTACAAGTAGATCACCTCATCCCCTTATCTTACGGAAAAAGATGAATCCAGGAAAGAAATGCAGCTGATATTCCCGTTAAATGCTTTACCGAAGATAAATGTCTTTTGGTTAGTTCTGTAAATATTACTTGTATAACAATTTAAATATATTAATATGATTAGTAACTGTAGTATCTTCAACTAGCCCTCATAATTGAGGGATACGTATTATCCTACCAGAGAACAATCTTAATAAATGGGAGTTGAGAACAATGACTAGACGCGTAAGTCTGGCTGTAGTAGTCGGTCTGGTCGTTGGATTAATAGTTGGTGGAGTAGTGGGCCTTGCTCAAGAGGAAAACGAAGCAACCGACATGGACCCATCGGTCTTCGTGATAGAGAACGAAAGCAAATATGATTTCGACGAGACAGTCGAGATGATCCACGTATTATAACAGGGACGATTATAACAGGGACGGGGCTTGACATTTTGACAATATATCCAGGTTAATTTTACGGTAAGGGCGGCTGGTTGGCCTTCACAAAAAAATGTCAAAATGTCAAGCTCCGTCCCTCTATTGTTCTTGCCATGTGACCAGATTCCAGTATATTTTGTATCGAAAAACTACCAGCATCCTCCGGGGTGATTAACCGAGCTTTTCCACCGTAGAGGGTAGCGTGGTAGGCTAAAGATAATATTTAAAGGTGATAATCAACTATGAAGAGATCGTGGATATTTTTATTCATTCTGCTGTTTGTGTTTATGTCCTTTGCGGCTTCTGCTGAAGGGGGAGAGGAGGGCGTCCCGCTCGAGGAGAAGATCGGCCAGATGCTGATGGTCGGCTTTCGTGGTCTGACCGTTGACGAGGATTCACAGATCGCCAGGGATATATCGGCCGGACGGGTCGGAGGCGTAATTCTGTTCGACTACGACGTGGCACTCGACTCTTCCGTAAGAAACATATCATCTCCGGAGCAGGTCCGGGAGTTAGTCTCTACTTTAAAGAGCTTTTCCGACGACCCCCTGTTCGTCGCCGTCGACCAGGAAGGCGGAAAGGTCAGCCGTCTGAAGGAGAAATATGGCTTTCCGGCGACTGTATCGCAGGAGTACCTCGGCGAGGAGGACGACCCGGAGCTAACCCGATACTACGCCGCCCGCACGGCGAATGCCCTGGCTGATATGGGGTTCAACTTAAACTTCGCCCCCGTAGTAGACTTGAACGTCAACCCAGACAACCCGGCGATAGGTAAACTGGAAAGGAGTTTCTCCGCTGAACCCGATGTCGTGTTGAGAAACGCGGAGATAGTTATAGAGGAGCTTTACAAGAAGGGAATAAAGTCATGCCTGAAGCACTTTCCCGGTCATGGGAGCTCAGCCGGGGACAGCCACGAGGGCATAACGGACGTCACCGAGACGTGGAGCGAGGTAGAACTGGAACCCTACCGGCAGATCATCTCAGGCGGGAAAGCCGACTTCATCATGACGGCACACATCTTCAACCGGAACTGGGACCCAAAATATCCCGCTACGCTGTCCAGGGACGTGATCACGGGGATATTGCGGGACGAGCTCGGCTTCGACGGGGTTGTCTTCTCAGACGATTTGAACATGGGGGCTATACGAGAGCAGTACTCCCTCGAGGAGACTATCCGCCTGGCAATTAATGCAGGAGTTGATGTGCTAATCTTCGCCAACAACCTTACCTACGACGAGATGATCGCCGTCAAGGCGGTAGATATTATTCAGAAATTGGTAGAAGAAGGTGAAATACCGGAATCAAGGATTGACGAGTCCTACAGCAGGATCATGGAGGCCAAGAATTAGTCAAAGCTCGCCTTATAGACCTCAGCTTTGGAGGGTGGGAAAGGACTTAGTATTCCCCGTCATTCCGCCTTTACCTGCTCGTAGAACTGGTCCGGTTTTAGCTCGCGGAAATCCCCGTGCTCGTGCAGGTGGGTCCTGAGGTCCGTGCACAGGTGGCACTTCGAGTAATAGCCGTCCCTGGCGCGGTATCCGTATCCCCTCGCCAGGTCGTACAGGCCGGCCATGTCGTCTTCGATGAGGAGGGAGAGTACGGGGTACTCTTCTGCCGGTAAGCCTTCGTCCATTAGGCGGGGAAGGTCTTCTATCTTGCCGAACGATAGGCCACCGCAGTATCCCGGGACGTAGTTTCCGTAGTTGTCGACGTGGTCGTGCCATTCGCGCAGGAGGGACGTCGGGCAACTTTTGTCAAACCAGTACTCGGCTGGCCGGGTCTCCAGGCCGGAGACTCCGTAGTCCGGGACCTCGTAAGGGGCCCTGCCGGAGAGGAAGAACTCGGCTCCGCGCAGCAGTTTACCCTCCCTGCCTTTCACGTAATCGGACAGGTCGAGCGTACCTTCGAGACCTGCCCTCTCGAACTCCTGCAGGTAGGACTCCTGGTAGACGATCGCGTCATCTCCGTAGACCTCCCGACCAAATTTGACTGCCCGCTTGGTGTTCTCGAAAGGAACGTATTCGGCGTAGAAGGGGTTGACCGAAACCATTATCCCGTCCAATCCGGCCTCCGAAAGCTCGATTAACTTCTGACGCGTCGTTTCGGGGTCGACGGCCCAGAAGGAGTTGGTCTCGACGAACAGAGACGGTATCTCGTATTCCCTTGCAAGCCTCGTTGCATCCAGGAGCCTATCGTAGTGGAGAAAGGGCTCACCACCGGTCAGATGGAGGCCGTGATTTAGGCCGATGGACCTCCGCCCCCGGGGACTGGGGACGATGTGGTCCGAGAGGATCGAAAGCGTTTCTCTTAATTCATCCTGGCTCATGAGGTCGGCGTCCCAATCGGGACTGCAGAAGTAAATGCAGTGGGCGCAGTGGGCTGTACAGCGGTAACTCAGGATAAGCCCTACTGACTTAGGCTCTGGGACTGGTATTCTATTCATAATAATGGGTTTCGAAAAGTACCCCCTCCCGGCTTACCAGGAGGGGGTACAAAATTGTACTTCCTCAAGCCTCCCTATTCGATTATAACCCTATCTTCTGCGACGTTTTCGCCGATCACGTCAACCCCATCCAGGTATTCGAACAGCATCTCCTGCTCTGTTAACTCGGTCTCGCCGTCCTTGGTGAAGCCCGGCACCGGAGCGTAGTCTCCGCCGTAGGCGTAGGAATTGAAGGAGACAGAATAGGTCTTGTCACGCTTGAGGTCGGTCTCTATTCCCGTTACCTTACCGTCTTCCGCCTGATAGGTAACGTTGACTCCCGAGACCTGCAGGTCCACGTTATCGTAGGCCTGTCCTCGCTCCAGCAGGAACTCTTCTAAGTGTTTGCCCGAGATTTCTCCCCATACTGCCTTGTTCTCGTTGATGTAATTTCCGTAAAGCGTAAGCAGCTGCGGCTGTCTAACTTCGCTCCCGGCGCTGATCGAGTCTGCACCAGCGTTTAGGCCGGAGTAACTGGGGAACGTTGCCACGTCAACACCCGTTACCGCCTTTATGGCGTCGGCCATGAGGTTTCCGGCAGAAGTAGATCCCTCCGTCTTGCCCTCAGAGCTGAGTTTGACTTCGGTCTCGGCAAGGGGCACACCTTCGCCGACAAAAGACTTGGAAGTCCTGTCGAGGTTCCCGTAGGTGTGGTTTAGTTCGAACTCACCTATCACGTCCTCGAGGAAGGTCACTATGGCGTCGTTGACCCTGACGTGCGCGTTCTCTCCCTCGTTCCTGGCGGAAAAGTCGTAGGAGCTGGCGATGTATTCGTTCATCGCCACCGTGTACGTCTCCTCCTCCGGTAGGTCCTCCCCGTAGTAGTTGTAGAGCTTAACTTCCTCCACCTCGTTTTCCGGGCTTATCAGGACCTTGTAAGTCATGCCGGAGACCTTGAGGTCCGTCGGGCCGTGGTCGTCGAAGTCGTTTCTGATTACAGACTTGATATCGTCCGTCGTCATCTCGTAGACGATTATGTCGTTGCCGAACGGCTCCAGGTCGAATACGTCCCCTACGGTCACGTCACCGGGCCCCAGGGCACCGATCCTGATGCCGCCGCTGTTCTGGAAGGCTATATCCACGTCGTATCCCATTTCCTCGAGTTTGGGTGACCTGACTACCGCGTCGGTCATCAGGCACCCGAGGTTCTCCGTCCCGTCGATTGGCTCGTCTAAGTGGTTTATCTTCCGGGAGAAGATCTTATCGAGTTCGGCCCTGTATCCCTCGATGACTTCCTTAACTTCATCGTCCGAGCCCTCAATCTCCGTTACCTTAACCAGCTTGCCGGACCTTTCTACGATCTCGTTTTCCTCGTTGAACTCGATCGTCACCTGCCCGAGGAACTCGAGGTCCTCGCCCGCCTGGACGATCAGGACGTCGTTTGTGAGTCCGGGCTCGGCGATGGCGGTGGCAGAGTTTCCCCCGATGATAACGTCGAACCCGCCGACTTCCTCGGCCAGTTCGCGGTCCCATTCGTAACCGAGGTGGGTGAGGCCGATGTAGGCGTCGAACTCATCCGTGAGATAAGAATACTCCTTTGCCGTCGCCACGGGGTCGTTGAACGTCAGCCCGTACAGGTTCGTGGGCAAGGTAGCGGGGTATTTGTCCCTGACCTCTACCAGGCCGAGGAACGCCAGCTCCGCACCGAAGCTGGTCTCCATTTTTACGTAGGCGGGAGGTAATTCCACCTCCGCAACTTCCTCGTCGACCTCGAGGTTGGCGAGGATGAACTCGAAGTCCGCGTTTTCTGCGTTCGCCTGCAACCGTTTCTGACCGTAATCGAACTCGTGATTTCCTATGACCGATAGGTCTACTCCGACCTCATTCAAAACGTCGACCATCGGTTTTCCCCTGAGGTTTTCTCCATCAATTACGTACTCGTCCACTATCGCGTTGCCGGTGAAGATATCTCCGGCGGTCACGGTCAATACTTCATCGTACTCTTCTTCGAGCTTCTGTTTGTACCAGCTTACCCTGTCCAAGTTCTCCAATACTCCGTGGACGTCGTTTACGTGGAGTATGGCGAGGCTGTGCCCGCCGTCGGCGTGACCTGCGGACAGGGAAGTAACCCCCAACAAAAAGACCGCCATCAGTACTGCGACTCCAGCGACTTTGGCGTTAAATTTTGACGTTTTCATTGCTCGTACCCCCCTGTTAGTGTTGTTTGTCCAAAGGATTTACCGCTAACCCTGACTCCCATCTTGAAGGTCCTCCCGACCCCCACTTGCTTCGACGATCGTCAGTTTCTCCCGCCCCGTGAGTTCTCCGCCTAATTGAACCTCGTTGCCGGCCTCGTCCACCACCAGTCTTTTCCCTGCGTTGATTAACCGGTAGTCTTCCAGTGAATAACTCATGATTGCATGGCGTACGCGGGCCCCGGAAAACACCTTGACCGGTTCGCCGTTGACCTCAACTTCCATCTTCTTCTCCAGTCACGTTTTCGTCTTTCAAGCTTCAAGCCGGAAATCGCTTAACCCCCGGTAAATTTATTATACAAAAACGAGGGGTGTTTGAAAAATCCCGGCTTTTGCCTGTTTTCGTGATCTGGCTCCACAACCACCGGAGGTCACCTGTTTTCGTCGTTTTGAAGTAACCACAAGTTGCACTAACTGGCTCAATCGATATGCTTATTATCGTTGTCTTTTTCTTATAATTGATAAGGATCTTTGTGTTTCTTGGCAAGTCTACCCGGTTGTTACGGTTGAAAAATTAAAAAACGTCTGACGTTTGGAGGTAACGTTATGTCAGTCCCGGCCGTATTTAATGATATATGGCAGACTTTGCAGCAGCCCCTGTTCAAAATAGGTGGGCACGGGATATCCCTGATATCCTTCATCTACTTTGCCATCCCCATTGTCGTCTCATTGCTCGTCTCCAGGCTGGTCATAGGTATTCTCAAGCGAAAAGTTTATTCGAAGACGGAACTGGCGGAGGGTGCGCAGTACACCCTCTCCCGGCTGATTAAGTACATAATCGTGGGGCTGGGTCTACTAACCGGCCTCCAGATGATCGGGTTTAACCTGACGACCATCCACATCTTCGGCGGTCTGTTCGGGGTCGGGGTGGGGTTTGGCCTGCAGAACATCTTTTCAAATTTTTTCTCTGGGGTCATCCTGCTGTTGGAGCGACCGATTCAGGTGGGAGATATCATTGAAATTGACGGTGAGTTCTGCCACGTGCGGGAGATCAAGTTCCGGGTGACCGCCGTGACCACGTTTGACAACGAGACGGTCCTGGTGCCGAACACGAAGTTGGCCAGCGAAGAGGTGACGAACTGGTCCTACGGCGGGGACACGACCCTTAGGCTGCACATACCCATCGGCGTCGGTTACGACTCCGACGTAAAGCAGGTAAAGAAGTTTTTGACCGAAATCGCCGACTCCGAAGATAACGTGGTCGACCACCCGAAGCCGAGGGCGTATTTCAAGGAGCACGGCGATTCCTCCCTGAACTTTGAGCTACTGGCATGGGTCAATAACCCGGTCAACGTCATTCCTGTCAGGGACTCCATCAGGGAGAAGATTGACGAGAAGTTCAGAAAGGAAAACATAGAGATCCCGTACCCCAAGCGGGACAACAACCTATTTCCTCAGGGAAAGTTCGAAGGGCTGGCGCCGGATTCCCCCTCAGAAAATTAAAGTACGCTACAAAACTTGACTAAATTACCGTAAATATGATATAAAGAACTATTATGCATCGATAGAAAATCGAAAAACCTACGGGATGTGAATATACATGACCGACGAGTTCCTCTCCGAGTTCAAATCTCTCAAGACATTTGTAATCTTGTTCGGCAGCCTGTTCGTGCTCGCCATGATACTAAACATAATTCAGCCGGTTTTCCAAATCTTTCTTATGCTCTTCATGGGTATACTCGTTTCTGTCTTACTCAGCGGACTCGGATTTCTGGTCAAATCAAGGATAAACGTTTCCTATCGAACGGGGGTAACGATAGTTATCCTGGCCCTGTTCGTCCTGTCGCTTTTGGGTGGCTGGTTCATGGGAAGGCAGGCGATAAAGGAGTTCTCGGAGATGATAAAGAAGCTTCCCAAGGCGGAACAGACGATTCAGGACGAGCTGAACAAGCACGAATGGGGGAAGTCTCTGCTCCACCTATCCTCTGAGAGGGATAAGATCCTCTCGTTGCGGGGTGGTATGCTTAAGAACCTGACCGGGCTCTTCTCGGAGACTATAGGACAGGCCGTTTCCGTGGCAATCATTCTGGTAATAGGTATTTACATGGCACTTAACCCGACCCTGTATTTGAAAGGTGCGATCAAGTTGTTCCCCATGGAAAAGCGGGACAGGGCCAGGGACACGCTGAGTTCAATTGGCAGAGCGTTGAGGCTCTGGCTTGTGGGGAGGTTCATCACCATGTTGGGGGTGGGACTGTTGACTGGTATCGGCTTTTTCATAGCGGGTATGCCCAACACCCTGTCGTTGGCCTTATTAGCCGGCTTGTTATCGTTCGTACCGTTCCTTGGACCAATCGCCGCGGCAGTTCCGGCCATCCTGGTCGCGGTATTTCACAACGTCTACCTGCTGATTCCCGTGGGAATTATCTTCGTTGTCGTCCACGTGTTTGAGGGTTATCTTGTCACCCCCCTCATCCAGCAGCGGACCGTCGACCTGCCACCGGTGGTACTGATAATGGCTCAGATACTGGTCGGCCTGTTTTTGGGGATATCGGGCATCCTCATCGCCACTCCGCTGACTCTCACCGTAATCGTCATTATTCAGAAGGTCTACATCGAGGACTTCTTAGGTGATTCGGTCAAGGTGCTGGGAGAAAGTACCTGATTTAACAGGGACGGGGCTTGACATTTTGACAATTTACCGATTACTCCTACTGCAGGATATTCCAACTAAAGTAGATGCCGTAATAATGTCAAAATGTCAAGCCCCGTCCCTCACTTTTGATTAAGTAAAAAAGGTTTTTAGCGAATCCCAGAACTCTACGTCCTCTCTGGTGGTGTTTAACAGAAGTTCTATGTGGCCGACGACCTCTTCCTGCAGCAGTTCGGTTATGACGCCGAATTCTGACAGCCTGTCTCTGAGCTCGACCGACTGGGCGGGCAGGACCTCGGCGTCATTTGTTCCGTGGGCTAAGAATACAGGAGATAGAGACTCGTCGACGTGGTTGAAGGGCTGCGCTTCTTCCCAGTACTTCTCTTTACTGATAAACCTACGGATTCTGGGGTCCGCCTTCTCGAAGGGGTAAAACTGGTAGACTCCGGCGAGGAGAATGTAGCCACTGATGGTCTCGGGGGACAACCCGGCCCTTTCTCTCCACTTATCGGAGAAACCTGTCAAGGCAGCGAGGTGTGCCCCCGCGGAGTGGCCCGCCAGGTAGAGTGAGCCAGGAAAGTTTTCGTAGCTATTTTGGACCCAGGTCAGCGACCGGGCCACGTCCTCGACCTGGTCCGGGTATGTGGAGTCCGGCGCCAGGCGGTAGTTCGGCAGTATTGTGATGTATCCCTGTCTCGCCCAGGAGCGGCCGATGAACCTGTGGAGGTCCTTGCTCCCCGTCTCCCAGCCACCGCCGTAGATAAAGACGATAAGTTCCGTGTCTTCGTCGATTTCCGACGGCTCGTATATGTCGAGCTTGTGCCTATCTAGAGGGCCGTAACTGACGTCCCGCCTCTCGGTGACTCCGGAGTTTGGCAACCAAAGGTGGCGTCCAGCCGAGAGAAGCGAGCTGGGATTAGGGGCCTCGGACAGAAACATCTGGACCGTCGGTAAGTTCACGTTGTTCTCCTCTGTGCGATTGATAATTAATTACACTTAGCATTATATGGAAAAAGCTCCTTAATCTCATCGTTTATGAAATGGAGAAAAAGCCTTCATCTGGACTTGCCTATAAGGCTGCAATTGCTTTGGATTGGGGATTAGAAGAAAACTAACTTTTTCGGACCGAAAGCTAGCCAAGAAGCCAAGCCCCGAGCAGGCCGAATATTGCGCTATAAATTATCATTTCAGCCTGGGTCTTCCAGAAGACATTTACTCCGAGGTAATTCTTCTTCATGTACACTATCCCTTCGATGTTGCTGGGAAAGGGGGCGGCGGAGGACAGGTCCGTATAAATCAGCATAAGTCCGCCAAAGAACAGGAATTTCATGGAAAAGGGTGCGCCCCCGATCCAGCCTAACGCCGGGTAAAGGACGACAGACATGAGTAGTCCCCTTATCACCTGAGCGGGGATTACCTTCAACCAGGTAAACTTGCCTGCTCCTTCTTCTTTGGGGTCAACGAGGAAGTCTAACAGCCGTCCTTCACCCTCATAAAGGTCGGAACTTATTCCGAAGGCGATCATTCCCGCGAAAATGTAGGAAAAAGTATGCAACGCCATAAATATCAAGCTGAACTGAAGATACTTAATGGGTATCCCCCCCTAAATGACAATATTTTTAACATAGTACACGCTGTCAGTGTCTCACGAAACCCCTGGGTCTGGGACCAGATAGCTACTTTATCCTGGCCGCTATTTTCTTCAGCTCCTCCAGGTTGCGGGACAAGAAATACTTATAGGACTCGCATAGGTAGGTTTTGTCTTTTGGCCCGCTTGGGAGTCCTCGGTTCCGGGGACAGCCACCATAACAATAGGGAAGGAATTCACACTCCCTGCATTCTGCTGGAAGCTGAGACTTGTTCCTTACGAAATCTTTCAGGGGTTCATTTTCCTCTAGGGCCTTCAGGGGGGCCTCGGTCAGGTTTCCGAGGCGCTTTTCCTCCTCGACGAAGAAATCGCAGGGGTAGACGTCCCCGTTGTACTCGATAACCAGGTAGGAACCACAGGTAGAGCGCATCCTGCATAGCCCGGGCTCGCCCCCCAGTAATACCCTCAGCAAGGAGTCAAAGTAGCGGACGCTAAACGTTGGAGGGAACTCTTCGGAGCACTTCTGAAAGACTATGTCCAGGAACTCGCCAACCTCTTCCGGCCTTGGCGAAAACGGGGCAATCTCTCTAACGTCCTCCGTTGTTACCACCTCTATGGCGGGAATGAACTGGAAATGAGTAAAACCATTTTGCAGAAAGAAATTAACCATCCGGGTCGGTTGTTTGACGGTCCTACTGTTCAGTACGGTGAGTACGTTAAACGGAACGTCAAACCTCTGAAGGATTTCGCTGGCCCGAATAACTTCACCGTAACTTCCGCTGCCGTCTGGATATTTTCTGTAGTGGTCGTGTAAGTCCCGGGGTCCGTCCAAGCTGAGTCCGACGAGGAAGTTATATTTGTAAAGAAACCTTGCCCATTGTTCGTCTATCAGCGTCCCGTTTGTCTGTAGCGAGTTGGAGACCTTCTGCCTCCTGCTTCCGTGCTTTTTCTGGAAACTAACGACGTCTTTGAAAAAGTCTAACCCCATTAGTGTCGGCTCTCCCCCCTGCCAGGAGAAGGAAACGGGACCTCCATCCCCCAGTGCTTGAGAAATGAATTCTTCCAAAGTTGACAGAGGCATACGAGTCCGGCCCGGATAGAGGCTGGACTTGTCTCGATAAAAACAGTAATCGCAGGCAAGGTTGCAGTTGGGCCCGCTTGGCTTTATTAGATAGTCGTTAATTCTCAAAATTAGAACCTTCTCGAAATTGAAGAACTGTCACTGTGCTAATGTCCCTGCGGACACGTTTTTGTTGCCAGCAAAACTCAACTCCTGAACTTCTTCTTGTAACTGTCGAAGTCCCACGTGGAGAAGAACTCTCTGGCCGCCCGGTTTCCCGATTCGTACAGTGTCTCTCTGTTGTCTTGAGATAGGTTGAAGGACAGCGTACTAACTCCCGTCGACGGGATGCTCACGCTTCTCACCAAATTTGAGTCTTCCTGGTGTTCGTTGTCGTGGCCTTCGAGCATGGTATAGAGGATTTCCCTGGCGAAGGACATCGGTCCGGTTATTGGTTCCTTCCGTTCTAACAGCTGGAAGCCAAAGGTGGGAAACCTCGGAACCCCGTCGCAGTCGAAGAGCCAGACGGGAAAGTTGCTGAGGATCCCTCCATCTATCACGTAATTTTCTCCCAGCCGCTTTGGCCTGAAGTAGCCGGGAAATAGGATGCTCATCTCCACTGCCTCCGCCACCGGCAATTCGTCCGGGCGCCTGCCGTATTTTTCTATTTCCTGAGGCAGAACGAGAATATTCCTGTCCGAGATGTCCGAGGCAATAACGCGGAGCCGATAGCGATACCTCTCTTTGTCGGACCCGGTCCTCAGGTCACCGAAGGTCTTTACGTTTTTGGCCCGCAACTTTTCCTCCAGCCATTCCCTGATACCCTGGCTGCTGTTGATACCGTATTCGAACATTATTCCCTTCAGGATGTCAATTGGGTGCGAGAAGAGGTCCCAGAAGGAGTTGTGGTCCACGAGGTCGGAGTAGTCCAGCTCCAGCATCAACCCCTTGATTTCCCACGATGAGTAGCCGGAGGCCAAAAGCGCGGCGATTATCGCCCCGGCGGAGGTTCCGGCCACCCTCTGCCAGTCATCGTAGCCATAATCTTCAGCGGCGGCGAGGGCGCCGACGAGGGCGATCCCCTTGACTCCTCCACCTTCGAAGACGCCATCGGCCTTCATATTTATCCCCCAGTTTTGATATCCCCGGCCTGACGTTAAGGCAACCTGTCGAGCTCTATCCTGTTATAACTTCCGTCGAACTTATAGTCCTCTCCGCTGCAGGTGAAGACGATTATCTGCGCTTTTGCAGAAACCTCAATCAAGTACTTGCGCATGTATTCCATGCGCTGGGGGTCTGTGTTCACCAGGCTATCGTCGAAGATGACGGGTATGCGTTCATTACGAGAAGCGATCTCGGCCATTGCCAGTCTTGTTAAGAACGAGAGCTGCTCCTTGGTCCCGAAGGATAAGTCACCGCTGTCGGCCTCCGTGTTCCTGAGGGACCGCACGGCTGAAGTGGGCGTCAGGTCGCTATCTAGGCCTGCCCGGGTGTATCTATCCTGCGTCATCTCCCTGAGTCTTTCTCCGACTTTTTCCCTGATTGGCTCCAGGTATTCCGAACTGGTCCTCTCCTTGGCTTCGGTGAGAGTCAACCTCAATAGTTCGTGGGCGCGAGTCTCCTTCTTTGCGGATTCTAGTTTCCGCCTCGCACGCTCAATTTCCTCCTCCTTGTCTCTAATCTTTTCGTGGAGGCCGTCTGCGGTCTCGCCTACGCCCCCCTTGAGTTCTCGAATGTCCATCTCCTTATCCGATATCTTTTTGTCTAGATCGTCCAGGGACTCCTTGAGGGCCTCGATGGTGTCCTCCGTAACCTCTTCTCCTTTCGGCCTTATCTGTTCCAGGTCGTCCTCCAGTTCGTCCCTTAGCCGTCTAGCCTCCCGCCAGGCCTCCATCAGTTCCTGATATAGTTCACTTGACTCCTCAGCCTCTTTGTCGAATCCTTCCCCGTCCTGCTTGGGGGTCGGTATATCTTCAAAACGCTCGTCAGCAGCCTTGACCCTCTCCTTTATATTATTAAGTGTGTTGAACTTCTCTTCTAACGCCTTATTTTCGACTTGGAGTTCTCCCTTCTTGGCGTTGATCTCATCCTTAACATCTTTGAGTCTCCCTTCTTTCTCCTTCCAGTCCCCCTTTAGATTCTCGACCTCCCCCTGCTGGTCGCCGATTTTCTCATTGAATCTTTCTACTTCATCCGCCAGCTCCGCTTGGCTTTTCTCTTCGCTGGCGTTGATGAATTCACCGGGAAAGTCGACTTCGCTTTCCGAGACGAACTCCCTTACCGTTTCCTCGTCTATGCTCGTTGCATTTTCGTAATCGAGTTCCCCCAGCTGATCACGGAGCTCGGACATCCTTTCCTTTTTCTCCTTGACTTTCTCGTATTGCGCGTGTAGTGCAGGCCACGAGTTTACACCATATGTCTCGTAGACCTCGTCTAATTTCTTTTCGTCTTCTTCGACCCGATTCTTCGCCTCGAGGGCCCTCTCCATCGCCGTCTCCACGCTGAACTTGCCGACGTCTTGAAGTTCGATCTCTAACGACTTGGCGGCAGTCCTTTCCAGTTCATTGCCCGGGGAGAGGTCCAGCGGTTCCTCATCGCCGTCCAATCTGATCTGCCCGGTGAGGTTACTGTCCGAACGAAACCCTATCTTTAACTCTGAGGCACGAAGCTGTTTTCGAGTGGAGTCTACCTCATCTTTGAGCGCCTTCCACTTTGAGAAGGACTCTTCGTCTATGTCTCCCAGTTTCTCTACTTTCTCGGCCAGGAAGTCAATTTTTCGGTTTATCTCCAGCGCTCGTAGCCTCTCCAGGTAACCCCGTTTTGCCTGGAGGCCTTCCAACTCCGCCTTCGCTCTGTCATATTTTTCCCGTGAAGCAGATTCCTGTTTTGCTGCCTCCTTCCGTTTCTCCTCAAGTCGTTTAATCTCCCCGTTTATCTCCTTTGTCTTCTCCAGCGTTTCTTCTATTTCCTCTAGCTTGTCGTCCCAGTCCTTCTTATTTTCGTAAAGACCGCGGTAGCGTGCTTTTGCCTCTTGGGCGTCTCGCTTAACCTCCTTGAACCTGTCCCATTCCTTCTTCTTTTCCTCCTTCTCTATTAAGTCCTTCTTCTTCTGTTTCAGTCGTTTCCGGAAAGCCTCTTTTTCCTGTTTGAGGTTTTGAATTTTTTCCAGGTTTTCCTGATGCTCCTTTCGTTTTGCCTGCAGATCGTTTAACTCCCCTTTCAGTTCTTCCAACTTTTCTTTTGCCTCATTCCACGGGGAGCCCGAGGCTACGTTTCGCCTGGTCTTTGTCAACCACCCTTTATTGTTTTCGTCCCCAACTACCCCTAGCGCGTACGATAGAATTTTCTCACCGACGTCCGAGGTCGTCGTCCCTACGGCCTGCTTTATCCTGTCCGTCAGCCCTTTGGATGTGTCGATCTCTATCGTCTTTCCCTGAGGGACCCAAAGTGTGTTGAAGAACCCCTCGCCTTCCCTCGAGTTTATCAACTCTAGAAACCTGCTATGTGCTGCGTCGCCTTCGGCCACCGTTAACCATTCGCCGTTTTCGACGGATTCACAGAACTCCGCATTTCCGGTGCTCTTGAGAAACGTTTTCGTCAGCCTGTAGTCTTTGTCTCTGGCACGCAATTCCAGTTCGATTGTCGGGTGGAGGTCAGTGTCCCACGGCTGGACTTTCTCAACCTCCTTTTTTCGAGACGAGGCCTTTGTGCTCAATGCGAGTTTGAGCGCACCCATGAGCGTGCTCTTTCCCGACTCGTTGGGGCCGATTACCAGGTTCAGGTCCTTCGCCAGCTTCAGTTCGATTCCTCTGTCATAGAGCCCGGCCCAGTTTTCTATCTTGATCTTCTTGAAGTGCACGTTAACCACCCTCCTCGTCGACCTTCGTGTAGATTAGGGCTAGGGCTCTCTCCGCCTCTTCCTTCTTTGGAGGGTCATCAAACGGCCAGCCGTCGGGAACGTACTCGCAGTTATCCGCAACTAGAGTTTCCAGATTCTCGACCGCTCCCTTAAGCCAGCCCTTCCCCGTAGAAATACTCTGAATTTCCTCGTCCGTGGGGATTAAGCTTAAGTCCGTCCTGTCGTCCCTGACAAAGTAGAACCTGTCTTCAAGGTCGTCGAGAAGGTCGTCGTAGAGCCTTACGACCTCGAGGGAGGTCGTCCCCGAGACGTCGAGGTTGAGGAGGGTCTTCTTTGGGGTTACGTCGAGTGATAAGAGTTCGTCCCTGATGTATTCAAGGGAGACCTCGTCGCTTACGCCCACATCCCGTTCAGCCCAAGAATATTTGGCGACGCTCTGTTTGACAATTTGAGGTTTGTCCTTAGGCTCATGTATTTCTACGATCAGTACGTTTCCGCTGTCTCCCTCGTTAAAGGAGGTCGGTTCGGGAGTGCCCGAGTAGTACGTCCTCTGTGGTGACTCCGCGGGAGAGGAGAACGTCGAGTGCCAGTGGCCCAGGGCGAGGTAGTCGAGGTCCTTCTCCGTTGCAGCGTCCTCGGCGATCGGGTAATCGTCGTCGGGAAGCTCGGGCAGTACCTGCCAGCTCCCGTGGGCCAGACCTACACGGACGCCGTCTTCTGGCTTCCGGCCGGGGACCCAGTCGATCGGGCTATGAGAGTCCTTCTTGTGGCGGCAGATTCCCGGGTAAATGGACGCGTTAACTTGAGGGACGTCAACGGGTTCTTCCTCAGTGAGTATATGGATGTGGTCGTCCAGTTGGCCCAAGACTCCGCGAGTAAAGGGGTAGTCTTCCATAAGTGGGTCGTGATTGCCCGGTATGATGTAGATGGGAACGGTCGAGCAATCGTTCAAGGTCGTTATCGTCTTCCGTATGAGACCGTCGCTTACCTGGTTAGATTCGAAGTTGTCACCGGCTGAGAGGATGAAGTCAACGTCTTCTGCTCTGGCCAGCGCAAGCAGGTTTTCGATGGCTTCCAGCCTCGATTTCCGTAACTCCTCGGCCCTGTCGGGACCAACCAGCTTGAGCGTCTGGCCCAGTTGCCAGTCTCCGGTGTGTAAGAACTTAACCACTGGTTACCTCCTTTGTTGAGAAACAATAAAGTACGACACGAACAAAATTAACTGTGAATAGCTTTCGATCCGGAGTACCAGTCGCTATTCTAATATCAACGGAATCCTGACTCAATTAAGTACTTAATGTAACTGGAGGGAGTTTGCGGCAGTATAAGGATGCCCAGGGTGGAATTATGCATAGATGCGGCCCTCGTTCTCGTGGGTACAATCTTAAGTATGCCGGGCGCGGTCTTCGGATAATTTTGTTTCTGGTCTTGACTCTTGACAAAACAGAATATGGCTTCAAGGTTTAAGGCCAGCCCCCTATTGTTCGGTAACTCTTATCCCCAGGCCGGGCCGGACGCCGTCCAGGTCATGGTAACAGTTACCCCGTAACTTCGCCCCACCCGAAAACGGGGCTTTATATACTTCTTCTCGGGGGTCCAGGTCGACGTACCTGAAGCCACCCAACCCCGCCGCGAACATGACCGAGGCGGTCATGCCGAGTGCCGACTCGAGCATACAGCCTACCATGAGATCCAAGCCAGCTTCCTTGGAGATCCTGGCGATTTCTTCTCCCTCCTTTAACCCCGACTTCATTAACTTGATGTTGATGGCGTCAGCGGCCTTCATGTCAGCTATCCTCCTCGCGTCGCTGGGGAAGAAGACGGATTCATCGGCGGCGACCGGGATGTTGATCTTTTCCGTAACCTGTTTTAAGCCCTCCAGGTCGTACCTCTTGACCGGTTGTTCGAACAGGTCGATATTAACGCCTTCTGATTCCAGCTTGTGAGCGAAGTCTATTGCCTCCCGAGCGGTAAAGCCTTCGTTGGCATCGATGTTTATGCTACAGTCGGGCGCGGCCTCGGAGACCGCTTTCAACCTCTCCAGGTCTCTGGCGCCGTCCGTCCCCACCTTAGTCTTTATCGCTTCGAACCCCCTCTCGGCCAACTGCTTGGCCTGTCTAAAAGCCTCGTCGGGAGTGACGATCGATATCGTGTAGTCGGTACAGATGGACTGTTCTGCGCCTCCGTAGTAGTCCCAGAGAGAACCATTCCGGGTTTTTAGAAGCGCGTCGAGAAGCGCAATCTCTACGGCAGCTCTGGCGCTGGTCTGCGCCCAGAACAGTGACTTCATGCCGTCGGATATCTCGTCGAATTCGTCCGGGGATTTTCCCTTCAGGAAACTTGACAGGCTCCTGACGGTCGCGATTACGGTCTCCTGGTTTTCGCCGTTAATTGGCTCCAGCGGGGATGCCTCCCCGTACCCTTCCGTTTGGTCTTCCAGCGTTACTTTCACGAAGACGTTTTCAATATTGTGTTTCTTGCCGCTCGCTATCTCGAACGGTTCGTCTAGTTTGACGTTTAGCGCCGTAGCGGAGACGGAATTAATCGTAGGTTTTCTCATCATATCACTCCCGTAAGTATTCAGTTACCGAGTTCACGAGACAATCGACGTCCTCCTTCGAGTGCCTGGCGGATACCGTTATCCTTAACCGCCCCGGGCTGTCCAACGTGGGATAGTGCGTGTAGGGGGCGATTATCATGTCGTTTTGCAGGTGGTCGTGTAACCCTCTGGCGGCCTCTTCCGAGATGTCGAGCCTGACAATTGCGCTCCCGCTCCAATCGGCGTCCACCCTGCGGGCGGTCAATTGGTCCACCAGGTACGCCGCGTTCTCCTTGACCTTCTCGCGGAGTTCAGGTTCGTCCATCACTATCTTCACGGCGGCTATGGAGGCAGCGGTGACCGACGGCGGAAGCGGAGTGGAGCCCCTGTAGGTGTTGGATACGACCCTCAGCTTGTCAATTAGTTTCCTGCTGGAGGCGATGAAGCCCCCGTGGCTTCCGAGGGCCTTGCTCATTACCTCCGTCTGGAGGATTTTATCCGAAGACAAGCCGAAGTGCTCCGGCGTCCCCCTGCCGTTACGGCCGAGGACGCCAGTTCCGTGTGCGTCGTCCACCAGGACTCGAAAGTCCCGCCCGTCGACTACTTCCAAGATCCTGTCGAGGGGGGCGAGCTCCCCGAGGATTGGGTCGACGCCGTTTACGAGGACGACACCCTGGTCTGCGGAGTTCACGACCTCATGCAGTTCCTCCATATCGTTATGGGCGAACTCCACGGCCCTGTTCGGCGTGCGGGGAAGGGCCTCGGTAATGCTCGTGTGGGCCCACTCGTCGTAGACCAGGACGTCGTCCTCTTGGAGTATCCCGCTCAGCATAATTTGGTTACCCAGGTACCCTGAAGGATATATCAACGCGTCCTCGGTCCCCTTGAACTCCGCCAGGACCTCTTCGAGCTCCAGGTGGAGGTCCGAGGTACCGGTGGTCGTCCTGCCGGCCCCGGAGGACGTGCCGTACTTTTTCGACGCCTCAGTTGCTGCGTTTATGAGCTCTGGCCTTCGGGCGAGGTCCAGGTAGTTGTTTCCGGCAAAGTAGAGGTACTTCCTGCCGCCAAATTTCCCTTTTGGCCCGATCTTTCCCGTTACGGGAGGGCACGTATCTGGATAGTTATCGTAGTTGTTCATAATATCACGTCCTATTGACGCCTCCTCTGGTAGGGGTCGAGTATGTCTCTGATCGCGTCTCCAAGAAGGTTGAAGCCGATCACCGTCACAAAGATGGCCAGTCCGGGAAACGTCGGGTACCACCAGGCCATCCTGATGTATTCCCGGCCAGAACTCGCCATGGCCCCCCATTCTGGTGTCGGGGGCTGGGCCCCGAAGCCGATGAAGCTCAGGGTCGCGGCCAGCAGTATAACCGAGCCCAGCTCTAGGGAGGCCTGAATCAACAGCGGCGAGACGCTGTTGGGGAGAATGTGTCTGCGGATTACGTAGTAGAATGACGACCCTATGGCATGTGCTGCCAGGACGAAGTCCTCTTCCCTGAGGCTGATGGCCTTGCTCCTCGCCAGCCTTGCGTACCGGGGCCACCAAATTATCGCCAGGGCGAGGATGACGTTCTCGATGTTAGGCCCCAGCGAGGCGGCAAGCGCCATGGCCAGGATGAGCGGGGGAAAGGAGAGGAACATGTCCGCTATTCGCATGATGACTGTGTCCGTGGCCCCGCCGGCATAACCCCCGATAAGGCCGAGGGCGGTCCCAACCGAAAGACCGAGCGCTACGACGATAATTCCAATCCTAAGAGAGATCCTCGAGCCATAAACGACCCTGCTAAAAATATCCCTCCCCAGGTGATCGGTCCCAAACGGGTGGGCGGGAGAAGGGGACTTTAACCTATCTATCAGGTTGGTGTCCGTTGGCGAACTGGGGGCAATGAAGGGAGCAAGGACGGCGACCAATATTATGAGGGTTATGACCCCGATCCCTATCTTGGCAAGGAGGCTCTTTCTTACGAGCTGGAGGCTTCTCTGTAGTTCGCTCCTTTCTTTTCTGGCCATGATTTCTCCCTTAATCGTACCTGATCCTCGGATCGATAAAGCCGTAGCTGAGGTCGACGAGCAGGTTCGCTATCACGTAGGCCAGGGTTATCACCAGCGTTACCCCCATAACCGCCGGATAATCGAGAGTTTTCATGGAGGATACCATGTACTGGGCCATTCCCGGCCAGTTAAATATGATTTCGGTCACCACCGCTCCTCCCAATAGCTCCCCGTACAGGAGGCCGATAACCGTTATCGTCGGCAATATCGAATTCCTCAGGGCGTGCTTGAATAATATCGGTCTCCCGGTCAACCCTTTCGCCCTGGCAGTGCGGATGTAGTCCTTTTCGAGCACCTCCAGAGTGCTGGATCTGGCCATACGGACGATCCTCGCGAGGGCGTACCAGGAGAGTGTAATTGACGGCAGTATCAGGTGGGCGATGGAAGAGAATAACGCCCGCAAGTTGCCGGTAAGTATGCTGTCTAGTACGTATAGACCGGTGATGTGCGTCGGGGCAGCGCCACTGATACGCCCCGGGTCGGGGGCGATCCCCAGGTTGAGGTAAAAGATCAACAGAAGCAAAAGTCCCAGCCAGAACACGGGCATGGAGATGCCCGTAATCGAAAAAATCCTTATAAGGTGGTCCGCAGTCCGGTCCTTATAGACCGCCGATAGGACTCCCAGGGGTATCCCGAGGACCGAAGCGAGAACGACGGAGACCGTAGTCAGCTCGAATGTCGCCGGGAAGTATCTAAGGAGGTCCCTGGCAACAGGCCTTCTAGTCAGAATAGATTGCCCGAGGTCTCCGCGGGTAAGGTCCCTCAGATAGACGTAGAACTGGACGTATATAGGTTTGTCCAACCCGTAGTCCTCTCTGATGTTTTGAACTATCTCCTCTGTCGCCCGGGGTCCTGCCAGCAATCTGGCCGGGTCACCGGGTATGATATGAGAAATCAAGAAGATGACCAGGATGACCCCGAACAGCACGGGAATCAGGGCAAGTATCCTTCTGACGAGAAAAGACAGGTAATTCATGGGCACCGTACCTTTAGGACAGAGGGCGCAGAAAAAACCTGCGCCCTCTTCTGAGATTTCACCGAACGATAGATATTTAGTCTTTTACGCTTATGTCGTTAAAGTTGGGCATTCTCAGTAGCATCGGGTTGTACTCGTACCCTTTAACGCGATCGCGCATTGCCACCTGGTGGTTGGCCTGAAGCAGGTAGACGTAAACCGCGTCGCTTACCGCGATCCACTGGATACCTTCGAAGAGAGCCATCCTCTTATCGCGGTTGATTTCCCTCCGCTCCATGGTTACGAGTTCGTCCATAACCTGGTTGTCGTAGAATGAACGGTTGCCGGCGAGACCGCCGTTGTCCGACAGGAACCAGTACCAGGTAAACATATCCGCGTCAGGATAATCCGGCGTCCAGTATCCAAAGGACATGTCGAAGTCCCCCCTGTCGAGCTTATCCCTTAGGGTCGGCCAGGCGTAATTTCTTATCTCAAGGTCGATCCCCATTTTCGACAGGTTGTCCTGAATTACGGTGGCCATCTTGCTCCACTCGGGGACCGTCGGCGATACCATAACCTCCACGGTAAAGCCGTCCTCGTATCCCGCTTCCTCGAGCAGCTCTCTTCCTTTACCGAAGTCCTGGTGGTATTGGTAAACTTCCTCGCTGTGGCCGGCGAGGCCTTTGGGTATCGGCCCGCGCATCTGGGTGGCGTGGCCGCGATACAGGCTCTCAATTATCCCGTCGTAATCGACGGCGTACGAGATTGCCTGACGGACCTTGACGTCCTTTAGGTATTCGTTCTGGTTGTTAAGGTAAATGTACTGGCACATGAAGGAGGGCTTCTCGACTACGCGGATCCCTTTCGTGCCGCGGATAGCTTCCATCTGGTCTATGGTTAAGCTGGTGCTCATATCGACTTCGCCCCGCTCCAACAGCATCCTTATCTCCGATGCCTCCGAGATGAACCGGATGATTACTTGATTAAGTTTTGCGGGTTTTCCCCAGTAATCTTCCTTGCCCTTCAGGACCATTCGCCGGCCGCGTTCCCAGCTCTCGAGGTAGAACGGACCCGTTCCCGCGGTGTTTAACGCCAGCCAGTCCTGAGCGTAGTCACCGTCTTCTTCGTGCTCCATAATTCCCGGACTGGCTATGCTTGCCTGGTTGGTAGCCAGCGTCTTGATGAACGGGGCAAATGGGTGTTCCAGAGTAAAGCGAACGGTGTGCTCGTCTATCACGTCCACGCTGGATACGACCTTGAACAGGCCTGAAGGTGCGCTCCCCAGCTCCAGCAGGCGGTCGAAGTTGAATTTCACGGCCTCGGCGTTGAAGGGAGTCCCGTCCGAGAATTCTATCCCTTCTCTCAGCTCGAAGGTGTACTCCTTTTTGTCGCTGGAGACTTCCCAGGACTCTGCCAGGCCGGGCTGAATGTCGGTGGAGCTCCCTTTGAGCTCTACCAGGCGGTCGTAGCAATAGTAAATCGATCGCCATGCCGTATTGTCCATGGTTATGTGGGGGTCCATCGTCCTGACTTCAGCTGCGGAGGCGAAGACCAGGGTGTCCTCCTGTTCGGCCTGGGCCAATCCCACCGTAAAAAATATACCAATAATTAATACCGAAATTGCCACTGACCTTATTATGTTACTTCCGTAGTTCATTTTTACCTCCGTAAAAGAGAAGATAATTTTTTCATACCTTGACGTTTGTGAGGTAAACCCGAGCTATCACCCCCGTTCGTCCATCGATAGCCGATGCTTAACTCAATATTACACCTGGTCAGATTTTTGCTCAAGTGAGGGACGGTGCTTGACATTTTGACATTATCACGCAGACGAATCCGCTGTGTCTGACATGACAACGGGGGTTTCAAAAATTGTCAAATTGTCAAGCACCGTCCCTATTGAAGTAGATACGACCTCCGTTAGTATAAAAGGATGGAGGAGAATTATGAAAGAGAATACGAAAATAGCGTTGATTCAGCAGCACGCAACTGATGACGTGGAAGAGAACGTAAGAAGGGGAATAGAAAACTTTAGAGAGGCGGCAGAAAAGGGAGCTGACATTATTGCCTTTGCCGTTCTTCCCTCAGGGCCGGTCGAGGGTGGCGGTTGATGAATATGCGGAGACCATCCCCGGTGATCTCACGGACAAGTTTTCTTCTCTGGCCAGGGAGTACGAGGTGGTTACCGTTCTTAACACCTTCGAAGTTGACGGGAATAAAACGTTTGACTCTTCCCCGGTTATCGACGCGGACGGGGAGATATTAGGGGTCACGAGGATGGTACATATCATGGAGGGGCCTGGCTTTCATGAAAAAGAATACTACCCTCCAGGGGATAGTAGTGACTTCGTCTACGAGACCGCAGTTGGCAATGTAGGGGTGGCGATATGCTACGACCGACATTATCCGGAGTACATGAGAAACCTCGCCCTTGAGGGTGCGGAATTGGTCGTAGTCCCCCAGGCTGGGGAGATAAACGAGTGGAGTGCGGGAATATTCGAGGCTGAACTTCAGGTGGCCTCATTTCAGAATGGGTACTTTTCTGCGCTGGTTAACCGGGTGGGAAAGGAAGAGGTCGACCATTTCGGTGGAGGTTCATACGTGGTTGATCCTGATGGCCAGGTGATGGCACGGGCAGGTGAGGAAGACGACGAAATAATCTACGCGGAACTTGATCCCGATAAGATAGACGAGTCATCTGCCAAACGGCACTTTCTAAGGGACAGACGCCCGTATTTCTACAGTAACTTTACTGTCACACCAATGTTTTGACGTAGTTGTGGTCCTCCAGTGTTCACCCGATCAGTTCCGTCGAGGCAAATCGGGAGGTTAAACCGTTTTTCCGGGTAAGGGTCATAATCGAACGGCCTCGTTTCTAGTTTAGAAATGTGTAGGTCGTTATCCTTTGCGGTTACCGTAAGCCTCCTCATGCCCTTTCCGAATATTGCGGGATAAGTCAGTCTGATCGAAAAGTTCTTTTCGAATTTGTCCGGAAGAAGCAGGGCGAGGCTCTTTACCGTTTTGTCCTGTCTGATAACGTATACTGATTCACCACGGCTAAGATCTTTATAACCGTCCGGACTGAACGTGGACATGGTGGGGCTTTCCTCCACCAATATTTTCGAGATCGAATAACCCGCTACCATGAAGACTATGACGAGAATTAGAATCTTGGAGATGGTTCCAGGCCCAAGGTCCATTCTCTACCCCCTGCCAAGAACTTTGCCTTGACTGGAACAATTATACCATTTCAAGGAAAATTTTCGTAATTGAAGCAAAGAAATGATCGGTTATCATAATTCCCACTTAAAAATTTCCCAGATAAATTATGGTGTTCCTAATGTTAAAAGGTGAATTAACGATACGAGAACCCACCCACCATTGAAACGAGTTGATGGCTAGTCAGAAACAACAAAGCCGGGTGGATCCCTCCACCCGGCTTATCGCTAGTTCCTTGACTTTAAGCTTCTCAACTGCTTACTTACGCTCTGCCTTTGCCTTGTCCCTGTCCTTGTCTCTGACCGCGGTTACCGTGGGGACCGTTTCCGTCACA
>JAGYME010000010.1 GCA_018400715.1 Candidatus Bipolaricaulota bacterium
GGGGAAATTATCCCACGGGGCCGAAGGACGTGTGCTACCTGTCTTGTCTAGCTGCACTTAGTACATTCTGGGTCCGGACAGACCATGTGGCATACGTAGTAAGGAACCCCGACAAACAGACATCCTCCGATGATGTTGCCAAAGGTTACCCACCCTATGTTGTAGAGGAAACCAATCCACGAGAGTTTTGGCAGGCTCGTGCCTATGATCGCCTGAATTTCCGCGTTGCCCTTCAGGAAGATCCCCATGGGGATAAAGTACATGTTAGCGATTGAGTGTTCGAAACCCATGGCGACGAATCCAGTTATTGGGAAGATAATGGCCATTACCTTCCCGGAGATTGAGTTCGCGCCCGCTGCCATCCAAACGGCAAGACAGACGAGGAAGTTACAGAGTATTGCCCTGCTAAATGCCTCGACCGGGGCAAGGGCGGTCTTTCCGGCGGCGATGTTGACCATGTGTGCCCCTACCTCGTTGCCTACGAAGTGCCAGATTCCTGTCCCGTATATGAGCGCGGCAATCAAAATTGATCCGACGAAGTTCGCGAGGTAGACCCAAAACCAGTTCTTCGCAACCTGACGCGCCGATATGCGGCCGGTGAATGCCGCGACGGAAATCAGGTTATTTCCTGTAAACAGTTCCGCTCCCGCAATGACCACCAGGATAAGACCCAGTGAAAATACGCCACCACCCAGCAGCTTCGTTACTCCAAAACTAAGTCCAGTGTCCGTCGTCGTGACCGTGTAAAATACGGCTCCCAGCCCGATGAACGCTCCAGCGAGAATTCCCAGCACGAACGTCTCGGGTATGCTTGTTTTCGCCTTCTTTTCGCCTACGTCAACAGTTGCTTGGCAAATATCACAAGAGTTAAGTGCCATGTTAGCCTCCTTCAAGCTTATGTAGATATTGTTATCACAATCATTATCTTTAATATTTTCAGCACATGCAAGGTATTTGGAGGCTATTTGAGACTATATTAGATTCGTCTCTTTTCTATCCGGGGATCGTCTCGATTGAGGGGGGCAACCTGGATAACTTTTTCCATCTCCCGATTTACGAGCAGCTCCACCTCGACGGTCTCGGCGTCCCTGCCCTGACTGTAACGGCCGGTCACCGCCGCCGCGAACTGGAGGTCTTCCCGGTCAACATCAGGGGGTAGGAGGGTGAGGGGGCCTGGATATCCAACCACCCTCAGACCCCATCTAGATTCAAGGTAATCGGATAGGGCGTCATTGTCAACCTTGTCGCGACCGACGATAGCTTTCCCCCCACCAGGAAGGCGGAAATGCCGGCCATGCTTTAGCAGTTTGAGGTCCTGAGGCGCAGTCTGATCGCGCCCCCCGTGGTCGAATAACTCCCTGGCCCGTCTGGCAAAGGCGTCCTCGGTCAACAAACATCCTCCGGCCGGCTGGTGGTACTCCGTGATTCCATATTCTTCCGCGAGTTCGAGCTGTTTCTTTCTCGACCTCCCATTTACATCGAGGAGAGACTCGCGCGAGACCCAGCCCCTCTGCTCTGGTAATGAAGGCGAGAGGAGCCTGGCGGATAGGGGCCTCAAAAGTCTGTCGTCCAGTTCGCTCTCCCGTTTTATCAACTCCAGCGAGTCCAGGTTCTGGGTCATGGGCCGCTGTCCGAGTACTTCGCCGGTAACGACGAAGTCCGCTCCTCTGGCTTCCATAATCTCTCGGGTCAGTGATAGGATGTAGATCCGACAGTCGATACACGGGTTGACCCCCGAACCGTACCCGTGAGGGGGGTCAAGGATCAATTGAGAGTATCTCTCTTCATCCACTTCCACCAGCTCTATTTCTATCCCGAGGTCGGCACCAACCTGGCTGAGAAATTCCCGATCGGTCTCTCCGAGAAAGCCCGTTTCAAAGTAAAGGCCGAGAACGTCCACTCCCTGGTCGAGGACGATCTTTGCCGCCAGTTGGCTGTCGAGCCCACCAGATATTAACGAAATTGCCCGAACGTTATCTTCACTTCTCTCGTTCATATCGCTACCCCGGTTGCGTATTTCTTCCAGAGATCTTACGTGGCACAATCTTATTGGAACGAAGGTAAAACTGCGAGGGTTCGCGGGGATGAAAAGGCGGGATAATATAGTAATAATTATTATCAGATTCTTTTCGGATTGATACGATTGCGGTCAACTAATCTCTATTTTTTCTGGAGTGGCTTTAATTGAACAATCCAATTGTAAGGTGTAATGACTGCGGGGAGGAGTTCTCCCCTTTGACCCCGATTACTTATTGCCGGGACTGCGGAGCGCCCCTTTCGTTGGAGCTCAATCTCGCGGACGATGAGGTTGGAATCGCGCAAGACGTGATCCTCTCTGGCGAGAGGTCAATGTGGCGGTACGGTAAACTTCTCTATCCGGAAGAACCCGGGGTGAGCCTCGGTGAGGGATGCACGCCAGTTGTGGAATCGCGGTCCTACGTTCAGGGCCAGGACTTCCATCTCTTGTTTAAGCTGGAATCTCTCAATCCGACCTTCTCGTTTAAGGACCGCGGCGTGTCCATGGTCGTCTCTGCCGCGAAAACCCAGGGGGTGGAGAGGATAGCGGACGATTCGTCGGGCAATGCGGGGGCGTCTTTGGCAGCTTATTCCGCGAAGGCCGGACTCGATTGCTTGATATACGTACCGGCGAGCGCTTCAGGGGAAAAGATTGCCCAGATAAAGAGCTACGGTGCCCGCCTGATGGAGGTGGAAGGGCCGCGGGAAAACGCGGGAAAACGGGTGAGAAATGATACTGCGAGGGAAGGTGTATACTACGGTTCCCACAACCTCAGTCCCTACTTTCAGGCCGGCATGAAGACGGTTGCTTACGAGCTGGCCGAGGGATTTGGTTGGGACCTCCCCGATCACGTCGTAGTGCCGGTCGGAGGAGGAGCTCTGATAACGGGGATTTATCGAGGCTTCAAGGATCTTTTCCAACTGGGATGGACCGACGGCCTGCCCAGACTGCATGCCGTCCAGTCGACGTCCTGCAGTCCGATCGTCGATGCGATAAAGGCTAATAAAACGGAAACTGAAAAGGTAACTCCAAGAGAGACAGTTGCCGAAGGAATTCACATAGCCATTCCGGATAGGTCGGGGGAGATACTTGAATCGGTTCGAAAAACTGATGGAACCGCTGTTGCGGTTACCGAGGAGGAGATAATAGGTCACCACGCACGGCTGGCGGAAGAGGAGGGGATATTTTGTGAGCCGACTTCCGCTGCTACCCTGGCTGGGGTAGAAAGGTTGTGGGAGTCCGGGGAGATAATTGGAGGAGAAACTGTTGTAGCGCCGATAACCGGAAGTGGCCTCAAGGACATCGCTGTAGCTGAAAGAGGTATCTCAACTTAACGATCAACGGGAGGTAATATGATCGACGGTTACTTTGGAAAGTATCTTGACGTCTCTCTATCCGACGGTAAGGTTACGGATTACCCGATTCCAGACCGCTGGTATGAGAGGTTTCTCGGAGGTAGAGGTATAGCTGCGAAGATTATCCTCGAGGAACTCGAACCCGGCGCCGACCCCCTCGGGCCGGAGAACGTCTTTGTCGTTGCCACCGGACCGCTCCAGGGGTTAAACGTGTCTGGTGCGGGTAGGCATTTAATTGCTGCAAAATCGCCGAAGACGAACGCCGTGAGCGGGTCTTACGTCGGTGGATACTTCGGTCATGAGCTCGGGAGGTCAGGTTACGACGGGATAATCATCCACGGGTCCAGCCCTGAGCCGGTCTATTTAATCTTGAAGGATGGGAAAGGAGAGCTTAAAGACGCCCGGGACCTCTGGGGTATGGATACCGCCGACACGGAGGCCGCAATCAAGGAAAACGGAGAACGCGTCCGGGTCGCCTCAATTGGCAGGGCGGGAGAGAACCTCGTGAAGTTTTCCTGCGTCATCCACGATAGAAACCGCGCTGCGGGACGACCGGGTTTTGGTGCGGTGCTTGGTAGCAAGAACCTAAAGGCGATCGGCGTGGAAGGGTCTAGGAGCAAAAAGGTCACCGACGAGGAGAAGTTAAAGGAGGTCAGGGCCGACTTCGCCAGGACCCTCGCCGAGACGAAGTCCGATTCTCTGGGGAAATATGGCACGGCCGGCGGCGTAATGGCGTTGAACGAACAGGGTATACTCCCCACCAAGAACTTTCAGATGGGGTCATTTCCCGGGGCCGACGAGATAAGCGGCGAGAGGATGTACGACACGATTCTGACGAAGCGCGATTCCTGCAACGCCTGTCCCGTTCGGTGTAAGAGGGTCGTGGAGACGGAATTCGACGGCGAGAAAGTCCGTCCAGAGTACGGTGGCCCTGAATACGAGACCGTGGCCGCATTTGGCTCCCTGTGCCTGAATTCTAGCCTTGAAGCGGTCGCTCTTGCTAACCAGAAGTGCAATCAGCACGGCCTGGATACGATCTCAACCGGAGTCAGCATCGCCTTCGCCATGGAAGCCAGCAGCAGAGGGTTGCTGGAAGAAGAGGTGGAATGGGGTGATCCTAAGGCTCTCGTGACCCTGGTCGACAGGATAGCTAACCGTGAGGGCCTCGGCGCTCAGCTGGCTGACGGAATCGACCAACTTGCTAACGACCTCGGCGCTGACTTCGCCATGGAGATAAAGGGTCAAGAGGTCCCGATGCACGAACCCCGGGGCAAGAAGGGATTGGGTATTAGCTACGCTACCACCCCCAGGGGCGCGAATCACATGGAGGGGATTCACGATACCTCCCTGGAGAGCCGTCCGCTGGCACCGGAGCTTGGCGTCGAGGAGACAGTCGATAGGTTCGACCTAGACGGGAAGGCGGATTTGATGAAGACGTTTGAGGACTTGAGGTCGTTCAATAACTCCCTGGTCCTGTGTGCGTTTACCACCGACATGGTTGGAGAGAACTACTCCTTTGTTACGGCGAGGAAACTGGTTGCCGCGGTGACAGGCCGTGAGCTGGACGTCGACGAGATGATGAAGATTGGTGAACGCAACTACCTCGCGCTGCGGGTGCTTGCGGCCCGCGAGGGATATACGTCCATGGATGACCGTCTGCCAGAGAGGTTTAGCGAACCGTTACAGAACGGCTCGGCGAGCGGTAAGTCCATCCCGGCGGATGACCTGGAAGAGGTGCTGGAAGAGTATTACCGCCTGCGGGGTTACGACGAATACGGCCCCGTAGATAACAAACTGGAGCGCCTGGAGATGGACGGTTATAAAGGCGTGATCGACCGAGGCTAAATCGAGCTGAAGATAGTGAAAGTTCGCTCAATTACAATTTTTCTTTTTGCCCATATGTGGTATAATGGAGTGTATTGCTGGGTGGTTATTTAATCTCGTCTTTGACAAGGGGTGGAAAATAATGATGTCGAAAAAATCGATATACTTACTTGTAATGGTTTTCGGACTGGTGGTCCTTACTGCGGGACTTTCTTACGCCAGTGACAATTCCTCGTGCTGTTTGACGATGAGGCCCGGATACTGTCCGAGCAGGTACGACTCGTTTGTGGCCAACCAGGACATATACCATCGTGGAGAACCGGTAGTCCTGACCCTGAACGATCTCCAGGACGAATACTTAATTGAGGAGATTACCATAGAAGAGGTCGGAATAGAGGGGGAAGTTGTCTTCCACGAGGTAGTTAACGAGTCGGTACCCAAGGATTCAACGACCTGGACATACGAGTGGGATCAGAAGGGAAATGACGGAGAGTTGGTCGACTACGATCATTACTACGCGATAGTTCAAACTCAATGCTGTCAGAATTATCGCACCCATTTCCGACTGCAGAAGGACGTAAAGCCGTACACCTGCTGTACGACCTGTTGCTGCGGAAAGTGGGCCGCCAGGCTCTTCTCGCATTCGGACAAGTATCTGGTCGGAGATCTCGTCCAGTTTGATTTCACGAACCCGAAGAAGGGAAACTTTGTCTTCGATACGCTCACGGTTAAACGTAACGGGGGTTGCTGTGGTTCGGAAACCGTATTTAGTTACACTTTCCCCGAGGGGGCACAGGCCGGTTACAGCTGGAGCTGGGACTGGAACCAGACTGACAACGCGGGTAACCAGGTAGGGACTGGTTATTACACGCTCATAATCCGGACTGAAGACTGCGGGTACTTCAGCACGAACTTCCGTATCTATGAACAGCGAACGTGCACCTGTCGGCCCTTCTGGGGCTTCTTTGGGTGCTGTGGACCCTGCAGCGGCTGCTGAGGCGTCTAGGTCATTTTAATCAACCATAATTGACCAATGAGCTTCCGGGCCCGGGTTGTGTGCACCGGGCCCATTTATTTTTGTAATTTCGTGTGTGCGGTGGTCACTCTCGATTCCTCTGTTTCCATGTCTAAAGGGCCTCACTTCTAGGTATAATATTAATAAAGGATTTTGGTCAGGGGTGATCTGGAGGTAGATAATGGCCTCGCCCGAGCGAAAGGACGTCCACGAGGAAGACCTGTTTGAGCTAGCCTTCGACTGCACGCAGATGATAACGAGCCTGGGAAAGAGCATTGAGTACAAATCATCAGGTGAGAACGACGCCGCGACGGGGGAACTTAGGCGGGTAGAAGGACTCATCTCTCGCTGGGTTGAAGAAGTTGAAGAGATCACGGATACTGCGAGTGTCGATAGGCAGGAACTCCTGTCACACCTGGAAGGGGCCAAGTACTCTCTGGAGAAGGCAGAGGAGGTTTTGAGTTCCAGGTTGCGATGATCTTTCTTCCTCGTATTTGCTCCGCTTAGCGTCCCGATTCTTGGCGGAAGGCGAGCCCCAGGACGATGCTTCCAGCTATGGTAAACCCCCCGGCCAGAGACAGGGCGTTTCCCAGCGAGAGTTGCGCTGCCAACGATGAGAAGGTCCACGTCCCAAATGCGGCTCCGAGCGTGCCCAGGGTTCCCCGGATTCCCATAGCCACACCCCTCTCCTCCTCGGTGGAATGCTTGCCGATTATGTCAAAGACTATGGGGAGATACATGCCCGACCCCAGCCCCCACAGGGCTGAGAATATCGCGATAAGGGGGAAGGCCTGCGTCCGCGACACCAGGATAATAAACCCCCCGGCGAGTATCGTGCTCGTCACGAGGACACGGAAGTCACCGAACCTCCTCGTAAAGAACTTGCTCGTAAGTCTGATCGAGGTGGACGTAGCCAGCCTGATGGAAACCAGTATTCCGATGAGGAACGAAGTTATCCCTATCTCGCTAAAGTAGAGGGGGACGATCGAAGAACCCAGGCCGAAGGTCATAAAAACGATAAACGAGAAGAGGCCGGCGAATAGGAGGTGGCGGTTCGTTCTCAGCAGTCTCCAACCGTCCACGTAGGATTTTATGGAGGGGTATACGGGAAAGGACGATGGACTCATAACAGCCATCCGGATGAAGCCCCTGACCGACTCCCGCCGGTCACCCGGACGGGTCCCGTAATAAAATTCCCAGGAGAGGTAGATTAGGATGATAGAGACGGACAAAAGTATGAAGAAGACGGACCTCATCCCATAGTTATCCTTGATGAACCCCCCTACCGGAGAGCCTAAAAGCCATCCAATTCCGATAGAGAACGAGTAGACGGGGAGGGCGCCTTCCGATTCTGTTATGTACGAGGGTACCGTAACCCAGATCACGGAGTTGGCCACTCCTAGCGCTATCTCCCCGAGGAAGAGCGCCGGCCAGAAGTAGATGGACGTCACGAACGACCCGGCGGCGACGAAGTAAAGCAGCGCTCCGATCAGGATCGGAGCGTGGTGGCCGACTATGTCGGAAAACTTTCCCAGGGGGATCCTGGTAACCGTCTGCAGCAGGTAGTAGAGGAGCACAAGATTGCCAATCAGGAATACGGGCATCCCTATTTCCTTGCCAAATATGGGGATATATGGGAATACCGCGCTTACGCCAAACGTGCTGAGCAGGGAGAACCCGATTAGCGTCTTTGCCCCTCTGTCTAGGTCAAACATCTTCTCCTCCAAGATCGTTTCGCGGTCAGCTGGACGGAGCTCGTTTACCTTGTCAGAAACGAGTGAATATCCGAAAATGATAAAAATAATCCGACCAGATATTAATTTCTCCGGCCGGATTGTTACAACTTTAACCGATTACCCCACAAACCTGTAGGGGTTGGCTGCATATCTTTTCCGGAGGTCGTATGGATCAGCAATACCTGATCATTACGTATAACGTCTTGCCGGTGATCTTTCTCATCATTGGAGGTAGGGTTCTGGGTTACTTAGATTTCTTTGCCCCTGACACCGTCGATGAGCTCAAGAAGATAGTAGTAAACATCGGCCTACCTGCGCTCCTGTTTACCGCCTTTTCTTCCGTCAGTTTTGAACTCAGGTACCTGGCTGTTTTCGGGCTTTCCTTTCTGGTCTGCGTCGCCTTCTACTACATCGGAGTTGCCCTGGGGAAGCTGCTAAATATAGAGTCCAGGATGTTCCCCTTCCTGATGACCGGGTTTGAAGCGGGGATGCTGGGCTACCCCATATTTCAAGCAACGTTTGGCAAGGGAGAACTGTTCAAGTTTTCTATAGTCGACTTCGGACACGAGATCTTTATCTTCCTTGTCTTCGTCCCGCTAATAATCCGGATGAGCCAGGAAAAACGGGCTGAAGAATCTCCTGTACTCATGTTTTTGAAGTCCCCGCCGATTATTGGTATTCTCTTTGGCCTCCTTTTTGGTTCACTCGGTGTATTCGAGAGCGTCTCCAGCGGGGAGTTTACCAGCGTCGTATTGACCATGCTTAACTACCTTGGAGCTCTGGTCGTCCCGTTGATCTGTATCGTGATCGGTTACGAACTCCAGTTCAGTCCCGATGGCCTGAAGAAGGCGGTGCTCACGACTGCGATAAGGCTTGCCCTCGCGGTCGTTATCGGGGTCCTCCTGGGAAAGTTAGTCTTCGTCGATTTGCTGGGGTTCGACCGGACTTTTTTCCTCGGGTTCGTGACTCTGCTCGTTCTTCCCCCGCCGTTTGTGATTCCGGTGTTCCTCAACCCCAAAGACGATGAGGAAAACCAGTTCGTCCTCAACACCCTGTCAGTTCACGCGATTGGGACCCTGCTTATCTACATACCGCTTATGATATGGCTCGTATAGAGGTAGCGTAGGCCCTATGGCAGGGGTAAGTTTTCTCAGACCAGGTCTTCCAGCCACGGGTCGAGCAGCTTCTTTATAACTACCAGGGCGATCACGCTCAACGCGACGGAGGCCGCACTTACCAGGATGAAGACGGAGTGGTTGTCGGGCAGGACGGTCATCAGGTGGTAGAAGCCAATCCCTATAGCTCCTGAGAGGACGTGGCTCCCCACGATATTCCTCGCCTGGGCGGTGTATGCTGCAGGCGTCAGGAAAGCCACGAATATGGAAGAGCCGAGGGCTGCCACGAGTACCCCGCGACCGAGCAGTCCCAGCTGTGACAGGATAATTGCCAGTGAGGCGAACGCGAGGAGCGTCTGCAAAATGAAGTGCCTGGGGCTCCGGTTGAGCTTTTTATCCAGGCGAAGCCAGAGTCGATTCAAAGTATTCACCCACACGTACTTTCGTCCTTTGGATTATAGAAAATTTCTCTACCCGATCAAACTTCTACCGTTTTCTTTTCCCCGCTCATAAACTAAAATTAGCAGCGTAGGTAAATAGTTCAGCCAGAATGAAGCTCGGGAGGTGGGGCGAATGAAGATCGAATCCTACTCGTTCGGAGAGATGGTTATCGACGATCGCTCTTACCACGACGACTTGATGATAGCGGGAGAAGAGATAAAATCAGGCTGGTACAGGGAACGGGGTCACGTTTTGACCCCTGAGGACCTGAGCTGGGTCCTCGAAAAAGACCCTGATCAGCTCATCGTGGGGGCGGGAAGCAGCGGCCGGATGAGGATAACGGGGGAAGTAGAGGACGTCCTAAACGATAGGGGCATCGAGTTAAAGTCTGGAGTTACCGAGCGAGCCGTGGAGATGTTTAACGAAGCACGCGAGGAGGGAAAGGGGCTGACTGCAGCAGTCTTTCATCTCACGTGCTGAGAACAGGAGGTCACGCGAAAAATGATACCGGCGCATGAGGAGCGAAGCCTGAGAGAGCTCAAGGATATCATCCAGCAGACGGTAAAAGTTCGCCGGGTGACCCTGAGCCTGTTCCTGATCATGGCCCTCTACTTCAGGTTTGGAGCCGGGTTGAACTTTCCGCTGCCATTAATTTTTTCCCCGCTGATGTGGGGCCTGTTAACGATCCCTTTTTCCAAGCTGATTCAGTCTCAGAACACCAAGGAAAGTTTAAACAACATTCACTTCGGCTACTTCTTTGTAGAAATACTGATTTTGACCTACCTGATACACATCATTGGTGGGGCGGAGTGGATTGGAGTTGCTTATTATGTATTCTCGATTCTGTACGTAAACTTCTTTTTGCCGACGGCTAAGGCGTGGACGCTCACCGTCCTGGCTGTGGTTTTCTTCGCCGGCATAAGTTATGCCGAGCTGGCCGGCTTGATCCCGCACTGGTCTATCTTCAACGACGACGCCGAACTCTATAAGAATTCGTTCTACGTGACCACGACCGTACTCGCTGGTGGGGTCGGGGTGTACGTTACAACGGCCTACACCGTACAAATATTTGCCGACCTGTTTCGCAAGAAGAACGAGTCCCTCCGGGAGAGGGAGTTTAAGCTGCAGAAGCTCTGGAAGGAACTAATTTCCGTAAGGGAGGAGGAGAGAAAGAGAATTTCCAAGCGAATTCACGACCAGTTAGGCCAGACCCTGATGGGCGTAAAGATGAAGCTCGATATTCTGTACAAGGATACGGAGGACCCACGGTTAAAGGAAGTCAAGGAGTTGATCAGCGAGGCGATTACGGAAAGCAGGAACCTCTCCCACCTCCTCAGGCCCTCGATGCTGGACGAGCTCGGCCTGGCACCCTCGATCAGGGAGCTCGTCGAAAATTTCGGTGCTTCTTCCGACGTAACGTTCTCCCTTGCCCTGGACTCCTCGTCAAAGATTGAAGCGGAGCAGCGCCGCGTAATCCTGTACAGGGCCACACAGGAATTGCTTAACAACGCAATCAAGCACGGAAATCCCTCCCGGGTTAGCGTCGAGCTTAAATCCTCCGATTCTACGGTGCAGCTTTCCGTGGAGGACGATGGCTCGGGTTTCGACCCGGACGAGGTAGCGAGGGAGTCTGGGTTGGGGTTAAAGGGTATACAGGAGAACATAACTATCGCCGGCGGAGACTTTTCAATTGATTCAAAAGAGGGCGAGGGGACCCGCGCGGAGATAAATCTGCCCCTGGATTAATCTGTATCCCCCTTCTAACCTATAACATCTCTCCCTTTAGTCCATCGAAAGCAAGAAAATAGTACAAAACCGCGTGTAACGGCCTCAGAGGTTCATATAAACTTATGTTGAAGAATTATGGCCTTATTATTGGAGATAAATGGGGAAGATATGGGACGACCGTTAAGGTCGAGTTCAGGGGTCGGGGCGGTTGATATGACACAGAAAAGTCCGTTGAGGATTATCCTTGCCGATGACCATACGCTCGTGCGGCAGGGAATAGAGACCCTGTTGAAGGACAACGAGTCTCTGGAAATTGTGGGACAGGCTGAAGACGGTTACAAGGCCCTTGACCTCATCGAGGAGCACGAACCGGACATAGCGATAATCGATATATCCATGCCGCGGCTAAACGGGCTGGAAACGACGAGAAAGATAAAGGAGAAGGACCTATCTACCTCCGTAATATTCTTATCCATGTACGACGACGAGGGATACATCAGGAGGGCGGTGAAGACGGGTGCATCGGGATATCTGCTGAAGGAAGACGCCATAGAAGAACTTGAAGAAGCCATAGCCGCCGTTAGGCAGGGTTATTATTATCTGTCCCCTCCGATATTGACGAAACTCATGGACATGACCCGCCGCGGACTCGAGGCAATTGAACCCGACAAACTGGAACGCCTAACCTCGCGAGAAAGGGAGATCCTCCAGCTGATTGCCGAAGGGAATTCCAACAAGGAAATCGCGGATATCCTGTCCCGGAGCGTAGAGACTGTGAGGACCCACCGGGCTAACCTCATGGACAAACTTGATCTACATTCCGCCGAGGAGGTCAGGGGATTTGCCGTCGAGGAAGGAATTATCAAAGAGGAGAAAAATGACTGACGCCCCCGGAAGTCTACCGGAAACGATTACCAAACATAGAGAGACAGTCGCCTCCCGGATGGAGGATTACCTCGGTCGGCGAGACGGACCGCTCTACGAAATGATTAAATACCACATGGGTTTCGAGGATCGGCCGGACAACCCTGGACTGCAGGGTAAAGCACTCCGTTCCTCGCTCCTACTTTTTACTGCAGAAGGATTCGGAGGAGACCCGCTACGGGCAGTACCACCTGCAGTTTCCCTGGAGTTAATCCATAACTTCTCCCTCGTCCACGACGATATCCAGGACGACGACACCCTGCGCCGGGGCAGGAAGAGCGTTCACGCCAAGTGGGGCGCCAAGCAGGCCATTAACGCCGGCGACGGGATAAGGGATCTCTCAACTCTTGCCCTGGTCGATCTGGCCAATTCGAACGACCCGGAATTAACCGTCAGGGCGACGGAAGTTCTCGGCAACTACTCGCTTGAGATGATCTCCGGTCAGGTGAAAGATCTGCAGCTTACCGACCGGGCGGAGATTTCGGTCGATGACTACCTTGATATGATAGAGGGGAAGACGTGCGCTCTGCTCAGGGCCTCTTTCCATATCGGTGGTATCTATGCGGACGCCGACGAGGAGACAGTTGCCAGGTTAAAAGCAATTGGCAAGTACCTCGGCTATGTATTTCAGTTAAGGGACGACTGGCTCGGCATCTGGGGAGAACAGGAGGAGTTTGGAAAATCCGTCGATTCTGATCTCCAGGAGAGGAAGCGATCTTTCCCGGTCGTCTACGCCCTCCAGAGATCGCCTGACGAGAGGTTGAGCGAGTTCCGGGATATTTACTTCTCGAACGGTGACCTGTCTGATGGCGAGATCGATCGGGTTAAGAAACTACTTGACGATCTGGGTGCCAGGGAGGGGACTAACGACTGGGCAAAAAAATACTGGAGTCAGGCCACGGAAGAACTTGAGAAGATAGATATGGAGGATTGGGCGAAATCGGATTTGAAAGCTTTTGGCGAATACTTACTTACACGCGAGAGATAGTTACACGCTAACGATAAGGAGGATCTTATGGGTAGACCTTTAAAAATGAACACCAGGATAGCTGGTTACGTCGCAAAGCAACTTGCCAAAGGAAAGAAGATATTTCCCTTGGTTACAATTATTGAACCTCTGGAGCAGTGCAACCTCAGGTGTACGGGGTGCGGCCGCATCAGGGAATACTCGGACCACCTCGACAAGAAACTCACCCCGGAAGAGGTCGTCAGCGCGGCGGCTGAATCAGGTGCCCCCGTGGTGTCGATCTCCGGTGGTGAACCGCTGATTCATCCGCAGATCGAGAGGATAGTTGAACGCTTAATAGAAGAAGGGTATTACATCATGCTCTGTACCAACGGGCTGCTGCTCGAGGAGAAGCTAAAGACCCTGGAGCCGAGCGAGAAGCTCGCGTTCGCGGTCCACATGGATGGGACGGAAGAGGTCCACGACAGGTATACCAACCGAGAGGGAACCTACGAGAGGGCGTTTAACGGTATAAAAACGGCGATTGATCAGGGGTACCGGGTTACGACGAACACCACTATTTTCAAGGAATCAGACCCCGACAATCTGCACGAATTGTTCCGGAGACTGACTGACGTAGGAGTTGAGGGCATAATGCTTGCCCCGGGGTACAACTACGCTTCAGTTGATAGGAGCGCGGAACAGCATTTCCTGGAAAGAAAGGAATCAATCGAGGTCTTTAAAGAAATCCTCGACCCGGAAAAGACCAAGGACTTCCCGTTCTACAACACCCCTCTGTACCTTGACTTCCTCAGAGGAAAACGGGACCTCCAGTGTAACGCCTGGGCGTCGCCGACGTATACCGTGCTTGGCTGGCGCAAGCCCTGCTACATCCTCGCCGACGAGCACGTGGACTCGGTTGACGAAATTCTCGACCCGGAACTCTGGGAGCAGTACGGAGTTGGCAACGACCGGCGGTGTAACAGTTGTATGATTCACTCCGGGTTCGATACTGCCGGCACGATTGTATCTCTGCGCAGCAAGGAGGGCATGGTAGATCTAGTCAAGAGCACCCTGCCCGACAGTCTGACAAAAATCCTGACTGACGAAGGGTAGATGATATTAGTAGTCGCTGCTATGAAGAGGGAAATAGAAGGACCTTTGGGGGTGTCGGTGAATAGTTCCGCTTCTTCAGGATACGAGATCAGTTATACCGGCATGGGAAAGGACATGGTAACTGAGAAGTCGAAGGAGTGGACGGATACCTCCAGGTTAGATGGGATAATGTCCGTCGGCTTTGCGGGTTCGATTGATCCGGATTTAGGTTTTGGCGAAACCTGTCTCGTGGAGAGCGTAGGTACGCCGGAGGGCGAGCGCCGCTACGAAGCGGACGACCGTCTGCTCGGCCTCCTACTCGAGGAGAAGGCGATGAGGGTCGCGGACCTCCTCACCCTGGAGGAGGCAGCATCTACGGTAGAAGAGAAGGTGAAACTGGCAAATGAATACAGCGCTCAGATGATAGACCAGGAGACCTACTGGTGGGCGGAATTCGCCGAATTGGAGGACCTTCCCTTCGTTGGAATCAGGGTTATCTACGATGAGCTGGACCAGGAACTCCCGCCGTCTAACGTATACGACGAGAGGACGGGCCGGATTTCCGTGAGTGCGGCGGCTAGGTGGCTACTGGGAGAACCCAGTAGACTTTTTTCCCTCCCCCGATTGGGAGTTAACAGTTTGCTGGCCAGGAGGAACCTGGCAAACGCCGTTTCGAATTCGCTGCAGGTACTTACTGGGGTGAACTAGGATGGCCAGGTATTTGGTGACTGGAGCCAATGGCTTTGTCGGCAGCAACCTGGTTAAGGTGCTTTTGGATAACGGTCACGAGGTCAGGGGAATGGTCCGGAAGAGTAGCAACGTAGATAATATTGCCGGGCTCCCCATCGAGACGTTGATTGGGGATATCCGAGACGAAGAGACGCTGGAAGAACCGGTGCAGGGCGTCGATGGAATATTTCACACGGCGGCGCTGTACAGGTTCTGGGCTCCACGTAACGACCTCTTCTACGACACAAACGTCCTGGGAACACGGAACGTTTTACAGGTGGCCGATAGGGCGGGCGTTGACCGGGTCGTCGTGACGAGTACGGCCTCTCTGCTGGCTCATTCCGAAGATGGAAAAAGTCTTCCGCGGTCCACGGACGGATTGCCCAGCGCGTACAAGGTGACAAAATATATCGCGGAGCGGGAATCGCTTTCGTTTAACGACGAACGGGACCTCGACGTCGTCATCGCCAGCCCAACTGTTCCCATTGGTCCGGGCGACTACGGGCCGACCCCGACAGGAAGGCTGATCCTGGAATACCTCAATGGGAAGATGAAGGGTTACCTGGACATGGATTTCAACGTGGTGTACGTAAAGGACGTGGCTCAGGGCCATCTACTGGCCATGGAAAAGGGAGTCCCAGGCGAACGATACGTCCTGGGGAACAAGAACACCAGCCTGTCGGAGATCATCGAGATTCTGGCGAGGGTAACCGGGAGAGACAGGCCGATGTTCAAGATACCTTACTCCGTGGCGATTACCTTTGCCTGGATTGATGAGTTCGTCGAGGGGTTCCTGATGCGGAAGAGGCCAACCGCCCCGATAGCGGCGATCGAATCGACGAGAATAGACGAAACGATAGACTCCACCCCCTGGACGAAGGAGCTGGGCCTTCCACAGACGCCGATAATCAAGGCGCTGAAGAAAGCTATGGACTGGTATTCAGAACATGGATACCTACGAAACGGAAAATCGGAGTTACGATACAAATGAGCATGAAGGAGACTAGTGTTGTGGACGTAGGCGGGGTGAAGATAGGGGGGGATAACCCGATCGTCGTCCAGTCGATGACGAATACGGACACACGGGACCCTGAAGCCACTATTGACCAAATCAACCGCCTCGTCGATCACGGCTGCGAACTCGTCAGGGTCGCGGTGCCGGACGAGGAAGCGGCCCGGGCGCTGAAAAAGATAATTGCAGGGAGCCCGGTGCCCATAATCGCGGATATTCACTACTCACCCGATCTCGCCCTGATGGCCCTGGACGCGGGCGTGGCCAAGTTACGGCTGAACCCCGGAAACATCACGCTGGAGCGGGAGGTTAGAAGAATTGCCAATGCCGCATCTGCCAGGTCGATTCCAATTAGAGTCGGCGTCAATTCGGGATCCCTCGACCAGGAAATAATCGACGAATACGGTCGAACCGCGGCGGGAATGGTGGCAAGCGCGGAGAGGGAGATAAGGCTTCTGGAAGACCAGGGATTCAACGATATCATCGTTTCCCTCAAGTCGAGCGAGGTCAACATAACCGTGGATTCCAATCGGATCTTCGCTGACAGGTACGACTACCCGTTACACCTCGGAGTAACTGAGGCCGGAGGGGGTAGAAGCGGGCTGGTGAAGTCGGCGATTGGAATAGGTACTATGCTCGGTGAGGGTATCGGCGACACGGTGAGAGTATCACTTACCGGGGACCCCGTGGAAGAGGTGGGCACGGCTTACGACATCCTCCGTGCTCTGGACCTCCGTAACCATGGAATAGATATAGTATCCTGCCCGACCTGTGGGAGAACGGAAATCGACGTCCAGAGTTTGGGTAAGTACCTGGAAATGAATATGGGTGACGTCACCGATTCAATCAGAGTCGCGTTGATGGGCTGTTCCGTGAACGGCATTGGAGAGGCGGGTTCGTCGAACGTGGGAGTTGTAGGAACGGAAAACGGGGGGCTGTTGTACGTGGATGGCAAATACATGGAGACAATAGAGGACGACGACATAGAGCTTATGGCTGAACAGATTGAAGAGTCCGTCCGGAATTACCTAAATAGAGGAGAATAATGGAAATTATCGAAGCCGATCTTTTCGGGTTTTGTTTTGGCGTGAACCGCGCGGTGGATATCGTTGAGGAAAAACTGGAAGAGCAAAAGAAGATAGATACCCTCGGACCAATCGTCCATAACCCGAACGTCGTCGAGGATCTGTCGGAAAAGGGCGCGGAAGTCGTCAACTCCCTGGACAAAGTAAATACCGATTCAGTCATAATTACCGCCCACGGAGCGGGCAGGGAGATACACAACAAGATCAAGGAGAAAGGGCTGAACCTGATCGATACGACCTGCCCAATAGTCCGGACGGCGCAGGAAACCGCCGAGGACCTGGTGGACAGGGGTTATCAGGTAATCATTTATGGTGAAAACGATCATACCGAGGTCCGCAATATTCTCGGCTGGCTGGACGGCCGAGGTATCGCGATCCTTGACCCAAATGCCGATGTTGAGGTCCGCAAGGGTAAGGTGGCGCTGCTTTCCCAGACGACCAAGGGCAAGAAGTATTTCTTTAACTTTGCGGCAAGATTTCTTCAGGCTCACAACGATGAACTGGAGCAGGTCAAGATAGTCGATACGACCTGCGGCGAGACGAGGCGGAGGTATGAGGCCGCGGAGAGGCTTGCCGACGAGGTGGACATAATCCTCGTAGTTGGGGGCAAGAATTCAGCGAACACGCGGAAGCTTGCCGAGGTCTCAGCTAGTACCGGTATCGAGACTCATCACATCAAGGATGAAACGGAGATCGACCCTGATTGGTTTAACGGCGTTGAGCGAGTGGGTATAACTGCAGGTGCTTCAACCCCTCAATCCGCTGTATCTGCGGTGGAGAAAGTTCTAGAGCAACTTAATAACTCTATGATGGATTAAAGGAGGTTTCATAATGTTGACTTCGACTGCGACGGAAGTATTGGAGATTCAAACGACGAAGGCACCGGAATTCATAGACATTACGGAGAAGGTGGAAAAGTTTGTCGAGGACAAGGACATGGAAAACGGGGCGCTGGTCGTGTTTAGCAGGCACACGACGGCGGCGATTAGGATCAACGAAAACGAGTCTCTCCTGTTGAAGGACATGGCAGACTTTCTCAAGGAGTTTGCTCCTGAAGACGACTACTACAGGCACAACGATTTCTCGATCCGTACGGAGAACATGACGGAGGACGAGGTTCCAAACGGGCATGCTCACTGTCAGTCCCTTGGGATGGGTGCCAGCGAGACCATTCCCGTCATCGAAGGGGAGCTACAGCTGGGAAACTGGCAGAGAATTTTCCTCATAGAGCTCGACCACTCAAGGAAGAGGCAGGTAATTCTTCAGGTGCTCGGTGGTTAATTTTCGCTGGAGTCCTTGAGCCAGACGGTATATTTGATTTAATCCAGGAGCGTTATGGTCAAGTTATCCGAGCTAACGCCCGATCTGTACGCGGGGGACGTAAGCGTGGAGCGGGCCTACGAGAAATGTAGGTCCATCAGTACGGAGAACTACGAGAACTTCACCGTAGTCAGTCGGCTGCTTCCCCGAGAGAAGAGGAAGTACATATACGCCCTCTACGCGTTTAGCAGGTATACAGATGACCTGGGCGACGAACTGGAAGAGGGCAATCTCGAGGCACTAGATCGCTGGGAGAGCGAACTTGAAGAGATAGGGAAGGACGAGTTTCGGGGAAATACTATCCTCGTAGCGTTGAAGGATACGGTGGAGAGCAACGGGTTGTCCCTTGAGCCCTTTAAGAAGATCATTACCGCAAACCGCCTTGACCAGGAAAACCGTTCCTATGAAACTTACGATGACCTGCTGTACTACTGCGATCACTCGGCAAATCCCGTTGGGAGAATTTTTCTGCAGATATTTGGTTACGGCGGGAGGAGGCGGTTCGAGTTGTCGGACAAAACGTGTACCGGCCTCCAATTGGCCAACTTCTGGCAGGACGTAGACAGAGACGAGCAGATTGGGAGGGTTTACATCCCGGAGGAAGACATGCGCAGATTTAACTATTCTCGAAAGGAATTACAGAAAAGGGTCTACAACGACAACTTCGTCGAACTGATGGAGTTCGAAGTAAATCGGGCGAGAGAGTTGCTTCTGGATGGCCTCGAACTTGTTCCCACTTTGGACGGGCGCGTCAAGGTCGACGTCAGGCTGTTCAACCTGGGGGGGTTGAAGGTCCTGGACAAGATTGAAAGCATCAACTACGACGTACTCCACGAACGCCCTACAGTATCCAGAGGCGAAAAGGTTTGGTTGTTTTTGCGCACCGCCGCAAGGGCGCCCCTGGGAGGGCTGAGTCGTGCAGGAAGACCTTAATTCTTCTTCCGCCGTTCAGGAAACGCCCGGGGAGTACTGCCAGCGGGTGACCAGAGAGAGGGCGAAGAACTTTTACTGGGCAATCATCACCCTCCCGCGCGAGAAGCGAAAGGCTGTCTACTCGATATACGCGTTTGCCCGGAGGTGCGATGATATCGCGGACAGCGACCTTTCTTTAGAGGAGAAGAAGAGGCAATTGGAGGAGCAGAGGGAGGGAGTTGCCAGAACATATTCAGGTTCCCCGAAAAAAAAGCTTTACCGGGCGCTGACCGGTACGATCGAAAAGTTCGAAGTACCCAGGCGCTATTTCGACCAGTTGATTGACGGCGTGGAAATGGACCTGGTAAAGAGCGAATACGAGACCTTCGCCGACCTAAAAGTTTACTGTTACCGCGTCGCCTCGGTCGTGGGGCTCATCCTGATAGAGATATTCGAGTACGACGACGAGGAGGCGAAGAAGTACGCCGTGGACCTGGGAATCGGGATGCAACTCACCAACATCATCAGGGACGTGGCCGAGGATTACGAACGGGGAAGGATATATCTTCCGCAGGAAGACCTGCGGCGGTTCGACTGCGACTTCTCCGATATGGCCGATGGGTTCCTTCCTCAAGAGTTCAAGGACCTAATGGAATTCGAGGCGAGGAGGGCGAAAGGATACTTCGAGTCGGGAAAGAAGCTCTTTCCCTACCTCTCGGTGAGGACGCGGGCTTGTCCTGCCGGGCTCTACGGGGTTTACAGTAACCTATTGTCCGAGATGGAGAGGTCGGATTGGGACGTTTGGAGGGAGAGGGCAAGTCTGCCCACCATAAAGAAAATAAGCGCTGTATTCGGCCAATGGTTCGCCACGATAAGGTCGTCATAGTCGGAGGAGGCCTGGCCGGCCTGGCAACCGCGGTTACACTTCAGGAGGCGCTGGGCGAGGTGGACCTCCACCTGGTGGAAAAGGGGGTCCGCCTTGGTGGCAGGACCAGCTCAGTCGACTACGGGGGCGGAGAAGTAGACGTTGGCCAGCACCTCCACGTCCACGCCTTCGAGAACTACAGAAATTTTATCCATAAGATCGGTCTTGCCGATCGGCTGTTTACCCAGAGCCGGCTTTCCGCCGAGTTTCGTGATATATCCGGCAGGAGTGGTCATATACGGAGTACGGGGTTGTTCCCGCCGCTCCACCTTTTCACCTCTCTGGCCAGGTTCCCCTTTATTTCGCGATCGGGAAAGGTCGGGGCCGTCCTTCCCGCCCTGCGGGCGACGCTTGGACTGGAGGGTTCTGAACCCCGTGACGTCAGCTTTGGGGACTGGCTCAAGGAGAACGGAGTCCGGGGAACCTGCGTCGATAGGCTGTGGGACGCATTCATCGTACCTACCTTGAATGCTACCTCCAGAGACGTGAGCAAGGATATGGGGATGATGATTTTAAAACGAGTTCTGCTTGACAAGCAGGGGGGACGCCTCGGCTACCTGGAGGCCCCCCTGTCCCGGATAGGCGACGCTGCAAAAGACCTGATCGAGTCACGCGGCGGGATGGTCAGCACGAAGACCTCCGCCTCTGCCGTGAAGACGGACCCGGATGGCCTGTTCCGCGTGAAATTGGCGAACGGGGACACCCTATCTGCGGGCACCCTAGTCCTCGCGACCCCTTCATACGTCGTCTCAGACCTGCTATCGCCGGCTATAAAGAAAGAGTTAACTACACCATTTTGGGATTTGCGCTGGAACTCCATCGTCAACGTCCACCTGTTTTACCAACGGCCCGTAACCGAGGACGACTTCTTCGGTCTCATCGATGGAGTGGGGGGATGGGTCTTTAACGTTAGCTGGGACGATTTTCAACCGGGAACCCATCTTTGCGTGTCCATATCCGATCCCGGGGAACTGTTCGAGTTATCTCAGGACGGACTCTGCGGACTGGTTATCGATCAACTGGAGACAGTAATCCCTGCGACCGGTTCCACCCCGCTCGACGACTGCCTCGTGGTCAAGCGTCCCCGGGCTACGGTTCTCCCTTCTCCGGGTAGCGACGCATTCCGGCCACCGACTTCTCCTCCGGCGGATAACCTCTTTTTCGCCGGGGACTGGACTGATACCGGGTGGCCGTCGACAATGGAAGGTGCGGTGAAGAGCGGGATGAGTGCGGGGTCCGAGGTCGCCGCGCAGGTGTCGGGTGAGGTCCCCCGTCCCCGCGAATAGGTTATTTCTTGCGCGTTGGACTGCCGCGGCCGCTCCGAGTTGAAATAGGCGATCTTTTAGATACAATCCTATTGGTGTTTTAAATTGTTACAGTACTATAATCCGACCGAGGGGAGGTTGAGCTTCTCCGAGGTTATTGACGAGATAGTTGGTATGATGCAGAGCGACCAGCGGTCCGAGTACGAGATCGTTGTGGGGACCGACTCGCATGCCCCGTCGGGAGACCACGAGATCGATTTTGTCAGCGCTATCGTCGTTCACCGCGTCGGTAAGGGGGGTCGGTACTTCTGGAAGCGGGTCACAGAAGACGGAATCTACACGCTCCGGGATAAGATCTACAAGGAGGCATTTCTTTCCTTTGAACTGGCCAAGGACTTGATGAAGAAGCTGGAAGAAGAGACCCTTCTCGATTACAACCTGGAAATTCACGTAGACGTTGGGCAACACGGAAAGACGAAGGAAATAATCGATGAAGTGGTGGGCATGATTATTGGAAGTGGGTTCGAAGTCAGGACCAAACCTGACTCCTACGGCGCTTCAACCGTCGCGGACAAGCATACCTGATCTCACTTGTTTAACCTGTCGTACAGTTCTCTTTTCGTCTGCCCCCGAAATTCGGCAAGCTCCTTGAGGGCCTCCTTCCTGTTCAGGTCCTTTAACTTCTGCATTCCCTCGAGCTGCTGCGCTACGGGAATGTCCCTGTTTGCCTCGTAGCGATGCCGGGCGAGTTCCTCCTGAGAGCACCCGCGGATTACGATTGTATACTCTCCACGGACCTCGGACTCCTTCAGCTCCTCATGCAACTCCTGCGTCGTTCCTTTTAACGCTTCCTCGTGCTGTTTAGTCAGCTCGCGGCAGATAGTGGCGTTCCTGTTTGGCAGTGCCGCAGCCAGGACCTCGAAGGTCTTCTCCACCCTGTGCGGGGAGTCGTAGAGAACGGTCGTCCTCCGTTCAGTCTTTAGCTTCTGGAAGAGCTTCCGCTTTTGGGAGGCCTTTTTGGGCGCCTGCCCGAGGAATATAAAGCTGTCCGTCGGCTGCCCAGAGATTGATAGGCATGTTATTGCGGCGTTGGGGCCAGGGATCCCCACCACCTCAATTCCTAACTCCCTGGCTTTGCGGACGAGCTTGAACCCCGGGTCCGATATCAGTGGAGTACCCGCGTTGCTTATCAGCGCCAGGTCATATCCTTCCAGTAACTTGTCGAGGATCCTGTCCCGTCTCCCCTCGCCGGAACCGCGGTAATAGCTTGTAGTGAACTCCGTTTCGATTCCGTACCTATCCAGCAGCCTTTTCGTATACCTCGAGTCCTCCGCGACCAGAAAATCCACGTTTTTCAACGTGTTAATCCCTCGAATAGAGATATCCTTGAGATTCCCTATCGGGGAGGCTACGACGTAGAGAGTCCCGTAGTCACCAGAGCGTTCTTTCCTGCCCATACCGGCTAGATTACACCCCCGCTGGCGATCACCTGAAGCCAGTTGTGTCCGAGGACGAACGTCCAAATCCTCTGGATGAACCAGAAAAAGGCATCGCCAAACAGCCAGAGCAGCCCCAGAATTATGAAGAAGCCGTACCGTTCGACCTGAGCCATAATTTGCTTTCCCCTGTACGAGAGGAAGTAGTTTAGAATCCTGGAACCGTCAAGGGGCGGAAGCGGGATCAGGTTGAACAGGCCAATAATCGTGTTGATTATGATGAATACGCCCAGGAAGTAGAGCAACGTCCAGAATCCATTTTTGGCAAACTGGAACAGGAAGCCACCGTTATCTCCGAGAAAGTTTCCCACGTACAGAGGTACGAGTAGATGGCCGATAAGCGCGGAAATCGATAGCATGAGAATGTTGCTCAGTGGCCCAGCTGCGCCGACGAGGAGCATCCCCCTCTCGGAGTCTCGGAAGTACCGGGGGTCTATCGGTACGGGTTTGGCCCATCCGAAGATAAACAGCCCTCCGCCGAAAATCAGCTGCATGACTATCAGACCCAGAGGGATCAGTACGGTACCCACAGGGTCGATGTGTGGGACGGGATTAAGAGTTAACCTGCCGGCGTTCTTTGCCGTGGGGTCCCCGAGCCTCCAGGAGACGTAACCGTGAGAGTACTCGTGCACTATTGCGGCAATCAAAAGCGCGAAGAGTAATATTATCAGGTGTATGATCGTAGAAGCTATGATACCACCTCCTGGGGGTTTACAGTAATCGTCCTTTCATTTGATATCCTTACCAGTCCGGGCTTCGCCCCTTTTGGCTTGTTTACGTACTTTGCCTGCGTGTAACTTACCATCGCTTTGGTTGATCGCTTTGCCTTCGAGTTGTAGGCAGCGAGCTGTGCCGCCTTGACTATGACGTCTTCCGGTACCGCATCCGGCCTGCCGTCAGTTACGATTATCACGTGGGCGCCCGCGTAGTTCCGGACGTGGAACCAGAGGTCGTCCCGCGACGCTTCTCTAACCAGTTCGTCGTTCTGGCGGGCGTTTCTACCCACCATGACCTTGTAACCCTTGAACCAGTAGACCTTGGGCTTGCTCCGGTCCTCGCCCTTATCCTCCGTCTCTTCCTCTATATATCCTTTCTCGATCAGGGCCCTCTCTACCGAAACGACGTCCTCCTCCGAGTCGGCTGCCTCAAGTTCCTCGAGTTTTTTTCGCAGAAACCTCTTTTCCGCCTGCAGGCCTTTCTTCCTCTCCGTTAACTTCTTCTCGCCCCGCTTCAGTTTCTTGTACTTCTTGTAGTACTCTTGAGCATTATCCTCCGGGGAGAGGGAAGGGTCAAGTTCTATAGTGGCCGCTTCTCCTTCGTTGTGAAAGTCCTCGACCTCAGCCCGCTCGTCGCCCTTATCCAGTTCCGCGAGGTTTGCCAGGATAAGGTCCCCTATCTCCTTGTACCTTTCCTTTTTGTCAGCCTGATTTAGCTGTTCTTTGACGTTATCCAGGGCACCGTGGACCCTATCGAGTTCGTTTTCCAAAAGTTCTTGCAGGTCTTCATCCAGCCGGTCAGTGGAATAGCCCAGCTCTTTTTCCCGGTAGTAATAATCGAGGGCTTCCCGCCAGGAGTTGAATCTCAGTTCCCGTTTATCCCCGTACTGTACTAGACGGACGGGACTAAATTCAACCGGGTTCCCGTTCTCCTGGTACAGGAGTGGTTTTTTTCTGGCTTCCTTCAACTCGGAGAACAATCCCTCTGCCGCCTCCCAGAGGTGGCTGATTACCTCTCCGTCGGGCTCCTTGATGTCGGCTGGCACCTCGGCCCGGACGGGAATCTCCTTTGCCAGGGTCGGTCCGATTCCATCGACGTTACCGAGTAGTTCCCGCCAGACCTTCCCTCCCGAATCGAAGTAAGAAGAGAAACTATCTCTATCTAGGTTGAACGGGTCGTCCTTTCCTCCACCCGTGGGCAGTTTGTAGGTTTCTCCGATCTTAAGTGGGGGGTCTCTCCTAAGGTTTTCTTCCAGAACGCCAAGTATTTCGCCGTTTTGGACGAGCACCAGGTTGCTGTACCTCCCAAAGAGTTCCACGACCAGCTCTCCCTCGACGAACTCCTCGTCTCCTCCAGAGTTCTCATTTTTCTTGGTCACTATAAACCTCAACACCCGGTCCGCACCCTCCTGGGTTATCCGGGAAAGCTTGCCACCCGATAGGTGTTTTCTCAGCAACATCGAGAACGGAGGCGGGTTTTCTGGGTGCTTGAACTCTACGTCAGTCAGATGCACCCGGAAGTCGTCGTCACAGGATACGAGGAGGCGGTAGTTTCCGGCGTTCCACACGTTTATTGTGATCAGTTCCGACCGAGGCTGATATATCTTTCTTATCCAGCCCCCGGTGAGGTGTTCCTGCAATTCTCGTTTAATGTGAGTTAACGTTAAGCCATCTATTGCCATATGAACCTAGATATCCAGGTTTGTAATCTGGTTGGAGTTCTCTTTTATGAAGTTCTTTCTCGCGTTGACGTCGCTACCCATCAACGTGCTGAACAGATCGTCAGCCTGGAGGGCGTCCTTTACGGAGACCTTTTTCAGGATGCGATTTTCGGGGTTCATCGTGGTGTCCCAGAGCTGCGTGGGGTTCATTTCTCCAAGACCCTTGAACCTCTGAACTGACACCTTCGTCTTTCTTTCGTCCCTGTACTCCGCCAGCGCCTCGTCGGTATAGAAGTATTTCTTGCTCTTTCCCGATTGGACCTTGTACAGAGGGGGTTGGGCGATGAAGATGTGTCCCTCGTCGATCAACGGCTGGAAGTTCCTGTAGAAGAACGTCAACAGCAGTGCCCGTATGTGGGCTCCGTCGATGTCAGCGTCGGTCATGATTATGATCTTCTCGTACCTCATCTTCTCGATCGAAAAGTGGTCCTGGACTCCCGTCCCCATTGCGGTAATTATCGACTTGAGTTCCTTATTTTCCAGCTGCTTGGACATTCGTGATTTCTCCACGTTGAGTATCTTTCCCCGCAGGGGGAGAATGGCCTGAAAGCCCCTGTCCCTTGCGCTCTTAGCCGATCCGCCGGCCGAATCACCCTCGACAATGTACAGTTCCGTGTCTTCCGCCTTGCGCTGGGTACAATCTGCCAGCTTCCCGGGCAGCGAAGTCGATATCAGGGCGTTCTTTCTCGCCAGCTTCCTGGCTTTCTTCGCCGCGTTTCTCGCCCTGGCAGCCTCGATCGACTTCTCGATAATACTTCTTGCCACCTTTGGGTTGTTGTTGTAGTACTCTTCCAACCCCTCGGACGTGACTTTTCTGACGACCTCCCTTATCTCTGGGTTCCCCAACTTCGTCTTCGTCTGCCCCTCGAACTCCGGCTCCGGAAGCCGTACGTTAATTATCGCGGTAAGTCCCTCACGGATATCACGACCTCTGAGGTTGTCGTCCTTCTTCTTCAGGATCTTCTTCGACCTTCCGTACTTGTTGGTCATCTTCGTCAGTGCCGTTTTGAAACCGGTGACGTGGTTCCCGCCCTCCTGAGTGTTTATGTTGTTGGCAAAGGAGAATTGGGACTCCGAGTACTTCTTGTTAAACTGAAGCGCGATCTCCACGAAGTTCCCGTCCTCTTCCTTCTTGAAGTAGATCGGGTCGGGGTGGAGCCTCTCCTCGTTCTCCGTTAAAGACGCGACGTACTCCTTGATTCCGCCCTCGTACCTGAAAGACTTGGTCACGTCGGCGTCCTCGTTAACCAGCTTTATCTTGAGCCCCTTGTTCAGGTAGGCGAGTTCTCGCAGCCTGTGAGTTAGCTTGGGTAGGTCGTACTCGAATTCTCCGAATATCTCTTCGTCGGGGATAAACGTGACCTGGGTCCCCCGCGCGTTCTTCCTGGTGTTGATTTTCTCCAGTTCAGTCAGGGAATCCCCCCGGGCAAAGTCCTGACGATACCTGGAACCGTCCCGCTGGACTTCCACCCTCATCCATTCGGAGAGCGCGTTTACGACTGAGACCCCAACACCGTGCAGTCCACCGCTGACCTTGTAGCTCTTGTGGTCGAACTTTCCGCCGGCGTGCAGCGTCGTCATCACGACCTCGACACCGCTCATTCCCTTCTCCGCGTGCGTATCGACTGGGATACCACGACCGTTATCGATAACGGTTACCTTTTCGTCCTCGTGAATCGTAACTTCTATCTCGTCGCACTCTCCGACCAGCGCCTCGTCGATGCTGTTGTCCAGCACCTCATCTATTAAGTGCATAACGCCCTGCTGGCCGGTGCTACCGATGTACATACCAGGGCGTTTTCGGACCGCTTCCAGGTCCTCGAGAACTTTGATTTGATCAGCCTTGTACGTCATAAAACCACCTCGATGTTGGAACCAATCACGCAATAATTTTAATGGATTCTGAACTATATTGCCAGGCACGTATCCCTATTCTATAGTGGGTTTTGGTTGAATTTTGGTGATAAAATAAGGGGGGCAATCACTTACTCGCTGAACGCTTCCCTGTAAACCTACTGATAGCCGTCGGTAAACGATTTAACGAAGAACTCTCTAATATCCACCTTCGCTCTTCTTAGGTCAAACTGGCAGCAACGTTTATCTTCGCCTCATTCTGGCAAGTTTGTCATAAAGGCCAAATAACTTTAACATAAGATGTAAGGAGGGAATTATGGACAATATGTGGTTATTGTTGTTAGTGGCGGGTCTGGTAGTGGGGGTTGCATTTTTTGCTGTCAGTTTTCTTGGAGGAACCGGTGCGGTCCCCCCTGCGACGGATCAACCCGAGACTGACCGGGAGTTCGAATCCGAGTTCGAAAGTCAGGAATACCAAGGTGCTGAAACCGAAGCCGGTGGTAAGGTCGAAAGTCTGGACTTCAGGGTGGACGTGACCAGAAACGGAGAGGACGTTACCTACCGGTTCAGGATCAACGCTCCCGAAACAGAGCACGAGGACGTCCGCGTTGACCATATGCGTGATGACGGATCAGAGTTTAATTTGATTCTGCGGCACGGCAAGGATGAGGGATGGGTCAAGGAACTTTCATCCGATCAATGGACGCACTTTACCGGAATTGCCTTTACTCAAATGGCTCGCACAAGAGCAGAAGATTACTCGGCTTACCAGGTAACTGACTGGAGGGCTATGGAGGGGGAGACCTTCACGGTGGAGACAGAAGAAGGTCCCGTTAAAGTCTACGACGTCAGGGTAAACGAGGAGATTCCGGAGTCAGTGTTCCTCCCGGATTAACTGCGGTACCTTAAGAACCTTTTCTCGTTTAAGATGATTCTTCGTTTCTAGCTCCTGACAGAGCAAGTACCGCGTATATATCAGCGAAGTAATGCCAGGTGGTTGATTAAGATTGCTTTCCCAATTGACAGACCCCAGTCGAATAATTATCATTAATCGACAAGATATGTGGTTTTTCTCAGAAGTCAGTAGGGTTGATGTGCGAAGTCACTGCTAAGAATTCTCGACTTGCAAGGGTACCCATATTTCAGGTCTTCCCAATAAGTGGAAACGAACAACGGGGAGTGGCGCAGCTTGGAAGCGCGCCTGCTTTGGGAGCAGGAGGTCGCTGGTTCAAATCCAGTCTCCCCGACCACCTACCTTATCCTCTCTCTAAAGCCCATATATAGGTCATAACGAGAGATCTCCAAAAATTATTTCTCCTGCCAATTCTACCATGTTTTTATCGAAGCAGGAGTACGTTTTTGATGGAACAATTTCCGATGGTCAGAGTAAGTCATCATGCCCCCAGATCGAGTTAAGTGAGGCCATAGACGAGTTCAAGTTGATGGCGGCGTTGATGGGAGGGCTGATAGCACCCTTGAGTTATATGATTACGTCTTCAAGAGATTTACGGGGTATCTTAGTGAAGATACAACTATTGAGTCAATCTCAACTAAACAGATAAGGGAGTATTATTCAGCCCTGATTGAGGAGAAATTAAAACGCACTACCGTAGCAATTCACCATAGGGTTCTAAACGCTTTCTTTACTTGGCTTGAACAGGAAGAACTAATACGACATTCCCCCATGGCAAAAATCAAAGAGCCGCGGACCCCTAGTAAATTCCCGAAGGTATTAAACAAAGAACAGGTTAGAAAATTGATTACAGCTGCCAAAGAGAGATCAAGTAGCTGGACTGGTTTTAGGAACTACGTGATTCTGCTGACCTTTCTCGATACGGGCATCAGAAGAAAAGAGCTTCTTGAGTTGAGATTGAGGGATTTCGAGCTCAAAAGGCATTCATTGAGGGTTCATGGCAAGGGGGCCAAAGAGAGAAAGGTATATTTTGGCCCAAAGACCTTTAGGGTGTTACGACAATGGAAGAAGATAAGGAATAAGGTTGAGCCAATCTGGGATGAGACTATCTTCCTATCTACGTCTGGCGAAAAGCTAAAGCCACGAAATCTACAGCGAAGAATTACAGTTATCTAAAAACGCGCTGGGCTGGAGGATGTACAGGTATCACCTCACGTTCTGCGACACACATCTGCCACTTTCGCGGTCCAAAACGGACTAGATCGATTCTCTTTAAAGAGGCAGTTTGGCTGGGAGGATATTGAGACGGCGATGCGTTATGTCCATTTAACTGATGATGACATTGAAAAAAACATATAGAAAGTCATCGCCCTTAAGTATAGCTATTGACCGATGATTCGATATGTTAAAAGAGCTAATCGGCAAGAAAATCAACTTTTGCGAGGTGCCAATTATGGGTTTTTACAGTTCGAAAGCTGATTCAAATTAAAGCAACCAAAAAGGTAATCGTAAAAATAACCGTACAGGCAAGTCCATTCAATTGTCTGAATTGGTGGATATCTATTTGATTAACAAGAGGCTAGCCGGACTATCTGAACGAACGCTGGAGCAGTATGAGGTCGTTATAGGCTTATTTCGACGCTATCTTGACGACGACGAAGTACCCGCTAACGACATCAAACCGGAACACATCAGAGCCTATCTGAGCTATCTGCTAGAGAAAGACTTAAAGATTACAACAGTAGCCATAAGGTACAGAGTGCTAAGAGCGTTCTTCAACTGGGCTAAAGACGAAGGCTATATCAATGAATCGCCGTTGAGGAATATTCCTGAACTTAAAACGCCAAAGAAGCTCCCGTACGTATTAACTGATGAACAGGTGAACCGTTTACTTGATACCGCTAAGGAGAGAGCTAATACCTGGACCGGCGTACGTGACCTTACCATAGTATCTACCCTGTTGGAAGTTGGGGTAAGGCAAACGGAGCTGGTTAAAGCGGCAATCGACGATTTGGACTTGGCACGATATTCGCTCAAAATACACGGCAAGGGCGCTAAGGACCGGGAGGTCTTTTTTGGAAAGGTGTTAACAAGACGGCTGCACAGGTGGCTAAGCGTTCGTGAGGACATACCGGCTACAATAGCGGAGTACACGATATTCATCAGCCTGAATGGCAACAGTATAACCTTAAGGAACCTCGATCGTATCGTGGCCAACCTCAAAGAAAGGGCGGGTCTAGAAGACTCTCACGTAACGCCGCAATCGCTGAGGCATACTTCGGTGACAATGCATGTTAATAACGGAATGGATCCCTACTCCCTGCAGCAGCTGTTTGGCTGGGAGTCGATAAGGACCTCGGAAAGATACGTCCACGCCAGCGGGAAGAGGCTAGAAGAGGTAGCGAAAAGAAACTCGCCGGTCGACTCGATATTAAGACGGAGAGGACGTAGCTAATCTAAACATAGACAAGATGAACCGAACAATAATCAAACCAAAATTTAATAAGGGTGATCCCACATGAGTACAGAAAAAAAGTATAACTTCGAGACGTTTACGGACGTTGGTAAAACCTACAACGATTATGTGTCAATTAGAAAGAGCGTTCAGCTCGTAATATCGGCAGGTACGGTAAGAAGGTATAACGTCGACGATTATTACGGCACCATAATGATGTACGACCCATACAACAAGGTTATCGGCATTAAACCAACGAACGATAGGACAAGACCGGGCTTATCCAAAAACAGAGCCTCTAACGTAGAGATACAGGTAAGCATTAAGTCCTTTTTGGATAACTATAGGATTCCCTATGACTTGGATTCAACAAGTAAGTGCAACTTTACTCTAGAAAAAGGAGGGGAGAGCGGAGTTATCCTACTTCTCCCCTCCTTATAGCTCCGGCTATTATATTCAGCCCCGTTTATTTAGCTGTAAATTTGAAGACTGTCTTTGTCTCGTAAATCTCCCCGGGATGGAGTACGTCCGACGGAAAGTTTGGGTTGTTGGGGTCGTCCGGGGGATACTGTGTTTCCAGACATATTGCGTCGTACTTTTCGTATTTCTGACCGCCTTTCCCTTCCAAGCTTCCATCAAGAAAACCAGCTGAGTAGAACACCAGCCCTGGTTGATCCGTAAAGACTTTCATAAGTATACTAGTGGATGGAGCGTAAGCTGTAGCGGCCAGTGAAACTCCATTTCTTGTGTTGCCTGTAAAGTAGAATGGGTTATAGCCGTAACCCAGTCCGAGGTGGCCATAATCGGCATCGATTCTTTCCCCTACTTTGGTCGGAGTTGTGAAATCCATGGGCGTTCCTTCAACGGATCTGATTTCGCCGGTTGGCACGTATTCGTCGTCCTGGGGGAGAAATTTATCCCCGTTGATCATCAACTCATGGTCCAGGGCAAGTTTCTTTCCACCAGTGAGGTTGTAATAGTTGTGGTTTGTAATGTTCAATATCGTTGGCTCGTCCGTTGTAGCTTCTATTTCAAAGATGAACTCGTTGTCGTTTGTAAGGGTATATATCACGTCGACGTCCAGGTTTCCCGGATACCCCTCTTCACCAGCGGGGCTGAGATAGTTCAGTTTCACATGTGCACCTTCAGATGTCGTATAAGCTTCTCCCTTCCAGATCCTTTGATCAAAGCCTTTATGGCCACCGTGGAGATGATTTCCGATGTTGTTCGTAACGAGGGAATACTGTTTCCCGTCCAGAGTGAATTTTCCATCCTCGATCCTATTCCCGTATCGACCTACAATAGCTCCGATGTAAGTGTGGTTCTTCAGATAGCCTTCCAAGCTATCAAAACCGAGGACCACGTCTACCATGTTTCCTTCCTTGTCGGGCACGACAAGTGAAGTAACCCTGGCACCATAATTCGTGACTTTTAGTTTGGCGTCCTGTGAGTTGGTGAGAGTGTATAGAAAGACGGATTCCCCGTTGACCTCACCCCACGGCTCCACTTTTGCGTTCGCGGTGGTATCTGCGACGACTCCAAACTCGAACAGAACACCTATCAGCAGTATAGAGACTATTATAGCCGGGATTTTAAGTTTCTTAATCATGGTTATTCCTCCATTTTAAAATATTTATTATTTGTTGAGAATTATGTAGTTTAGAAATTAATATCTTCACTTCTTCTCCTAGTTAGTCCCACGTCTACAGGCCTTACCTTATTCCTTTCTCCGCCAAAGGTGCGATTATATCGATGTTGCTTGGCCCGACAAGTCCCGAACCTGTATCTATGTGCAGACCGGAAAACTTATACTTCTCGGTTAAATAGATCTGGAATACCGGTAAGAAACCCTGAAGATAGGGTTGCTGATCCAATACCAGGTCGGTGTAACCGCTCCTTATTGCTCTAGCTGTGGCCGGAGAAAGGTCAAATCCAGCGCCGTATACCTCGTCGGGACCAAGTCCAGCCGACTTGAAGTACTCCTCCTGGGTTGCAGTCAGCTGGCCGTGGTCGGTAACTACCATATCCGTCTCCGGGTGGCTCTGCATGTAACCTGTAAATATGGGGATCCCGTTTGAGGCATCTTTATCCACTGCGGAGGAGATCTCTATATAATCTACCTCAATCCCGGCCTCCTCCAAGGCGTCAATTACTCCGATTGTTCTCTGACCTCTCTTTGGTTCGGACTTGAGGCCCCAGACCATAGCTTGGTCGCCTTCCCCCAGACCAGACCTCTTTGCCGCCTCTTTTCCCAGAGTGTAGCCGGAGGAGTACTGTTCCTGACCTACATAGCCGAATCCCTTGGATTTGTGCTTTTCCTCCATCTCGGGGAGGGCGACGTTCTGAGTTGTAACTATTATACCTTTGTCTAAGGCTTCGGGGACGAACTGCTCTATTGCTCCCCAGCCTACCACGGCAATGCCGTCGGGATTCATGGCTATTGATTCCTGGAATTTCTTTGCGTCATTTTGGGGGCTCCAGTTGCCATAGACAATCTTAACGTTTGCTCGATCACCAAGGATCTCGGCGGCATCTTTGGCTCCTTTCGCTTTTATGGAGGCAAACGAGCCTCCGGGTGGGCCACCTACCATGTAGATTATCTGAACCTTATCATCTTTCTTTTTGTCTTCAACAGCAAATCCAGTGTCTGATGCAAGGCCGATTAACAGGGTAATTGAGAGAAGTAAAGAAAATGCAATAAGTACTTTTTTATGCATTTTAAATACCTCCGATTTAATATTTATTGAATGTTGAACGACCGTCCAAAAAGGTTTTCGTGGGAAATAATCACCTCCGAGATAGGTATTTTTACCAAAACTGCTGCTGGAGATGAATTCTTACCGACTTTTTCGGTTTAGATATTTATCCTACTTTTTCGGTTTAGATATTTATCCTATATTAGGTGAAGTTACGATCTAACCACCGGAACTCACAAACCTAGAATCTAGAGAGGTCTATTGGTAATGTAAGTAATTGTGATATCGTTACCGTTATCGTTACCGAAAAGTCTCAAAAAAATACTCCACCTATTTTTTATTCTAACAATTATTGTCCGACTGTCAAGCGGCACCTGTGTATTAATCTTGTACCGCCCTCGCGCTAAGATTTTAAGCTTGGCTTCTAACTATTCTTTAACATATTACCCACACTGGGAAACTTTTGTTCAAAGGAACCACGATAGATCTATTCTCATAGCATCAGACTATCGAAATCGCAGCAGGTTGTAATATGTTAGTGTGGTTAAGTGAATGGTAAATACTGAGTGTAAATTACATTTTTCAAGTACCCACTTTTTGCTGAAAATTATTGCTAAAAATACCCACCCCGCCAACGACTTTCAATCTGCGCTTGATTCTGTGCCCTTCTCCTCTCCAGCACTGACTTTTTTCTCACTTCGTCCTTGATTTTGTGAACCTGCTCTCCCCAACAGATCCTGCTTGCCCTTCAACCTGTAACTATCGCCTTCCAGGTAATAGACTTCTCCGTGATGAATAAGTCTATCGATCAACGCCTGAGCTAAGGAGTTGTCCCTTAAGGTTTTACCCCACTCGTTTAGGTTCTTGTTGGAAGTGATGACCGTCGACTTCTCCTCGTACCTACCGGCAATCAGTTCATACAGAAAGGGCCCTAGCTCCTCTTTTAGGGGGAGGTAGCCGAACTCGTCCAGTATCAGTAGGTCTACCTTAATAAGTCTCTCCAATAGTTCGTCTTTGGTGTCTTTTTTACTTGCCCTCTGCAGTTGGCCTGCCAGAGACTGAACGTTTTTAAAGGTGACTTTGAAGTCGTTTTTGATATGTACCAGGCTGATACCGACTGACAGGTGTGTCTTGCCCGTACCGGGAGGACCGATTAGTATCAGGTCCTTGCCTTCGGTGACGAACCTGGGTTCGGTGTAGGTCTGGAATACACGCTTTTTAAGCTTTGGTCTGAAGTTGAACTCGAACTGGTTTAAGGTCAAATCGTTGGGAAAACCCGCTTTGTCCTTTCTTCTCTGTAGTCTGTTCTGGTGCCTGTTGGTTATTTCTTCCTGGAGGAGATGTTTTAAGAACTTACGGTAGCCCCAGTCCTCTCCAGCACTCAATTGGAGCCAACATTTGGATACCGCGGAGAACACTTTTTTATCCACTCCATATTATTGCTTGCTTCTTTTCCGAACAGAGTGCCCAATTGAATGCTGGACCACCGCCTCTGGCTAACTTCTCGTAGGCATCCATGCTACGGTCCACTTCCGTTTGATCCGGTAGACCGGGTAAGGTTAGTTCCTCCTGGCTGTCGGGATCTTCATCTTCTGGGTTGTCCTCCTCCAGGTAGGCCTTGAGGTAATCGATACCGTAGAGGTTACGGTTCCCACATTTTTGGCAAAGTTCGGAAAGCTTCTTCCTTCCGTGTTCTTTAAGTAGTCTGTATATTCCCACTACGTGTGGTCTCTGGTCCGCCACGTTCTTTCTTATTACCTTCTCTACGTAATCAGATATTCCGTGGTTTAGATTGAGTAATTTCTCACGATAGAGCATTACCTCTCCACGTGGTTTCTTGTTGAAGGTCGGTTCGTAGTGTTCGGGAACCCTGATACGTTCTTTCCTGCCGGTAGACCTCTCGTGGTCGGCAACTAACTCGTCCTCGTGGTAGATCCTGATCCTCTCCGGGTGGACCCTAACTTCTAAGGTTTTACCGATTAGCTCGACCGGTACCGAGTACTCGTTTGTCTCGAAGCGGACCGTCCCTTCCCTACCTGCCGTGAGGTAGCGCAGGAGGCCGTAGTCACTTGAGGACTCCTGTAGTGGCTGTAGCTTCTCTAACTCCCGTTCTTCTAGGAGCTTAACCGGTATCTCTTCGGTTGCCTGACACTCCCTCTCTTCGTTTACCGTATGGAGCCAGTCCTCCAATCGATTTTCCATATCTTCTCTTGTTGAGAAGATCCGTCCGGGAAGGAAGTTGCTCTTTACGTAACTTACCAACTTCTCCACCGAACCTTTCTGGTTGGGTTGGTTTGGCTCGCAAGCTCCAGCACTTAGATTGGTATTAATCTTCACGTTTTACTATATGCTGGACGCTCATACCAATCTAAGAGCTGGACTACCGTCTTCATGTTGTCGAAAGATAAAGATAACGGTACTCCTCCCAGGTCTTCAAAGGCGTGGAGGATGCAGTTGATTAGGGTCTCTAACTTCATGTTATCTCTTACTTCCACGTACATATACCGACTGTACTTCATTCTTGCGGTAAAGAAGTACTCGGTTACCTTTTCGTCTTCGTCGTAGTCTATGTTTGCCTCTCCCCAATCGATCTGGAGCTGCTCCCCGGGCAGGGTCTCGAAACGGACTACTGCGTCCTCCTCGTTTTCCACCTCTTCTCGTATCTTTCTCACCCTATCGTAGAAGTTACTGGTGCTGTCTTCATATGGGTGCTCTTCATCTTCCCGACATTTTTCACACATCCGTTTTACCGGAATATCTTCTTCAGCAAAGCTGAACGTCGAATCCAGCGCTTAATGTCCTCTTTGTAGAACTTATCTACTTTTGATTCCATGTTACTCCTTTCGTATTCTTTATCAGTAGGTTCTTGGAGGACCCGGCGGACGGTCTTTCTGGTATGGTCCGTCAGCCGGGCTATCTCCGAGATCGACACTCCTTTTTTCTCCAAACACTTGATCGTAGATCTTTTCACTCTCTTCAACACTTCTCCTTCACCAACTTTGGTGTCTTGGTTTGGTATCGAGCTGACACCTAGTTGGTTAAGTTTAACGGACCTGATGGGGTGAGTCATTTTCAACAATAACTACTGGGTAGTTTTCGATAATAATTTACAAGTATTGTATTTACTTACCAGAAGAGACAAATATTAATATAAGAGTTGCTAATATTATAATAAATCACTATAATACTCGTGCGAAAATTAAGTTAGCTAAAGGGAAAAAATCCGATGCCAAAAGAGATAAAAATAACTCCGGATTAGGTGAAGAGATACTCTAGGCATTTCACTGGAAAAGGATCTTTTAAGTACAACATTTTTACCTAAAAAGGTGAATCGAATGAAGGAGATCAAATATAGACCCATTGGAATTATTCATACGCCACATAAAGAAGCGGAAGGAACCCCAATACAGCCAAAAGGAGCAAAGGGCATAAAGGGCGAGATAGAGATTTATCCCGAGTACGAAGAGGGTCTCAAGGATCTTGACGGATTTTCTCATATCATTCTACTTTTTCACTGTCATCTCAGCGGAAAATATACTCTAAGACAGAAACCGTTTATGGACGATGAAGAACACGGAATTTTTGCAATGCGGGGTCCTAGCCGTCCCAACCCTATTGGTCTATCTGTTGTGAAGTTAAATAACGTAGAAGGAAATATAATAGAAATTGAGAACGTAGATATAATTGATGAAACACCTCTATTGGATATTAAGCCCTTCGTACCTGAATTTGATCAAAACGAAGTCGAAAGAATTGGATGGCTGGCTGAAAACGTCAAAGATTTATCTGAGGCTAGAGATGATGGTAGATTTCTGGAGCCAGATAAATAGTAGTTACAGAGGGTAATATAGTATTTAACTATAATATTAGAGAAGTGTTTAACAAACCTAGGAGAAAAATCCCATGACAAAAGAGATAGAAATAACTCTAAATGAGATCAAAAGATATGCCCGGGCACTCCATTGCCCTACACGCTGGCGAATAATTCATTTATTAGGGGAAGGAGAAAAATCTACAGGAGAAATAAGAAAACACCTGGATAATATTTGTCATCCGACCGGGGAGCAAAATTTATACTATCACTTGTCCGAACTCAGTTCCGCAGGAATCATTGAAGTTGCTCGCTACCAGGAAGAAGGCGGGGGAGCCCCTGAAAAGGTTTGGAAGCTGGCCATGGAAAAGATAACCATCAATTTACTGGGAGGTGATCTAACAAATGAGTGTGAACATCGACACGATAAAGAAGGAAAAGGAAGAGATAGTTGAAAAAACTCTTGAGAAGGATAAAAAGCTGTTTGAGGCTACATTTGATCTGGCACTGGAACAACTGAAAGAGAGAGGTTGCCCGGAAAGTGATGAGGGCTGGTTCTGTCCGGAGATGATCGAAGGGGCAGGACATTTAATTACCCAGAGGGTTCCGCTCGTCCTGGAGGTGCTTCACGAGGAAGATTATCTGGAAAGGAAGGTCAACATGGGAATCCCTCACTATAGAATTAAAAAATAGATTTATCCGTGAATACGGGAGCTGATTAGGTTTAGAGGTGAGATATTTTGGGAGCAATTGAAGCAAATAGTTTAATAAAAGAGTTTGACGGGTTGCGGGCAGTAGATGATGTATCCTTCAAGATAGAAGAAGGGGAGATATTTGGCTTTCTGGGGCCCAACGGAGCGGGCAAAACTACGACGACGCGGATGATCACCGGCGTGATCAGGCCGGACTCCGGGACGGCCACCATCGAAGGTGTCGACGTGGTTCAAAATCCGACTGCCGCCAAGGAGAAGATCGGTATAGCTCCCGAGGAAGCAAATGCCTACCTCGACCTGACCGCACGGGGGAACATGAACCTCGCCGGCGAGATCTACGGAGTTCCCGGAAGGGAATTAAGGGGTAAAGTGGACGAGCTTCTTGACATTTTTGGATTGCTGGACAGGGCGGACTCCAAGGTAAAAGGCTTCAGCAAGGGGATGAAGCAGCGGTTGATTCTCGCTATGGCTTTGATAAACGACCCCGGAATACTATTTCTGGATGAACCCACGGCCGGCTTGGACGTGGAGAGCCGGAGACTTATCAAGGACCAAGTAAAGAAGCTAAACGAAGTAGGAAAGACTATCTTTCTGACGACCCACGACATCGCCGAAGCAGATCGCCTCTGCGACCGCGTTGCCGTGATAAACCGGGGCAACATAGCGGCGATCGATTCTCCAGAGAAGCTAAAGGCTACAATCCGGAGCACTCAATCGATTCTGGTCAGTTTTGACTCCATGAATTTTGAGGCAGCAGACCTGGAAACTTTAAAAGGCGTGGAGGAGCTAGAAAAGGAAGGCGACAAGTGGCGGCTTTACGGACCGAACCCGGGGGAGATAATAGAAGAGGTCGTCAGCTTTGCTAAAGAAGAAGGACTGAAAATCCTTTCCTTGAACACGTCCGGGCCCAGCCTGGAAGAGACCTTTACTCATCTAACAAAAAATTAGAGACCTAAGATAAGGAGGAAAAATGTACTACCCCGCTAGCCTGCGAAAATCGATCGCAATCGCAAAGAAGGACCTGCGAATCTACTACGGGAAAGGACCGGTAGTGATCTTTGGAATTTTGCTTCCCTTCTTCTTTTTCTTCTCATTTCTAATCGGGCGAGAAATGCCCCCGTTGACCTTAATCTCCGGTCTGGGCGGAATGGCTATCTGGTTTACCGCCACCTCGATAAGCCCCATAATTGCTCCCATGGAAACGAGAACCAGGACGCTGGAGAGGTTGGTCTCGATGCCGTTATCAGTAACTGAAATGTTGATTGGGGATATTCTCGCTTCCACGGTAACGGGGGTCGTGCTTTCGGCAATCCCGATTTCGATAATTGCGGTGATTCTGAACCTAAATCTGGTTCATTTCTTTCCGCTTGCTTTAGGGATAATCGTGGCCAGCTTTTGCTTCTCCGCGATCGGAATACTTTTGTCAGCTTTGCCGACGGATACTACCTCAGATGTAATGATGCTTGCTTTATTGATAAAGTTCCCGCTTATATTTGTGAGCGGAGTTTTCATCCCCGCAAGCAACCTTCCCGGCTGGGGGAGAATCATCTCCAGGTTTAGTCCATTGACGTACTTCGTGGACCTGGTTCGGGTTTCATTTGGTGGGAGCGGACAGTCCTGGATGAATGTCGGAATACTTACTTTATTCGCAGTCTTTTTCTTATTTGCCGCGGTATTTGTTCACAAAAGGACCCTTCCGAAGAGATTATGAGAATCTGTACTTCTCAATTACCAAGAAGTTCTGGAAGATACCGGAGTTTGAGGTTTTGTGATGGTTGAAGAAGCTTCCCAGTGGCCTAGTTTTCGCTTCACCTTGGAGGAGATCTCCGGAGCTT
>JAGYME010000100.1 GCA_018400715.1 Candidatus Bipolaricaulota bacterium
AGGTACATCTGTTCCATACCGAACAGTAGATTTACTATTAGCCGTGGCATCCGCATTAAGAGCGTCTACGTAGGATTGACCCAAAGCACTATCGGGTTTGAGTCTCCAATCCAAGACACCAGCATCACCCCCATCAGCATCTTCGTAACGATAAATAGCATCGGTAGTAAGCGGATCAGCTTCGTCAGTATCTATCCAGATATCTCCGAATTCCATACCAGATGCAGGTTCGGTGTCTTGCTTATATACTACCACAGCACGATCTGCTTGTTCTTTTAGATTTGTGTATTCAGGAACAGCCGATATATCGGAATAACTACCGGCAACAATAGTACCAGCTACAGTGAGAGTTCCGTCTACCTGAGAATACTTCATACCCACCGTGGTGATATCGCCAACTTCGATACCGATATCTCCACTGCCGATGGAACCCAAACGAGCAGCTACCTCGCCAAGACTGTCTCTTACAACAAACGCAGCGTCTTCTTCTATGTAATAGTTACCTTCATAGAATTCAGCGCCAGAAGCCATCTCAACAGTATTACCATTGGCAACGTAAAGACCAAAGTCATTGTCAGTGTATCCAGGAACATTGCCGAGATACCCAAGGGCCACTTTGACAGTGTTATCCTCTGTTCCGGTTGCTCCGTCTATCTGTATTCTATTCTCGTCCGCACGTATACGGGTTAGAGTATTTGGGGACCGGATCTCATTAGGTAAAATAGACCAATCGGCTATGTCCCCGTCAGTAGCAGTTATAGTTCCAGAGAACGTTCCACTCGCTCCGGTTATGTCTCCTCGAAAATTACCATCATTTAATTCAGCAGTGCCATCAGACCATATCTTCCATCCCGCTTCAGATCCGGGGGTATCGTCGTAGGTTTCACTCTTTATGAAACCCCCAGTCCCCACCGTGATTTCCTCTGAGAAAAGACTTGTTATGAGGGCGGTATTGGACACTAATTCAGTTATGTTTCCTTCATCAGCAAACAACTCCGCTATCATTGCTACGTCAGCAGTCAGCTTTTTAGCAGTGACTGCTCCGCCTTCGAGATCCACGGAAACCATAGGTTTCACTTCTACCTCATATGAGGCCCAAGCAGAATACTGTGCTGTGGTATTGTAGCCTGTTACGGAACGAATCCGATAATAATACGTTTTAGGTAGAGGTAGATCCACCGTGCTAGTGGGTCCGCCGAAAGGTACCTTTGTATGTACAAACTCATGCCCTTGGATTTCCCGCACGCCATCCAGCTCACCTTTCCACGAGTCCTTCCATGAGTCGTCGCCCTCTACCGGATCTTCCCCTTCTACTGGCTCATACCAATTGGTTTGGTCATCAGATATTTGGATCTGAAATCTATACCCACCTATAACTTGAGCAGGCTTGGCTATGGCTAGCGATACTGTTCTTCCTTGGCTAGTAATAGCAACAGAAGGAGCTGTGCTCTCATCTACAGTATCTCCATCAGAATCTGTCCCAGTGACAAGATTACCAAAGCTGACCTTACTTTCTATCTCTTTTACTTCTTCTTGTATCTTTTCAAGGAGCCGTTCTGGGTCATATACAGGAGAAAAGTTTATACCGGAATACGAAGAAGGAGGTAACGTGAGCACTCCGTCGTACTCGGGTATATCGCCATCTTCGACGTTAAAGACTTCCTCAGAATAAGGGAGCCCGGAGATTTCCGCTGACAACTCGTCTAAAGGGACGATAGATTCCACAATAAGATCCTGGGTCTCGTTTCCCGAGATACCCGGCATATACAACATACCTTCATCGATGGAAGCAGGAGAAATTGGATTTTGTAACTCAAACAGATAATACGTTTCCGGGTAAATAGTGGATTCTGGGTACGCGGTTACGTAGAAGAAGTACTCCCCATCACCTTCTCCGGCGTGGCCACCACCGAGGGTTTCACCAAACGTGTCGTCGGCGTCTCCACCGCCAAGGGTTACGCCGAAAGTACCAGCGGCCCCTCCGCCACCAAGTGTATCACCAAACACGGTGTTATAGGTGGCAATGAACGCTTCGTTTGTAGTACTGCCTACTTCTTGTGCATTTCTTATCGGCACATAGAACGAGTTTTCTACTCCGTAAGAGTCTGTAATTGTATCGTCGTTAGATCTGATAAGTAAGGTGTAATCCTGATCCGCTTCGAATTCCATATACTCATCGACGAGCAGGAATGCAACATTCCCATCTACATCAGTCCGATAACCCACAATTCGCCCAGGCATACCCGAACCGATAAGAGGTACGTCGTGCGTGACACGAATCCGGTCTCCTACAGAACAGACTATGGAATCAGCATATGCGGTAAAAGAAAACCGCTCAGGCCGTAGTTCAGAGGTTCCCAGAAGATAATAGCCATACATTCGGGCCTCTTCGTAAGAAGTAATCCCTCTGGCTTCTACGCGCTCTATGACATCATCAGATCCTGGATCGTCTCGATATACGGATACCTCTTCCTTCACCCACATGTCAGGGTTGACATACGATACATCTAACCGCGTGGTTTCCTCGGGGAAGAGACGAGATCCAGAAAAATCGGAAGTATTCTTCGGGGTAAAATACTGAGTAATGTAGTTGATTTCTTTATCGACGACTACCGTGATCTTACCGTCCACCATTGTCCACGTGGCCCTTCCGGTGTTACAGACAAGGTTGAGTGCTTCTTCGAGTGTGACCTCGGTGTCAAAAACAACGTTACATTCAAGAGGGATAGACGGATCATTTCTGTTTCCTCCGTTGTTACAGAATGTCCACCAATCTTCTAACGCGGGCCAATCAATCCTGGACAGGTTTTCTTCGTAGTTGGGATTCACGTTGGGGTCAATGAGCAGGTACAAGAAGGCAGAAGCTGGATTACTAGTAGACACAGAATCCGTCCAGCTATCTATCCCAGAGCCCGAGCCGCTGTAATCATACGTTCGCAACTGTGCGACAACATTGAACTTATTACTACCCGACTGGTTGTTGGAGGTAGCATCCAACTCTATCCCTATGGTAGTCAAAGATTCTTTAACTGAAGAGATGGGGTCTAATTTGTTCCCTTCCTCGTCTGCTTGGATATAATTGACGTACTCGATGTATACGTCGTCTTTACGATTGCTAGTATTGTTGTACGTGTCACCGGCGTAAAAACCAACAGTGACTTGACCTGTAGAATTTCCGCTATCTATTTCTGCCTGCAAAGCATCAAACAAGTTCGGGGATATAGTGGAGCCTGTGGCACTTGTCTCTACTTCATGCAGATCAACCCGCATAACCAGCCGGAGTCCGTTACGGTATTGGGAGTAATCGGAAGCGAATTCAGTAGTGAGCCGAAATCCGGGGACATTGGAAGCCCCATCCATAGGGGCTTCATCATTGGAAACTACGGTATTGAAGGACGGCAATACTCCCTGAGTGGGGTCTTCCTCAGTGGCCCAGTTTCCTCCCGTGAACTCTATCGCATTATCATTGTATCCCCCTATAGGAAACATACCAAGATCGGGATGAGAAAGGGTGAACAGGAAGTCTGAGTAAATGCTGTCGGGGTCTCCGTCGTCTTTTAGATTGTAAAAACCGGTCGGAAGGGAGATTCCGATCTCTATGTACCGTGTCTTTTGGGGAGCCGTGGCTATAAAATAAGAATTGTCTGGTTCCCTGTTTTCTCCGTCGAGTTCATCTTGGTATATTTGTGCTTGTGGAGAAGCCATCAGCACTCGATCAGGATACTCAGCGTGCTGGCTAAGAGATCCACTATGTATGCTATAGTCATCGGAAGTTATACCTAAACTATCGAAAGGAGTGTCCCCGAGTTTCATAGTTTCTACGTCCACGCTACTATAGCCAACGTAAAACAAAAGATGCATCACACTTTGTGAAGATTCTAAGGGCACACTAGCGTAGGGATGAGCTGCGATATCGGGATAGATAAGGTGTCGTCCCAGTATAATGGGGACTCGCCCGCCAATATTGTTTCTGTTTTGAGATCCACGAAGAGAAGTCAGTCTTTGAGCAGAAGATGGTTGCGTGTTACCGTCCGCAGCTTTATCTACTGCATAAGCACCGGCAATCAGGCTTCCGCCCGCACCTATGGTTCCCACGGCTGCGGCCAAGGCAAGACTTCCCCAGACAGACAAAGTCGCCCCTGCTACTGGCCAAAATATTATCGAAGCAGC
>JAGYME010000101.1 GCA_018400715.1 Candidatus Bipolaricaulota bacterium
CCACTGCCTTCTTGCAGGCCTCCCTGCCAGCGATCTTAAACGCCATCTCCGAGGAGTCCACGGGATGGTGGTCTCCGTCATATACGGTCGCCTTCAGGTCAGTAATGGGGTACTCCTCGTCGAGAGCTTCGACCACGCCCTTCTCTACGCCGGGAATAAACTGGTTAGGTATGTTTCCACCCTTGATATTATTCTCGAACTCGAAACCGCTCCCCCTCTGCACCGGGGTAACTCTTAAGTATACCTCGCCGTACTGACCCCGGCCACCGGACTGTTTCTTGTGGCGGTACTTCGCCTCGGCCTCCCTGGCAATGCTCTGCTTGTAAGGGACCTTCGGTTCAGAGGTCTCTATCTCTACGTTGTAGCTGTTTTTCAACCTCTCGCGGAATATATCGAGGTGGTTGGCCCCCATACCGGACAGGATCATCTCCTCCGTAACGTCGTCCCTGTAATAGGAAATCGTCGCTTTTGTGAAAACGAGTTCCTGCAAGGCTGTACTCATCTTCGTCTCGTCTTCCCTGCTCTTCGGTTTGACCGCCCTTTCGTAAACCGGAGCGGGAAAGTCGACAAATTCGATTTCGCTATCACCAGTGTCCGTAAGGGTATCACCTAGACCAACTTCCTCTAGCTTGCCAAGCGCGACCACGTCACCACAATTGGCCTCGTGGATCTTCTCCTGGTCCCCACCAAAGTAGCGATAGATATCGGTAATATCGTGTTCGTCACCAGTTTGAAGATCTCTGAGGCTGGCTTCCTCCTTCAGCTCCTCTCCGTAAACTTTTACAAACGAGAGCCGTCCGAGGTAGGGGTCGGAAAATTGGTTGAAGACCACGGAATCAGACCTTCCCCTTCCCTCTCCAGGGTCGAATTCGGGAACGAGGTCGTTTAACCTGGTCAACAGAGAATCCGTCCTCAAACCCTCTTCGACAGAACCAACGAAGGCGGGGGCAAAATCGTTTGCCGCAAAGCCCTTGCTCAACGCCACTTCGGTATCTTCCGTGGTTATCTCCTCTTCCTCCAGGTATTTCATCATCAGCTCGTCGTCCTGTTCTGCCAGAGCCTCGAGGAGCTTCTCGCGTTCCTGTTGCAATTTTCCCTGCATCTCCTCCGGGACCTCGTCAGACTCCTCGTCGAAATACTCCGCCTTTCCCGAGGCTACCTCGAGGACTCCGACGAATTCTCCTCCTTCGAGAACCGGAATTTCCAGGGCGACGACTTCCTTGTTCAAAGCCTCCCTGACCTCACCAAGCGCCTCGTCGAAGTTCACCTCGTCCTTGTCCATCCCGTTGAAGAAGATCGCGGTCGGCTTATCGTACTTTTGCGCTATCTCCCACATCTTCTCCGTGTGTGCCTGCACACCTTTTTCGGCATCGACAAACAGTAGCGAAGTCTCGGAGACGTAGACGCCCTTGTAGACCTCCTCGACAAACTCATCCGCTCCGGGCGTATCCAATACGTTCCAGTTCTGTCCCTTGTACTTGAAGGATCCTATCCCCAGGTCGATAGAGTGTCCGTGTTCCTTTTCCTCGGGCGAGGGGTCAAACGATATATCTCCATCGATCCCGCTCATCTGCAAGAACTTCCTCGCCAGTTCCGATTTTCCTGTCCCAGAATGTCCAATTAAACTCAAAGACTTCGAATTCGCCATGAAGTTATCACCTCAATTAGTAGCCAACATGGGTTACCTTTATTTCAGTAAAAAGGTTTAATAATGAGTAAGGATGCAAATAAAAACTCAATCCAGTATAGCACAACACACAATTACACGCAACAGAAGGGTTTGGATCACGGTAACGGCTAAACCGATTTACCTGGAAGGATTGAACTTACGCTCCGCCTCCCTGCAACTTCGGATCCATAATATCCCTGAACGCGTCTCCGACCAGATTCCATGAGAGACAGAATAGGGTTATCGAGGCACCGGGTATAATCACGGTGTACCAGTATTGGAAGGCATTGCCCTGGGTACCCAGTATCCAGTTTCTCGCGAAACTTATCATCTGCCCCCAGTCGGCATAACCTGATGGAGCACCGACGCCGAGGAAGCTCAAGGTCGCCGCCGTAATAACTATCGTCCCCATATTCATCGACGCCTGGACGACGACAGGGAAGATTGAGTTGGGCAATACGTGCCTGAACACGATCCTGCGGTCCGTGGCGCCCACGGCGTTCGCAGCCGAGACGTACTCCTCTTCCTTCACTGATAATATATTACCGCGGATGAGACGGGCATAGCCCATCCAGCCAAAGACGATCAACGCGATAAGGGCGTTGGTTAAACTTCTCCCCAGGATGGTCGTCAAGACCATTGCCGCCACCAGGTACGGAATCGAGTAGAAGACATCGACGATCCTCATCAATACGCTATCGATGACCCCACCATAATAGGCAGCAACCGTACCGATTAACACCCCGATAATAGCGGACAGCCCCACGACCATCAGGGAGACCCTGAACGCGGTCCTGGTACCCCAGACCACGCCGTAGAAGATATCGTACTGTCCCTGGGTGGTCCCAAATATGTGGCCCTCACCTGGAGGTTGTGGTGTCGAGGACCAACCGTCCCGGGGTAGTCGGTAAGGTTCGCTGGGGTCCTCCGGCGGTGCAATCCAAGGCGCGGCGATGGCAACTCCCAGGAAAAAGAAGATCAACAGTAGGCCGGCAACCGATAATGGATTCGTTAGGAGTTTCATTAATTTTCTTTTCATATCAATCGTATGTAACCCTCGGGTCCAGATAAGCGTAGATCAAGTCCACTACCAAGTTAGCGAAAACCAACAATACACCGTTAAATAGGGCGAACAACATCAAAGACGAGGTGTCAAACTGTTGGGCGGCAGTAACTGCCCAGCGGCCGAGACCGTGCCAGTCAAATATCGTCTCAGTTATAACCAACCCGTTTATCAGAAACGCGACGTAGATCCCGGCGACCGTGACGACCGGAATTAGCGCATTTCTGCGGGCGTGCTTTTTGATTACCACGCCCTCCTTGAGTCCCTTGGCTCTCGCGGTCTGCACGTAGTCCTTGCGGAGGGTTTCCAGCAGGCTGGACCTCATGATCCTCAACAGCATCGCCCAGCGCACGTACGACATGACAATAGCGGGGAGGATGATATGTCTAACGGCATCGGCGAAGACGAACCAGTTCCAGTTGAGGACCGCGTCAATCGTATTCATCTGGGTATACCTGGTAAAGCTCGCCGAGTGAACGATCTCTGTCGCTTCCAGCCCCAACCGCCCCGGGGGAAACCACGTGACAAGTCCCCCGTAGAACACCATCAACAGGACCAATCCGGCAACAAAGGAGGGAAGGGACCAGCCGACGATGGCGAACAGCCTGGTGATATGATCGACGACGTTGTTGTGGTTTACTGCCGCAACCGTACCCAGCCACACACCTCCAAGAATTATCGGTAGGGCCGACCAGATCGCAAGCTCCATGGAAACGGGGAAGAACCGCAAGAACGCCCGTTTCGAAGTCATCTTGGCGCTCTCCGACCACCCAAACCGTAGGTGGACCACGTCATCCAGCCACCGGCCAAACCTCACCCATATAGGGTCGTTCAGGCCGTACTCTTCTTTCAACTGCTCAATATCCGTGTTCTTCAATTCCGCGGGGCTTGAGATGAACGTCGATAGCCGTTGATTGGCCGACAGCAGTTGCAACATCCCAAATATTATTAACAGAATCCCCAGGATTACGAAAGGTAGAACAAGTATCCTTCTAGTAACGTACGCAAGCATTCTCTATTCTCGTCCCCTCCCTCAAAGATGATTAAAAGTCGGGCCGGAGACGGTCCTCCGGCCCGATATTGAACTTTCAATTACAATTTATTCTTCGTACCCTTTCCAAATCGGATAAGCGTATGAGTACGAACTGGCGAACATCGGGTTAAACGGTACACCCTGTACCCAGTTCCGGAGGACTCTGGTCCCTTCGGCCTGGGGTAACCAGACGTCGATCGCCTTGTCGTGCGCCAGTTTCTGGAGTTCGTAGTAGGCCTTCTTTCGCTCCTCGGTATCTACCGTCTCCATGGCCTTCTCAATTAGCGGATCG
>JAGYME010000102.1 GCA_018400715.1 Candidatus Bipolaricaulota bacterium
TTTGGGGTTAGGGAACTGCCAAAATACATAATGAGTAAAGGCGTAAGCATTTTCAGAGAAATATTGTTAGAAATAGGAGAAGAATTAGTGGCAGAAGAAAGGTTGGATGATAAGGAGGATATATTTTTTGTTGGGCTTAAAGACATTAAGTCAGGGGAAAAGCTTCAGCAATTAGTCATACAAAATAGAAAAATGTATCAGAAAGAAATGAAAAGAAGCTCTATTCCCCGGGTGGTTACCAGCACGGGAGAAACTGTTTTTTCTGCAAATGAGAATGAAAAAGACAATGAATATGATGGAATACCCGTATCACCAGGAAACTACGAAGGTCAAGTTAAAGTGCTGGACAACCCTGAAAATGGTGATAGATTGAAAAAGGGAGATATTTTGATCACAAAAGCTACTAGTCCAGCATGGACTCCTTTATTTTTAGAAATAGGCGGATTAATTACTGAAATGGGTGGTCCTATGTCACACGGTTCAGTTGTAGCCAGAGAGTATGGTATACCAGCAATTGCCGGTATAAGAGAGGCAACGACCAGGTTTAAGGATGGGCAATTGATACGGTTAAACGGGGAAACAGGAAAGGTAGAAATAGTAACGTAACAATAATACTTACAGAAGAGAAGAATATAATCAAAAACCCAAAAACTCAACGGAGAGTTGAAAAAACTTTTAACTGAAATGAGGCTTGGTAAATTTTCTGGAAAGTTTTTCACGACAAATTACTAACGGAGGCTAATCCTGTCCGGGGGTAGCTCCGAAGTACATCGCGGAAACACAAGTCACTCCAGCTTGATTTTCTTTGCAGCTACAATCTCTTCGAAGTTTGGCCCCTGGTCCGATCCTGTCAGGTTCTTTGGTCCCCATATTGCCACTACGCCAACAGTTATAAGAACAGCCGCCGCGGTCCGGAAATATTCGTGCGCCGTCGTGAGCACCAACAACTCTCCCGTGAAGTTGACCATGAAGTGGATTATTACTGCCGTAAGGGTACTCCTGTTCGTGTTGTTATAGATCCAGGTTTGAAGTATCTGAAGACTTATAATGCCCGGACAGAAGGTCAGCCAGAACCGAAGCGATCCAAATACCACCTCGCTGCTCTGGTAGCTTCCGGCAATGAAAAATAGCGGCAGGTGCCAGAGCAACCAGAAAAATCCAAGAATTAAGCTGGAATTAAGAGCGCTATACCTCGCCTGCAACCGGTCGAGCTCGTAACCCACCCAGCCAAGTTCCTCCGGGAGCGGCCCGTAGAGCATTATAAATATGGCGAGGGGGAAGATATTAAGTGGATTAGTTACATCGAACATGGGTATCTCCAGCCCGGCAAGGGCAGAACCCAGCAGGGCAAATAAAATGTAAAAGACGGGTAATAGCACGGTAACCGCCCACCAGCCAGGACTTACTCTTTTCACGTCGACCAGTCGGCGCCAGTAATCTCGCCAGCCCTTTTTACCGTAAGTGAGGTAGGGCAGTACGATTGGAGGTACCAGTTTTCCAAAAAGTCCTCCCATAAATATGAGTGCCATGACGAGAAAGCTGTCTATCCTCCCACCGGAAAGCGCCGCCGGTACCCAGAACACCCAGGTCAGCGTGAAAGTGACACCGAAAAATATCCAGGGACTCTCCTTTTTCTCCTTCAATTTTTCTAGAATCAACTTTCGCATTCTTCTTCCTCCAGTTGACGATAGAATACAGCTACTTCGGCCTGATTTACCCGGAGAAATGTAGCAAATCTGATAATTTATTTGTGGCAGATTTTTACACGTTTGTACTAGAATCACATACCTCAACTTCTTTTGGGTCAGGCGCCCAAATGACTCCGCTTACCCTTTAAGAAAACTCAATACTTTCTGGTCAAAAGCTTCAGGGACGACCAGATTCGACGGGTCCTTTCCCCCTTCAAGTACTTCTAACCGAGAATTGCGAAGGAGGTCGGCCGTTTTTCTCGCCCAGCCGATAGCAGCATCTCCAAATCCGTTTCCAACGAGTACGAGCGCGGGTGCCTCGACCTCAGAAAGTCGATCCGTAATATCAAATCTATTCAGCGCGGCTCTCGCTCTTAGCAACTGCTCCTTATCTATTTCGGCGTAGGATTCCCTGAAATAATTTAGAGCCCTCTCCTGACCCGGTTCACCGTAAACCGATCCAAGCGATTTCACCAGCAATCCCGGCGCTAACTTTATCGTGAGCCACTGAGACCAGCCTCTTAGCTTATCCGATAACGAAGCCACTTCGCTAAAACTGTCAGCGATGATTAGCTTTTCGGCTCTGTCCGGGAAGTCGCAGGCGAACCGCTGGACGATAACGCCACCCATACTGACGCCAGCTAAACTGGCCCGGTTAATCCCAAGGTGGTCCATAAGCTCCTTTATATCTCGAGCACAGTCGCTGATCCTGAACTGCTCCACTTTCGAAGTTTTGCCGTGACCGCGAACGTGGGGCACGACAAGGAAGGTTTCCTCTGACGGATATTTTTCTATCTGAGGCGCCCACATTCCGCCTTCCGCACCCAGGCCGTGGACAAGTACAACGAGTTTATCGCCTTTTTCGCCGTAAGTCTCGTAGTACAGCTCGACACTATCTGACATTTCTAACTTCATATTTTCAGGAACCTCCCTATGCATAATTCTATCCCCGTCTCTTGTGGCTCTTAAAGAAATCGCTAGCCAGTACGCAGCTCAACCCAAACAGTCAAACCACCTGGTCAATCCTATCTATTATTCCACAAACTCTTTCAAGAGACGGGGGTTCGGCGGTAAACTAATTGACTTTTTCGGCCTCGAGGCCCCGTCTCTCCTGAGTAACTTTCATGCCGGAAACACTTCCATCCACGTCAAGTTCAAACTCTACAACCAGTCCGGAACCTTTGGGAGAAAACTCCGTTTCCGAAAGCGGGTAAACCTCAAGTTTCGGCTGTCCCATTAGACTTAGTTTTAGATGATCTTGGACTTTTGAGACCTCCACCCTGTAATCATTATCAGCAGCATACTCCCCGGTATAAGATTGCAGAATTTCGTCATCTATATCGATAAATTTCTCCGGTTGAGGAACCTCGTATTCTTCACCAAAAGCTATTGCCGAAAGATCTCGATTGACCCGTTCGATTTCGGCCGTCTCGAGATTTGAAAGGACAATTACCGTCAGGTCCGGTTCCGGGAATATGTTTATCATGGTCTTGAAGCCGTTAACCGTACCGCCGTGATATATCCTCCTGTACCCCCACAGATTTCCTTCCATAAAGCCATAACCGTAGTTACCGATCTGGGCGGAGGTAGCTTCCTTCCAGAGTTTCCTGCTAACTACTTCTCCGGAAGTAAGAGCAAGAGACCACTTGTGGAGATCGTCGACCGTTGAGTAGAGGGCACCAGCGGCGCTGGGAAAAGAAGGGTCTATATAACCTGAATTCAATATCTTTCCACCCATATTTACGTATCCCTCTGCTCTATTCTCCAGGACTACTTCTGGATGATCGTAACCGGAATCCTTCATTCCGAGAGGAGAAAAGATATTTTTCTCGATGTAGTCTTCGTAACTCCGCCCGGAAGCCTTTTCAATTATCCCTCCGAGAAGTACATAGTTAGAATTGCAGTAACGAAACTTCTCCCCTGGAGAGAACCTGAGATCTTTACTCCAGAAACTGTCTATAATTTCCTTCTTGGTCGTGGGTAATTTAGTCCTGGTCCCTACTCCTTCGAACGCGGTATACTCGGCCAATCCTGAACTGTGCGTCAGCAGATGAAAGATAGTAATCCCTCGACTGTCCTCGTATCGCGGCATGAACTCTGTTACTGGATCGGTCAATTCTAGCTTACCCTCTTCGTAGAGCTGAAGAATTGCCATAGCAGTGAAATGCTTCGTTACCGAACCGAGCCTGTACTTGACCTTTGGTGTATTTGCTACATCGTGCTCGCGATCGGCCATTCCGTAACCCTGTTTGACCATAACTTCTTCTCCCCGGGCAATTAACACGGAGCCGCTGAACCTGTCGAGCTCAGTTGCAGCCCCCAAATACTCGTCCACTTTTT
>JAGYME010000103.1 GCA_018400715.1 Candidatus Bipolaricaulota bacterium
GAGGAGCTGAAGCGGGTCAACCTGGAGGAAGAGTTGAGGTATCAAGCGGTCCACGACCCGCTCACTGGTATCTCAAACAGGCGCTATTTCAACAAGGCGGTGAAGAAGGAAGCCGAGCGCAGCCGTCGCTACGGCCACCCTATATCCTTCGTCTTGCTCGACCTGGATAACTTCAAGGCGGTGAACGATACCTACACCCACCTCACTGGAGACGAGGTACTGAAGGAAATTGCGGGAGTGCTGAAAAGAAACGTGAGAAAAGCGGACACGCTCGTCAGGTACGGGGGAGATGAGTTTTTGATAATGATGCCGGAAACCGAGGAGCCAGTCGACCAGATGGTGGAAAGGATAAAGGACAGCCTCCGGCGCTGGAACGACGAAAACGATCTAATCCAGAAACGAATAAGGGTCTCGATCGGGACCTCGCGATGGAAACCCGGCAGCAGCCGGACAGTCGAGAATGCCCTATCGGATGCAGACCTGTCGATGTATAGAGATAAAGAGGGGAAGAAAGGTGGCCACGGCTCCGCCTGAAATGGCAAGGTTATCGGTTTTCGTCAAGCCAACCGATCAGGTCTTTGTAGACCTCGTCACTGTTGAGTTCGTTAACCAGTTCGTGGCGTGCCCCGGGGTAAATCTTACACTCCACGTTTGTTAGACCAGCCTCTTTATACTTATTCGCCAGGTCTTCTACGATTGGACCTCCTACGGAATCTTCCTCTCCCGCGACAAACAGAAGGGGAAGGTCATTGGGGATCCTCCGGTAACGTCCGTCGTCACTGGCCCGCTTCATTCCGTAGATGAAATCGTCGTAAAAGCCAGTCGTGCAGGTAAACCCGCTCAACTCATCTTCGATGTATTCCTGCACGATCCGCTCGTCACGGCTCAGCCAGTCGAACTTCGTATCCGGTTCGTCGACGTTCCTGTTGTTGGACGAGAATATAATCCGTTCCATTATCTTGCTTTTGCTTAATTTTCCCCGAAAGACCTTTTCCAGCTTAGCTATCGGCGTTATTACCTTCAATAGGAACGGGTCGAGCATGCTCGTCCCGGACAGGACAGTCCCTCCTACGTCATCGCCGTAAACGGTTATGTAGTCCCGCCCGACGAACGACCCCATGCTGTGGGCAAAGAGAAAGACCCGGGTCTCTCCTTCCTCGGCCCTTATGTATTCAGTAAGCAGGTGAGCGTCCTCCACGACCTTTTCCCAGCCCCACCTGCCCGAAAAATTCCCCAGGGCCGATTCTCCCTCGGAGGCGGTCTCGCCGTGGCCCCGCTGATCGTAGGTGTAAACGGAATATCCATGCTGCGGTAAGGTACGGCCAAATTCCTCGTACCTACCTCTGTGCTCGGCCATCCCGTGGATTACCTGTACCACGCCCTTATCACCGTCGGAGTGGTACATGGTCCCGGTTAGCTCGATATCTTCAGCCCCGGTAAAGGTGAAGTCATCCTTGCGCATAAGAGAATATTACCGGAGATATCCAGGATTACAACTTGTTAATGTGCACTACGGAATAAGGCCTAATTGAGGTCGTACCTCCTCAGGAGTTCCTCCTGTGCCTTACTCGACAGACCGAGTTTGTCGACAACTTTCTGAACTACCTCGGGATTCCCGTGTCCGGCCACGTATCCGTTTAGTCGGGCTGCCGCCGTGGAATCCCTGAAATCTTTCTGGTCAGGGTATATGGCCTTAAGTTCGTCAAAGAATATCCCACTCCCGCGGAGACGGTACTTCTGGTGATAACCTTCTGCCGGGTAAAACTCGCTGATCTCCTTAATTTGGGTGTAAACTTCTTTCCCCAGTTTCCCGGCAATTCTTTCCCTGCTCTTTTCCGCTACCTCCCTCTGGTGGGGGCCGTGATAGTAGAGGACGTTGGCGTACTGCGTGCTCGAACTCCTGTACGTGGGGTTGTGGTAGTCCCAGAAAATTTCGACCAGTTCAGCGAACGTTACTTCGTCGGGGTCGTAATCTATCTGAATTGATTCCGTGTGGTCTCCCAGGTTATAGTAGGTCGGGTCCTCGGTCGTTCCTCCTGCGTAGCCGACCCTGGTCCGAATCACTCCGGGCACGGCACCGAACCTTGCATCTCCACCCCAAAAACACCCCAGCGCGAACGTGGCCGTCTCCACCTCATCGTACTCCCACCTGTCTATCCGTGGTATCTCGCTATCGATCTTTAGAACTCGGTCTTCTGCAAACCCTGTCAGGCCGACAATATTTATCCCGATAATCGTCAGTATCGAAAGATAAGCAATAAATCCAAATTCCTTGAACATTATGACCTCCCGTAAACTTGATTCCGAAACTTCTACTAAATAATAATAGTTATAGTTTAGTAATTTTTCCAGGTAAGTTAGTTCGCGGGGGTAATTCAGGCCTGTTGTTTTAACTCTTCGTCAATCGTGCCGTCCGGGAGGATGTAATCGGGGTGGGATTTCCCGTTATACTCGTAGCTACTATCCGTATTTGTCATTTCACCGGTGATTTATCAGGTTCTTCATCTGGTTTTTAATCACGCGATTCGTGCTTTCTACCTTTTTTATCTTTGCCCTGCTCAAAATCTTCGCCACGGCCGGTTGGCTTATCCCGAAGTACTCGGCGATCTCGGTCTGAGTTATCCCCTCGTGGGATTGGTAATAGCCCGCGACCTCCCACTGCCTGTCCGTCCAGCCGTCCTTAATGATCCCCAGCAGGCTCAGAATCGTGTTCATCATCTCGTCCCTGTCGTCGTAAGGGGTATTTATCATCAGGTTTGACTTGACCCGACGGGCCTCCTCGATGGCGGATCTGGCCCGGTGAAATCCCTGACCGTCCATAACGGTTATCGACTCCCTGAGCGGGGTACTTAACCGCCCCACTCCCATCCCCGCCCGGACCCTAGCCGGAAATATATCCCGTTCGAGTTCGCCGAACGCATCAAAGCAGGCTGAAGGATCGGTAAAACCCCCTTCAAAGGACCTGTGGCGGACGAGTTCCATGGGAGCGATCATCGTTTTTTCGAAGTCGTCGTTCAATTCTTGAAGGTTTGACTCCAGTTCTCTGCGCAACTCCCGGTCATCAGTTGACCTTCCTGTGACGACAAGTTCTCCGACAATGATCGCTACCTCGTCCATGGGACCTCCGGGGTATTATTATTACACATAACAGTTATAACTTACAAGATTTGTCCGTATCTTACCCCTTATGATACTCGATGTAATATGGCGCCCAATTTCTGATCCTATTCCAGCCCGCCTTTCTTGGGATTTTGTTCGAGAGATGGTAATATTAAAATCGTTTGACCCCCGTTAACCTTAAGCGCCCCAGAGTTGAAACTTATTATTCCGAGGTGAACCGCCTTTGGACGCAGAAGATTTGATTATAGAAACTAGAGGGCTTACCAAGAAGTTCGACGGCTTTACCGCCGTCGAGGGCCTGGACCTCCAGATATTACGGGGCGAGATCTTTGGTTTTCTCGGTCCAAACGGTGCTGGAAAGACCACTTCAATCAGGATGATGGTCGGCCTGCTCGAGCCAACGAGCGGAGGGGTTCAGATGCACCTGAATAGTGGAATATCTGACCGGTCCGCGGTCGGAATATGCCCTCAAGAGATCGTTATCTGGGAGGAGTTGACGGCATACGAGAACATTCATTTCATGGGAAAGATGTACGACGTACCGGAGGACGAACTATCACGACGCGCAGACCGCCTCCTCGAGGACCTGCAGCTTACCGACAAGCGGGACAACCTTGCGTCTGACCTCTCCGGGGGAATGAAGAGGAGGTTGAACCTGGGGATGACTCTCGTCCACGGTCCGGACCTTATCGTCCTCGACGAACCGTCTGCCGGCCTGGACCCTCAATCCAGGTATTCTCTATGGGAATATATCCAGGGCCTTAGAGAGGACGG
>JAGYME010000104.1 GCA_018400715.1 Candidatus Bipolaricaulota bacterium
ACCTGAGACATCGAGGAAAAAGCGAGTAGCCGTTTTGGTTTTTTGCTGAGGACGGCAAATATCGCACCGGAGACCCCGGTCAACACCCCCAACCCGATCAACAGGTCGTTCAACGTAACGAGCGTGGAGATTCTGATTATTCCTATAAGGCCCGCCTTCGAGGCAACGCCAGCCAGGAGGACGGAAACGACCACCCCACTGTAAGAATACACGTCGGGAAGCCACATGCTGAAGAGAAATATTCCTCCCTTGACCGCCAAGCCGGTTATCATTAACCCAACACCGACGTTTACAGCGGTGGAGGAGCTCCCGCTCAAGACACTCGCCATCTCGCTGATACCGAGTTGTCCACCAACTCTATACAGGAGGCCCAATCCAATCAGATACAAACTCATAGCCAATGAAGAAATAACTAGATACTTAATCCCGGCATAAATTTGGTAAGCCTTTCTTTCATAGCCGATTAAGAGTATTGAAATCAACGACAATAGCTCTATGGTGACGTAAATGTTGAAGAGGTCATTGGAGAAGGCCAGTGAATAGGAAGCGGCAAAAAGAAAATTGTACAGCATGTAATAGGTCGATTGTCTTTCCGTCCGGAGGTAAAGTAACGTAAACAGGTTCAGGGATACCACTAAGGCGGCAAACAGAAGTGTGGTCAAGTCCAACTTGAACTCAATCCCCAGTACCCCCCACTCCCCGAGGTGGGCGACGTGGGCACCACGGTCACTGTACAGCAGTACACCCCTAACCAAACCTCCTAAAGCAGCAAGCCAACCAGCCAGGCTAAACCAGTACCGATGACGGACGAACGTCTTGCTCAACGTGCCCGCGACCATGTATCCAGCAGTTCCGGCGAGAAGTGGAATCACGTAGTCCTCCGATAGTTCAGTACAAGGGTTGTCCCTTGAGTCTTTTCATCCTACACAGAGGTAAACTGAGTGAATTCGGAAAATCTAGTAAATGAAATGTAGTCGCCTGGACGGGAAAATTCAATATCAAAAGGGGGTCTGGCCTTGAACCTTGACTGATAGGAGGTGAATCAATATTCAAGACCAGACCCCGGGCTTATATATTAGTTTCCGATAATAATTGTAATCACAATCGTATATAATAATATCATCAAGCTAACAAAATGTAAACCCCGTTTTTAATTTTCCATCTGCTCGTACTAGCGGGCCAAATAACGTCTTCAAGTCTTCAGCAATACTTAAGACGACACCCAAAGATTTCTCCAATACCACCAACGGCCTAGGTTTCCGTAACGATTAATTAGCAGAAGAATAATATCTAATAATCGGTTGCAAAGGGTCTGTCAGCCATCAAGGGCCTCAGGAGATATGATTCTTGCAATCACATTCACTTTAATGTTGATGAGAAGATATTAATCAATCCGTGTCCGTCTCTGCGACCACGGGCGAAGCAACCCGAGATGGTTAGGTCGATAACACGGGAAGAGACGTATATTGCAGGATCAGTGTGGAGTCAACGGAAAGCGGTTTCAACGCCTCAAAGGTAACTTATGAGAGGACAGGCGGGAGAAGACTCCCGCCTTTTTTATTTTCAAATCCTCTTGTAATTCCTTCGCTAGCGTGCGATCTTATAGATCTCCAGCACCTCATCCGCCCCTAGCTTGACAAAGTTTCCTACGGGGCCGTCCTCGGTACACTTGTTGGCCATCTCTCTTAGGTCATCGTCACTGATTTCTACGTCGAGTTCCTCTAAACTGGTTAGCAGACCGATATCGTGGAAGAAATCCTTCAACGCTTTAATTCCTTCACGGGCGGTCCGTTCCAGCGAGTAGTAGTTAGTCTCCTTGCCCCAGACTCTAGTGGCGAACTGGGCAAACCGTTCCACGTCTTCCTCGTAGACGTATTCCATCCAGGCGGGAAATACTATCGCCAGCCCGGCGCCGTGCGTGACGTCGTACATGCCGCTTAATTCGTGCTCTATCTTATGCGAGGCCCAGTCTTCGACCCGACCGGTCCCCAATAAATCGTTGTGGGCGACCGTGCTGGCCCAGGTAATCTCTGCCCGAGCCTCGTAGTTTTCCGGTTCCTCCAGGGCAATTGGTGCATTCGCGATAACAGTACGTAGAGTCCCCTCACAAAGCCTGTCGGTAAGGCCAACGTGCTCTTCATGAGTGAAGTACCTCTCCATCACGTGGGCCATTATATCTGCCGCACCCGACGCAGTCTGATATTTCGGGAGGGTGTAGGTAAATTCCGGATTGAGAATAGAAAACTCCGGCCGTAACTCGTTATCGACAACATCGCGCTTGTAACCGCCTTCTTCCTCCGTAATTACCGATCCGGGGCTGGATTCGCTCCCGGCTGCCGGTATCGTCAACACGGTCCCGATGGGAAGGGATTCCTCTACTGCTTTATCCGTGGAATAGAAGTCCCAAACGTCACCTTCGTAAGGAACGCCAATGGAGATGGCCTTGGCCGTATCGATGACGCTGCCTCCACCAACTGCCAGGATGAACTCAATCCCGTTCTCACGGCAAACTTCTATACCCTCTTTTACCAGGCTCAGTCGGGGATTAGGCTGGACGCCTCCCAGCTCAACGACTCCGACTCCGGCCTCATCCAGCGAATCCATGACCCTGTCGTATATACCATATTCCTTGATACTTCCCCCACCATAGAGGAAAAGTATCTTATCTGAATATTCCTTAACTTCTTCCCCAACCTGTCCTTCCGTACCCTTACCGAAGACAATTTTAGTCCGGTTCTGGAAAGTGAAATTTTGCATATCATCCCTCCTATCACATATAAGCTTAAGAGAGAGGATTAATCCTGGCAAGACGCCCATTACAGGGGCTACTCTGGGTACGGAGATTCCGAAAGCACTCAAGTTTCGGAGAATCCACTCGCTCACCCGTCGATATGCGAAATAACTCACTCGGAGTAGGACTTTGAGATAATTGGGACTTCCGAGCGGGAAGAAAATTAATGAACCTCAGGCTGGGGGTTGAGCCCGGCCTGAGGTTTGTAAAGAACATGGAATAGAACCGACCTTACTTTCACAACCCTATCCCAGGGATATTAGAATTTACTATCGCAAAAAGTCCGGCAAAATATATCACGAAAAATGAAGTATCCTGAACAAATCCTACAACCGAATACCTCAGGACACCTATCCTCCGCTTCCGGGGCCTCTGATTAAAACTCTTCAGACCAGGATGGACAATTATGGCCTCGGTAGTTATGGCCACTAGAACTAACGCGAATATTGCCCACAGCCTGGAGTTAGCGTATTCAAAACTCGAGGCCATAGCCGTAATCCACCACCCATTAAGAGATAGAATCGAAAACAAGATTACCCAAACTTTCTTTCTGTTACGGGACATAAGATACCTACCACCTGTTATGAAATAACCTCAAACGGATGCCAACTCTCGAAAACTTGCGTTTTTGGATCAATTGTTCGCCCGAGAAGACATCTTAGGATAAATATTTTTTGTGGTAGGCTCGATAAAGCAGGCAATTGATTTAGCTAACTTAGGATAAGAAGTTGTGAGAAAAATCCTCGGGCCGGGGGATTGAGCCAGCCCGGGGACTGTGAATAACCTATATAATAATTGAGTTCAAAACATTAGCTTAGAGCTTCAAGGTGTCAGGATCGGGAAACTTCATTTCCCTCATAAACTTGTCGGAGAAGTCCGTCCTAAAGGACAGCTCAATGTATTCGACGTTCCTGGCTATCTCCTCGACCTCTTCCATCTTACCCTTATTGAACAGGGCCAGTTTTGCTCCCTGTCCAGCGGTGTTTCCTACGGAGATAACCTTGTTTATGTCGATGTTGGGGAGGACTCCCAGGCGCATGATGTTCTCCTTTCTCAGGTAGTTACCGAACGCACCCG
>JAGYME010000105.1 GCA_018400715.1 Candidatus Bipolaricaulota bacterium
ACTCCCTTTATCTTGACGTCGTTGAAATCTATGTTGGCGTAGCCAGTGTCCCTGCCGCCCCAGTCTTCAACTTTACCCGTAAACCTGAAGCCGTAGTCGTAATCACAACAAGATCCGCACTCGGGCATCTGCAGGTTCTCAAAGACCATGGGCCTGCCGCCACAGGTACAGTAATCAGTGATGTTGACGAGGACCGCGTTGTTCGAATCAATCGGCGTACCGTCAGCTGATGTGAAGATAGCGGGCTCCAAGACCAGGTTCCTCAATTGTGCGCCCTCTTCCTCAATAACGATGCTGCTACTTACGTCTTCCGTAATCTGGGAGCTCGTGGCTTCGTTGTAGCCCGTGTGCACTGTATCGTAATCTCCGTATTCCCCACCAACGGTCTCCTGCTCGATTATTACCAGAGTATCGTCGTTACCCTCGATCGCGATGTTCTGCAGATCTATAGTTATCGACGCATCCTGTTTGAACAGGGTGGGCTCGGGACCTAATGCAAGCGTGTCCCCGGCCTTTATGTCCGGTTGGCCGTCGCCGTTAAAGTCAACGGCGCTCAGATTCATGCCAACCAACATATCAAACTCCGCCTGTTCGTCGATAATCCAGGTATTGGTGTTCTCTTCATATTCCGGAACGGCGAATCCCGAAACAGTGAACAAGAATAATGACAACAATAGGGTAAGTATTAAACCAACCTTGAACTTATTCAATTTCATCAATCATACCTCCTTATTTATCTATTCAGCGGACTCGCCAAAGGCACCGAACTGAAAACCAGCAGATAGTACCAGCGTGTCGCCTGAGCCATCGTATCCGGCAAATTCCGTGTTGTTCTGGATCCAGGCAATATCAACTCCGAGACCGGCCAGGTTGACACCTGCACCGATGGTAAATCCAGGATCTCGACCCGGAGGGACCTGCACGCCAGCTCTTAGGGCAAACTGGTCAATGGGGAGAATCTCAAGACCAACTTTGATCAGGGGTTCATTCCCAACGAGGTCAACCTCAGCTGCAGCAGTGGCTCTTCCCAGTAGCTCAGCAGCTAGTCCGAGGCGGTAAGTTGATTGCACGACGGCGCTGTCGCTTCCATCGATCTTCACTCCGCCTACGTCCGTAGCTGCAACCCCAACGCTAATCCCGTCAAACGTCATCAGGGTTCCGAGATCGAAGCCAAGCCCCATCCCTTCTTGCACCTGATATCCTTTCACTGTTGCACCAAAATTGACGAAATCTATGCCGTAACCAAGAGTGCCAGAGAACATGGTCTCGCTGTAGCTGCTGAGGTCCGCATCCGAGTAACCTAGCTGGTCCTGCAGATCGGCACCAAATTGACCGAAGCTCGCGCCAAGGGCGAAGTTGCTAATAGTTACGGCTCCACTACCGTAGGAGAAGTTCAGTCCGCTGACCCCGTAAGGTCTGAGGTTCATACCACCCAGTTGTACTCCCGAGAACTGGTTCAGCCCGGCTGGATTCCAGTACGTGGCCGAATAGTTATCCGCCACGGCAACAAAAGCTCCACCCATAGCCATTGACTTGGCGTCCGCACCAAAGGCAAAGGCGCTGGCGGAACTACTTGTTACGTCTTCGTCCTGAGCTCCAACCGTCACGAACGGGGTAACGAGCAAGACAAATATTAAACTGATAACCAAATATTTCGACTTTTCTACCATTTATTTAACCCCCTTATCGATGATATTGTTGTTGGCATTTCTTCACTCCATTTGTTCAGTTCTGGAACATAATTACGTTCTACGCCCTGAAGGTTCAATGTTTCCAACCTCTCTCTGATGATCTTTTCAGTAGAACCACCTCCACCTCGTTGCCGGACCTCCATTCCATCCCCGCGTCCTTTTAACATAGCTGATATCGGAAAAATTAAATCACAACGTAAATTTCAGAGTCTATAAACAGTTACAATTATTGCAGTTTTTTGGTTATAGTGCAAGGAATTAGCCGATTTTTCGCCTGATGAAATATATGTAAAATTTATCAATTTCCTATGAAGAAGCGCAAAGAAAGCAAGTGAAATAATTCTTCAAACAAATTACGCCATATTGCTTTTTTTACTCTACCCTAAAGGCCAAATTCCGTCAAGCTAGTTTACAACTATTTTACAGGTGATTCTATATACGTAAAAGGTAAGAAGGGATTCCACGAGGGGACAAATGTATGCTAGTTCCCTCGCCTGCTCAGAAATGACAACGGTTAACACCTTCAACCAGCCCCACTTCAGGAGGCAACCTCTTCGGGATTTAGTCGACACCATTCGTTGCAGACCCTCGGCCAGAACGTTAAAATCATCGAGAGTTAAAGTTTAGGGCATCAGGACATATTATCTATTATCACCGACAGGGGGATACCCATTGCAGTTCAACAAGAAATCTACTTCGCGCTATCTATTATCTGTTCTTCTTGTTTTCTCACTTCTGTTATTATCGGGCTGTAACGGTTTTTTCAACCAGGAACCGTCGGCAGAGATCAGTTACTACCCCGATCCAGCGACCGGGGAACTTCCCCTGACTGTCGCCTTTGAGGGTTCGGACTCTTCCGACCCGGACGGCGAGATCATCGATTACGAATGGGACTTCGGGGACCCGGATAGCGGCGAGGAAAACACTTCCACGGAAGAGAACCCCGCCCACGAGTACTCGGAGGAGGGAACGTACACGGTCAGCCTGACCGTCACCGACGGGGACGGGGCTTCGGGAACGACAGAGGCTGTAGTTGAAATAAAAGCGGGGACCCCTGTCCAAAATAATAAACAACCAATTGCTCGCATCAGCTACTCCCAAGATACGTCAAATCCACTAACAGTCAAGTTCGACGGATCGGGGTCCTCCGACCCAGATCCAGGTGGAAAGGTCGTTAACTACGAGTGGAACTTCGGTGATCCGGACAGCGGCAACGACAATACTTCCTCGAAAGAGAAGCCGGAACACGAATACTCAAGCGAAGGAACTTATGACGTCAGCCTCAGAGTGATGGATAAAGATGGCAGATTCTCCGATACCGAAAAAATCTTTATAGAGGTAATTCCACCTCCGCCACCCCCTCCATAATGAGATAATTCATTAATTGACAATCTTTTCCCTCAGCTTGGCCGGATTCAGCTTGTTTATTTCTTCCAGTTGAATATCGTCCAGCTTCTCCATCCAGTTCTGCTGATATTTGGCCAGGTGTCTGGTATTGGTCTTGATATCCTCAACTGCTTCGGAGAACTTCTTGTCTCCTGTTAGATGTTGATAGAGTTCCTTGTAACCGATAGTATTCCATGCCCCCCAGTCAGGGCAGAACCCCTCTTCAACTAAAGAGTTGACTTCTTCCAGCAACCCCTCCTCCATCATCTCGTCTACCCGACCGTTAATCCTTCTGTAAAGGTCTTTCCTCGGTCTATTTAGGCCTATTTTCTTGAACCTGAAGGGCAGCGGCTCGGCCTCTTCTTTGAGTTGGCTAATCGGCTTACCAGTTAGCTCATACACTTCCAGGGCGCGGACGACCCGTTTTGTATCGTTGGGATGGATTTTCTCAGCTGACTCCGGGTCGACCCCCTCTAGCCTTTCGTGTAACTTGTCGCCAGGAACATTCCTTAACTTCTCCCGCAACTCCTCGTCCGCCTCGGGGCCTTCGAATATCCCCTGAATTAACGCCAGGATATAAAGCCTGCTCCCACCCACCACTACTGGGGTATTACCTCTCTCGTCCACGCCACGAATTACCTCTTCCGTCCGTTCCCGGAAGTCCATCGCGCTGAACCTCTCCCTGGGGTCGAGGAAGTTAATCAGGTGGTAGGGCAATTCCTCGCGATAGGGTCCGGGTGG
>JAGYME010000106.1 GCA_018400715.1 Candidatus Bipolaricaulota bacterium
GATACGAGTGATCTCCTATTATAACCGGCGTGGAGTTGCCCTTGATACTGTGATTGAGAAGCTTACTTCTGCAGCGTCAGCCCTTAACCGGCAAAAATCCCCTGAGACTCTGATGGCAGTGGAAGGAAACATCCGAGAAGTCTACTATGGTGCATTTGACGCTATTATCAAAAACGATGAGATCTCCTTTGATCGGCGTACCCGTCGCCCACCGCGTAACAGGCTGAATGCGTTGATTAGCTTTGGCAACTCTATGATGTACGTTCTTGCTCTGAGCGAGATTTACCGAACTCATCTCGATCCTCGAATTGGCTTTCTACACACAACGAACTTCCGTCGTTTCTCATTGAATCTGGATGTCGCCGAGGTATTTAAGCCAACTTTTGTTGACCGGTTGATCTTTGCGTTAGTAAACAAGGGGCAGATACAAGAGAAACACTTCTCCAGTCAGGCGGGTGGGATATTCCTTACAGATGCTGGCCGTAAGATCTTTGTTGAGGAGTGGGAAAAGAGGCTACGCACGACAATTGACCACCCGAAGCTGAATCGCAAGGTGTCTTACCGGCGGCTAGTACGCTTGGATTTATACAAGATTGAAAAGCACCTATTGGAGGATCAACAGTATGAGCCGTATTTGGCTGGTTGGTAAGCAGTGTTCGTGATAGTCGCGTACGACATAAACGTGAAACGGGTTAGTAAGGCGCTGAAGATCGGCCGACGTTATCTGAATTGGACCCAGAACTCCGTGTTTGAAGGCGAGCTCACAGCAGCGCAACTAGCTAACCTGAAAGCGGATTTTAAGAAGGTCATAAAGGAAGAAGAGGATTCTGTTGTCTTCTACTTAGTGCGGCGAGAGAAGTACATGGAGCGCCAGGTAATTGGCAAGGAAAAGGGCCAAACGGGGCCGTTTCTTTGATCTGAGTTCTGTGTCGACTTGGAATAACGTAGGATTGCTCATGGTTCGACATCTGAGCCTTATACTGTGCAAGCGCTGACCAATAGTGACAGTCCTCGTTATCAGGAAAGAACGAAAGCGTTGACATCTTACCCGAGTCTGCTCTAGAATGGCGGGTGTGAAGGTGAGTCTATGGGGTTCGTAGCCTACCTATGAGGGATTGAAACGCGTGCTATCGTCTTCGCGCCTGCATGTATCTCACTGGTTCGTAGCCTACCTATGAGGGATTGAAACCGATGGAAGAGCTTCATAAGACGTTCTGGCCCAGCGGGTTCGTAGCCTACCTATGAGGGATTGAAACGAGAAAAGGCATCCTGTAGCCCTAAATTGTTAGCAAGTTCGTAGCCTACCTATGAGGGATTGAAACTTTCAATAGCTGCCCACATTCCTAGCAGTAGGTCTAGTTCGTAGCCTACCTATGAGGGATTGAAACTGTCACGGTCGGCAAGCGCGGCTTTCTCCTCTAGCGGTTCGTAGCCTACCTATGAGGGATTGAAACTTGTAGTTTGATCTTCGCCCTCTTCAGAATCAGATCGTTCGTAGCCTACCTATGAGGGATTGAAACCAGGTATTTATCATCAGCTACGTAACGGCTATCTAAGTTCGTAGCCTACCTATGAGGGATTGAAACACGAGAACCGTGATGATCTAATAGCGGGATACGCTAGTTCGTAGCCTACCTATGAGGGATTGAAACGCGAACCTCGAACACGAAACGCACATTGTTTTCTAGTTCGTAGCCTACCTATGAGGGATTGAAACTGGAAGACGGACTATGAGCCGATGGTTCTCAAGTCCAGTTCGTAGCCTACCTATGAGGGATTGAAACGAAGGATCCTCAAGAGGCTGTTGTAATCGACTGGAAGGTTCGTAGCCTACCTATGAGGGATTGAAACTTCATACGCTCGCTTGCTAATGTGCGTGGACGGAGGAGTTCGTAGCCTACCTATGAGGGATTGAAACAGGCATGTACCTACGCCTTGCCTGCCCGAAAGGGTAGGTTCGTAGCCTACCTATGAGGGATTGAAACCGGATCGTCCGTCTTGAGGTCAATCCTGCGCACAACCGTTCGTAGCCTACCTATGAGGGATTGAAACAGTGGAGAGTTTGAGTTTCTGATTGTGCCAAAGGAGGGTTCGTAGCCTACCTATGAGGGATTGAAACAGGTTTTTGACGAGCGCAAGACAGCAAAGCGTATCTAGTTCGTAGCCTACCTATGAGGGATTGAAACGTCTTTTAATATTTCTTTCGCTGTTTCGCTCATTCCCGTTCGTAGCCTACCTATGAGGGATTGAAACGGGCGTATATCAACGGCAAGCCCTTCGGCCTCAAAGAGTTCGTAGCCTACCTATGAGGGATTGAAACAAGTAGTATACTATAGGTAAGATAATAAAGTTTGAAAGTTCGTAGCCTACCTATGAGGGATTGAAACTGGTAGTGCAAACTGGTATTCAACTTCAAATGATGGGTTCGTAGCCTACCTATGAGGGATTGAAACAACCGATGGATACATCGAAACTGTGGGAAGAGATCAGGTTCGTAGCCTACCTATGAGGGATTGAAACAGATCCTACTAGGCAGGGATCGGGCGGTTGCTGCAGCGTTCGTAGCCTACCTATGAGGGATTGAAACTCGGAGTTAGATAGGGTCGTCGATTGCCCAGCGTCGGTTCGTAGCCTACCTATGAGGGATTGAAACTCAGACTCTTGTAGTTGATCAATGAATGATTTACTGTGTTCGTAGCCTACCTATGAGGGATTGAAACCGTATCCATCTGATTCAGTATGAGAACCATCGCCCCGTTCGTAGCCTACCTATGAGGGATTGAAACTCCCCTACATCATCTAGGTCATGTGTGCCTATCTCAGTTCGTAGCCTACCTATGAGGGATTGAAACCTAATAACACTTCTGTCGTGGATTGAATAAACAGTTGTTCGTAGCCTACCTATGAGGGATTGAAACTTCCATTACACCACCACCAAGGATCATCCATTATTGGTTCGTAGCCTACCTATGAGGGATTGAAACAAGCCTGCTCCTGTGTCTACAGCGTACCAGAGTCGGGTTCGTAGCCTACCTATGAGGGATTGAAACGGTTCCCGTGAAAGGCGTCCAGAGCATGCAGGCTGTGTTCGTAGCCTACCTATGAGGGATTGAAACTTAGATTATGCTTATGAATTCAAGGGTGATACAGTTGTTCGTAGCCTACCTATGAGGGATTGAAACGCCTATACGACAACCGCACTTTGCACAGAAAGCCGGTTCGTAGCCTACCTATGAGGGATTGAAACATTTGTGGTATGATTGTACAACCACTTTGTGCTAGTGTTCGTAGCCTACCTATGAGGGATTGAAACTCAATATAGATCTTCACATCTATCGGAAATGACAGGGTTCGTAGCCTACCTATGAGGGATTGAAACTCATATATGCTCTATCAATCCCACAACTGCAATTTGGTTCGTAGCCTACCTATGAGGGATTGAAACGAGTATCAAGAGGGAGAAGCCGAAGAAGTAAGCGAAAGTTCGTAGCCTACCTATGAGGGATTGAAACCACATACACGAAGATCCAGAAGGAACAGACGCAAACCGTTCGTAGCCTACCTATGAGGGATTGAAACGTAGATGTCGAGAGGGCCTTTACAGTCAGCGACGATTT
>JAGYME010000107.1 GCA_018400715.1 Candidatus Bipolaricaulota bacterium
GCGCAGCTTATCGTCCAGTCGGAGTAGGTCAGCGAGACGTTACCGCGGGCGAACACACTCCTCCCTCCGTCTCCTTCCTCCAGTTCGAGGTAGTCGCTGTTGATCTCCCAGTCGTTGTTCTTTGCGGTGACCTCCCCGCGGGCGACCGTCCTCTCGCCCGTGACCTTGAGCTGTTCGGCCTCCAGCACCGTCTTCGCCTCCGCGCCGAACGTAATACATAGCAAGAGACTTGCAAATAGAGGGAAAAGGGGTATGACCGAGGGGGTTAGTCTCAAGGTAGACCGCAAGTTTACCCTCCCTCCTTTCCTTTCCGGGTGAGGTGAAACCTTGACCCTCCCGGACCCGCTCTGTCCAGGAGCAGGAAGAGTATTAACCCCAGGGCCCCGAAGATTATGTCCGGTAGCCAGGCGCCGAGGGCGGGTTGTAGGCCAGCGCGCCTGACTGAACTCTTGGCCCAGAGCAAAACGCCCTGGTATCCTCCGACCGAGAGGAGCGCCAGGAGGACCCCGACCGCCTTGCTCCGGTGACGGAGGAGCAGGCTCAACGGGGCGCTGAACAGGACGAACACGAGGGCGGCCAGCGACTGTGAAATCCTCGAGTAGAAGGCGAATTCTATATCTTCAGCCACCCTGCCGGACCCCCTGGCAGCCTGAGCCCTCTTCCAGAGTTCAACCGCCCTCAACTCGCTCACCTTACGGGAATCGAGGACCAGGTCCTGCAAGGCGTCGTCGAAGTCGATCGTCAGACCGTCAAACCCCACTGAATAGGTAACCTCTCCTCCCTTGTCCAGGCCCACGAGCCTGCCGTCCTTAAGCTGCCACCCGCTTCGTTCCAGGTAGGCGACGTCGCTGGAGAGGAGCTCTGGATAGTCGCCACCGGTACTCAAACCGGGGACGTTTAGCCCTTCCGTGTTGAATATGACGACGTCCTCGGCCTTGCCCTCGTTCTCGTCGTACTCCCCCACGTAGACTATCCGCCCCGTGGGGTCCTTGAAGAAGAGGTCGGACTGGATGGAAGGTAGGGGGTTGCTGGTGGTGACCTGGTAAACTGCCCGGCGGTACTCGTAGTTTGCCCAGGGGACGAGGAAGTTGTTTATCCCGAAGGTCACCAGGGTCACGATGAGCCCCAGGAGTATTATCGGATAGGTGATCCGCTTCAGGGAGTAGCCCCCGAGCTGGAACGCCAGGACCTCCTGGTCGTGGACCATCCTCGCTAAGATGATAAAGGTGGAGACTACCAGCGCCATGGGGAGGGCAAACCCGAGGAAGTCGGGGATCTTCAGGGACAGGAGCTTGAAGACCGTGAGAAAGGTCTCGCTCTTTCTCAATATGAGGTCGGACAGCTGGACGGCGAGCGTCAGGGAGGTAAACAACACCAGGCCGACGACGGCGGCGACGAACAACCAGAGTATCTGTCGCGATATGTAGCGGTTCACTGCGTCCCTCCTCCCTTTACCTTGCCAACCCCGGAAGGTCGAACCCCTCGCCGAGGTAGGCCTCCCGTGCCGTCTCCGAGTCCAAAATCTCCTCCGAGCTCCCCTCGGCAATGATCCTCCCGTCGCCGATCAGGTAGTTGTAGTCGGCGATCGAAATAGCTTCTCTCGCCCTGTGGTCTGATAAGGCGATGCCAATTCCTTCGTCTTGCTTTAGAGAGATTAAGATCTTCCTCAGGTCCTCGACCGACCGGGGGTCGAGGTCGGAAAAGGGTTCGTCGAGGAGGAAGTAGTTGGGGGAGAGGGAAAGCGACCTGGCAATTTCCACCTTCCGTTTCTGTCCCGCGGAGAGGTTAACGCACTTTCTGTCCTTCAACTCCAGGATGTTTAACTGCTCCAGGCTCCTGTCCACGGATTTTTCCCTGTCCTTTCTCTTAACCCCCTGCCGTTGCAGGTAAACTAATACGTTCTCCTTGACCAGCAGGCCTCTGAACAGGGAGGTCTCCTGGGGGAGGTAGGAGAGGCCTTTTCGCGCCCGGACGTGGATAGGGGTCCTCCCTGCGTCCTCCCCGTCCAGGTAGACGGAACCGCCCGTCGGCGGCTCGACCCCGGCAATAACGTTGAAGGTGGTCGTCTTTCCCGCTCCATTTGGTCCGAGAAAGGCACGGACCTCTTCCCGTTCCAGTTCCAGGTTAACTCCTTTCAACACCTGCTTTGACCCGTAAGATTTCGTTATTTCCTTTACCTGTAACATGGTTCAATCGTCCACCGTTAACTTTGCGGCTTGGACGGTTATCTCTTCTTTTTCTATATCGTATTCCAGTGATTTGCCAGTGAGGGTACTCTCTCCCTTAACGGCCTTAGCTCCGCCGGAGGCGGTAAACAGGCCTTCTTTCGGTTTCCAGGTCATCTTCTCCGCGGTCAAGTCCCAGCCGGAATCCAGCGTGGCAGTAAGGTCCCCCGAGGTCTCTAACTCCTGACCGGGGGCCCAGGTGAGTTCTTCCCCAGAGATCCTTGTCGGGCCTTCCCCCGTCCAAAATATGGAAACGGAGAAACCACCCTGCACGGTAAGCCTCTCTGGTTCGTAAGTGTAGGAGAACTCAGACCCCCCCAGTTCCAGGTCAGCGCCGTCGCGGGTTACGGTCATTTGTAGTTTTTTCCCCTCTATCTCCCCCGTCTGAAAGTCGTACTTAACGTCCTCCGCCTCCCCCTCTATCTCTCCCCCGATCCGGATATCTACCTCTCCGAGGGTCGACCCGGTCCGCCCGTTGGGGTTTTCCCCGATCCTTATCTTCTCACCGGAGATCTCGTAGACCGTAGTCTCCTCCTCTCCCGAAGTCTTTATCGTCAGGGTAAATTTGTCAACCAATAGGTCGCCGTCGTCTTCGGTCCCCCTGCCCCCCGATAGCTCCCAAATTAGCTCTTCGTTACCGCTTTCTCCGTACCTGTAGAGGGTAAAACCCTCGACTTCCGTCCCCCCTTCCTCCTCCGGCCAGGCCGTGAGCGAGGTAGATACCAGTATCGTCAGGACAAGGACGACCAATGGGACGAGCTGGAGGTCTAAAGTACGCCTAATAAGCTTCAATTACATCCCCCATAAGTTCTTTTGAGTGTAAAAAGCCCGCCGGATTCCACCATTGACCCTGTAGGACGTTATTCTTTCACCTTGACCATAATAGCTTCTTTCGCGGGGTTAATCAATTAGACCGCCCTGTTGAACTTTCAGGTATATTCCCGTACACGTTTAAGTAGTATTCCCGAAAACAGTGAGCATAAGATGTACAACTGGGGAATATTTTGAAATTCTTACTAGCTGGGTGTTATTATAACTATGTTTGGGTGCTTGCAACCAAGATTAAGTCCGAAATCTAAATGTACGGTATAAAGAATTTGGCTCTAATTTCTACAATGCCGGGAGGCGAGATAACTTGAAAAAATACTTTCGCAGCGCTATTACGATTGGGTTTTTGTCGGTTATGGTGGTTGGCCTGATATTTGCTCTGACCGGTTGCGGTTTCCTCGGTGGGTTGCCAACGGCGAAGATAACAACTGATCCAGCCCTCGATAATAATGTTGTTG
>JAGYME010000108.1 GCA_018400715.1 Candidatus Bipolaricaulota bacterium
AGATTCAAACAGCTCCCCTTGCTCTTGAGCTTCAATCTCGATCTGTGGCTTCCCTTCTTGTCGAAAAGAGTCAAGCTCTTGCGCATACGCTTTATGCATATGGTGTTCTTGCCGCCGCAACTTAGACAAGCTGAGCCTGTATCTGACGTAGTCGATCATGGTTCTTCGTGCCTAACAACAATTAGTGTGCGACTCCGCGACGAAACATCTCGAAGAGGAGAGGCACTAAGTTTGACCTTGCCATCGCTTACCATCCTGAGTGCCCCAATACCTGCAGCAGTGTGATTGCATGACAAGGTGCCGACATCCGTGCATCTCTTGGATCCGACGTTCACTTCATTCACTCTCGATAATCCTAATTTCCTACCCTAGATGCGTGTGAACCTAGTACGGTGGCACTTCGGGCAAGGAGGTAACGTGTCCGTTGCGTCATCAAGCGTCACCTTTGTACCGCAATTGTTGCACTTGTATGTGCCTTTCCCTGGTTTCTCGCCTGTGCTTGGCATTCTCTCACCTCCTTACATCATTTTCCACTGTTTATCCTAATCACCAAATTGAGTGATGGCGCTGTCGAAGGAAGCTAAGTAGCCGCCGTGTCCATAGGATAGGCCTCGGCCTCAATCGAGAAGATACAACGGACAGCAACCAGAGGGCAACTACTCCTACAAGGACCAGGACGCGTTCGCGAGGTTCCATCGAATTGGCTTGGAACCAGAATCCAACGCTTCCCAGAGCAAGTAATGCCACGGTAAGTCCAAGCAGTGAGCGGTTCTCAGTCCGAGATCTCCTCTCCAGGCTGTGACGGCTCATCGCCTCTGCGATGGTGCGAAGGTGTTCAAGAACCTTGCCCGCTCTATCCATGAAATAATGGATCTCGCTTGACAACACGCCTGAAAGTGGCGATATTTCGTAATTTCCGCCTCTTTTAGTGGGAGTGAAGGCAGCCAAGGAGTATTTATTGTTTATGACTGGATATGCTTCGGCGAATTCTTCTTCCAGTTCGCGTGCGTCTGCTTCCAGTAGCTGAATAGCTATCAGTTCTCTCGATACCTCTTCGAAGTTCAAGGGAGACCTCTTGAAATGACCACGTGCAAAGCCACTATATCGTACGGATTCTATGATGGTGCGCGCTTTATGCAGAATGCGCTCAACGTGGCGCGCAACTGCCAGGAGTATCAGCAATCCCGGGATTTGCTCCTCTAGCTCTATACCTGCAGCATGAAGGATGTCATCTCCATACATGCCCGTCTGTACTGACTCTCCGAGCAGATCAAGATCTAGGAGTACTGAATAGTCGTCGAACGCCTTCCTTTGTGGGCTTCTGCGAGAATCCTGTTTCACAACAGCTATCCAGTCGGCTTCCCAACTGAGATGGGACCCGCCACAGAGGATATCGGAGAGTTTCTCGCTCTCGCGTGGAGTGTCTTCCGTACTTGAGCTGTGATACCAGCAAGGAATCATCACGGGGTACCTCGCATTACCCAGAATACCGCTTCCAATGTTATCTACGGCAAATTTCTGCAGGTTCTTGAGGGCCGGATGAATTGCTTCCTCGATTCTCTCCCACCATACCATCTCACGACCTACGGTGCTCAATATTGGCCTGAGGATGTGCCCTGGAATGCTTTTGAGTTCATGGCGCGATTGGGCCTTGTGTGTCACACCCTCGTGGATTGCCTCCGATAGCTCTTGAGACGGAGATGCGAATACACAGACAGCAAGAGTTGAGTGTGTCGCCTGAAGCAATTGGATATCAATTCGCTCCCAGTCGTTAGGTATTCGCATTTGCGCGGTGGTGAAATGGCCAATCCATATGGAGCGGCCAGGGGTAGCTGTTCCACGTGCATTCCTGAAGAAGTTCTCGACCATGTCTATGTTGAACCAGTTCTCGGCTTGACTGAAGAGACGGTAGACGCTGCGCTCAAGATGCTCATAGCGTTCCGTGCGGTATAGGTCGACCCAAGCTACTCCCAAGAGACCACCTGCATTGCTTGGGATATCGATACACAGTTCTTCATCACGAGGCGGTCTCTCTAGTAGTGATGCCGTGAATCTCACTGGCTGCGACCTGAGTTGAGGAAAACGTCGTGCCAAGAACAACACAAGTGATGGTAGCAAACCGCGTGCTTCCACATGACCTTGCTGATTTATCTTGCTGGCTTTATGTTCTGAGATCATTTTTCCGCCTGCCAATGATACAAGAACATGTCAGACAAGTGTATCAGCTCCCATACTGGAATCTCCGTATAAGGAGGTAACTTCATTTCGTATAAACACAGCGCTCATTTTGCCCCCTCCTCAACTATTCCGATCTCCTCCTTCCTCAGGCCGTAGAGCTCGTAGAGCAATTGGTCGATCTGCTCGTCGGTTGTGTCAACCTGGCGGTGGATGACGATCTTCTGAAGCGGGCATCAGATAGCGCCCAATACCATGACATCTTGCCGGTCATGTTCAAGGTGGCAGCTCTCGTCGCAGTAGACGTTAAAGACTTGGGTCATGGGTCACGTCCGCCTGTGTTAACGGACGAATCGGGCACATGCAGTTCGTCAGAGGAATCATGGTATGCGTCCCTGGAAGCTTCAAGTGTCTGTGCCTTTGTCTCGATCTGACTTTCCCTATCAACGTAGCTGAACCTAACATCCGGATAAGTTGCGTCTATTCGCAGTAGCTGATCCTTAACTCTCTTTCTTCCTTCCATCGCGAAGGTCAACAGCTCTTCGATGTTGGCTTTGGATGCTTCACCGCTCGGAAACAGCAACTTCATGAGTCCTGAAAAGGTCTTGTTGATCCCCTCGCGATCGCGTGTGGTAATGTCACGCGAGAGTTCGAAGTGCTTGGTGTAGAGCTGGGAGTAGTCCTTTGATCTGAGGGCTCGTAGCACCTCGGCTAGGTAGTCAACCACGAAGCCATAGCCCCTTGAGAAGAGTTCTCCCCGGATGATTTCGATTTCCCATCCCGGGATGTAGAAGTGTATCCTGTCTAGGAAAGCAGAGTCATGATAGGGCTCGGCCAGATCATCGAACAGGTCGGAGTGCTGGAGCATGTAAGGAACCGTGTGCTGAGTATTACCCACGAAGGACATCGATGCCTCGGCCTCCATCGTATCGATGCCACGAGAGAACGAGCGGTTGGCCATGTAGTTCTTCATTATGTCGACGAGCTCTTTCTTGACCTTCTTCTTACCTGCAAACTCGTCAAATGCGACGACGTCCCAGAATCCGACGAGCCCGATCTTCCCGGTTGTGTTGTTAACGAACAGCTTTGGAACTGTGACTTCTCCGCCGGAGATCAGAATGCCGTGCGGTGAGAACTCCGAGTAGATGTGAGATTTTCCTGTTCCCTTAGGTCCCAGCTCGATGACATTGTAGTTTCTTTCGCAGTACGGAATCAGGCGCACCAGCTGGAGCAGCTTGCTTCTCTTACTGATCATCTCCGGGTTAAACCCTATAGTTTGAATGAGAAGG
>JAGYME010000109.1 GCA_018400715.1 Candidatus Bipolaricaulota bacterium
GCGGTCTTCTTCTCCTGCACCAGCTTCGCATACTCAATGTCACTACGGTGCTGCTCCACCTCCTTCAAGGACCCTATCGTTACCTCCTTATTGAGGAACTGCTCAGGCTTAGAGAGGCTCTGAAACTTCTCAAATGGCGTCAGGTACGTCTCGTATTTCTTCTTGATCTTCCCCTTCTCGTCCACCGTCTCAGTGGCGCCTGCCTGTCGCACCCGCAACGCAGACACGAATCCACACGGACGGTGGAAGTTCAGGTACGTATTGAATATCTCTTTGTAGAACGATTGGATCTTTGTTGCCTCGGATTGTGGAATGTTCCAGTGTCCCATCTGCTTGCGAATGATGCTCCCATTCTTCCCTTCCACGAGTGCTTGGTCATTGCTGTGCCGTGCTCTACTTCTGGTGAACTCGATCAGTAGCTTGTTGAGCAGTTCCACCACTAACTCTTGACGTATTCACTTCCGTAGTACATTGTCTGAGTGAAACCCAAGGATGCGAAACGGGTACTGGGAGAGGAGATCCTTGAGAACGGGGACGAGGTAGTGCTCACTGATCTTCTCTACACAGCCAATCGCTTCCCATTGGGTGACCTCGTCGATGGTGTTGATGTGGTACACCCCTTTCACTCCATTGAGATCTCCTTGATGAACCGTGTCCACACGTATGTATCCGGGCCTTCCTTGTGGATCAGGGCGACGCCGCTCCCCATACTTGCAGGGGGATGGTTTGGTCTTCTCGATGGTTAGGACGTGATTACGGTAGAAGGAACCTCGCCGTAACCGGTACAGGTGAGCAACGGAGATCTCACTGAGGCGCCGAAACTCACTCTTCTCAAAGAGATTGTACTCGCGCTTGAAGATGGCCGCTGTGGCCTTACCGGACAATCGCTCGTTGTTGTCGTCCAGTTCAGCCAACAGGAGCTGATCCTCTCTTGTATACTTGGAGGGGAAGGAGTGGCGTTGGTAGGGCTGAATGCGTATCTGGCCGCTACGGCGGAACTGAGCAATGAGCCTTGTCAATTGTGAGTTAGAGATTCCTGTCATCTTCCGCATGTAATGTCTAAGCAAACCTTTCTCCAAGCGAGAACGAGAGCGGTAGCTGTAGCTACGTAAGGTACGCTCGATCCAAGCGTAGATCTCTTCCCGCGAGTTTCCTTTGAACGTGAACACAGCGCTCGAAGCGAGAAATGCCTTCAGTTCGTCGATACTCATCACGCGTGCATCTGTCATCATCAGGACCATGCCTCCTATGATTCGACACACGCGCCTGTATTACCAGTGATGCCTCATGCTCATCTCGCATGAGAAACACCACCTCGCTTCATGCTCATCTTGCGTGAGACAACTGTCACGCTTGCCAGAAGCAGATTGAGCCGGATAGAATTGACTGCAATGCCTAAGAGAGAAGTCACGAGATGCAGGCTGTTGATTGTTCTGCCTGTTGTTGTCTACGTTCTGCTTGCGCTCCAAGCTTCTCTCTGTGCTCAGGTCAACATCGGTCGAATCACGAAGGTTGACCGCTCGTCTTCGGGCTTACCGTACACCTATTACTATTACGTGCCCAGAACAGCCGATTGTTCGTCAACCTCTACGCTTATGCACGTGGCGACAGCCAGTACCCCGCTGAACTCACTCGATGAAGCCGATAATTGGGCGCGGGGGCAGCTCGACCACTTCATTCGTGGCCCGAACTTGGCTGAATCATCCAGGCTGATAATGTTCACGGTTGCAGTTCCGCAGATGATAATAGGAAACTACAAATCGGGCTGCGCGAACAACCTCATCCGGGACAACTTCGAAAGGAGAAGAAGTGAAGGGATCTATTACCGACCAGATATACATTTCATACGAGTTCTTGAGCGTTTTAAGGCTACCTTAGAAGCTGCGGGTTTTCAGATTGACTCGCAGATTCTTGTTGCGGGGTACTCGACAGGAGGTGTTTGGGCTCATAGATTTGCGCTTCTCCATCCCTCCTTGGTGAAAGGGGTTGCATGTGGTGGACATGGAATGTACACAATGCCTGTGGAATCTTACCAGGGCACTCCTCTGCCCTATTCACTTGGAATACAGGACCTCCCACAGCTTGGCTTGGGCCGATTCGATCTGGAGGCCTTTCGCGGAATCCCGTTTTTCGTGCTTATCGGTGAGAAAGATACTAACACGCCTCTTGTCCGGGGCCGGGAAAGCGGCTCGTCACGCTTTGACATGAGCGTAGAGCAGATCGTATGGTACCTAAGAGCATTTGGAGACTCATTGCAAGAACGCTCACGCGCATTCCACGAGGAGTTGCTTGAGCTAGGTATGAATAGCACTTTCACGGAATACAGCGGAGTCGGTCATGCACTCACCGAGCAAATGAAAGATGATATTATGGAGTTCTTCCTCGACATTGTAGACCCCCAAAGATAGGCCACAAGCTTACGGGCATGGGTCCATTGCTATGGCGTGGATAGATTGTCCTGTGAGAGTTAGTCTACCAATCGCTGTTCATTCTATAGAAATCGATGGTATGGCAGATGAATGGGACGGAGTTCCTGTCTGGTCCAAGTGGGGGTGCGGTTGAAAAGTTGCAGCACCTGAGTTGCTGGGTCTGAGAGATAGAGCAGGTAGGATCATCTTGCTGAAGCAGAGGTGACCGACATGGGCAAGAAGGGGAAGCGCTACTCACCACGGTTCCAGTTCCAGGTGGTGCTTGAAGTACGCAACGGCGATCGAGATGCTGTGGAGATCGTACAAGCTCACAATCTCCATCCGACTACCGTGGCCCGGTGGAAGCGTGAGTCTCTCGAGAACGGACCCGAGGTATTCGGGAGAAGCGGGACAGTCGCTCAGTACGAGAAGAGGATCAGCGACTGGCTCCGTGGTATGCTCCCCACCTTATGTCATGGAACAACACTAGCTACCGCAGTCGAGCGCTGGCCTACCTTTAACAACGGGCAACATGGCCATAGCACACATGGAAAGCTTGCGCCAAGGCGCTCTGCAGTTCTCCAATCGTTCACATTGGCTCTCCAACTCAGAAGGCAGCTTCGATAAGCCGGAATCCTGAAGTAGACTTCATGAGAGGATTTCAAGCCCAGGAGCACGTCAGAACGAAGGTTCTCCAATCGTTCACCCAGGCTCCACCAGATCAAGCTAGAATACTATTCCTATCTCCCTTTCTTCCAGATCCGCCAGACAGGCCCGAGGTTCATGAATGGAGAACTTGCATCCCAAGACTACAGGATTCGCTCCTACGGCAGGCCTCTCTGCTGCATGATCGCGGTCACACAGAACCCGTGAGCGAAGAGCCTAGTCCTTGCGTATCACAGATGGATTACCCACAGAGTCACGATTACAGCTCCAATCACACCACAAGAAGCTAGCCACGTCACGAGATTAGCTAGATCTGTATCTGACAGAAGAGGCGATGATCTCTACCTCCAAAGCGCTCCCATGAATTGATCTGT
>JAGYME010000011.1 GCA_018400715.1 Candidatus Bipolaricaulota bacterium
TTCAGGCAACCTCGGCGAAGGCTGGAGCGACCAAGACGAGGCGGCCGAGGCTTACGCAGAGTTCCTTTCCGCGCGGTATCGCGCGGCGGCCGAGTCAAGTTTCCCGGGCGCAGAAATCAGCGTCGAGATCGAAGTCGAGTACAACACGGAGGGATGTTCCCCCGATGCGATCGCGACCGGAGACGCCGGCACCCTCGAAATGGCGCGGCTTGAGGACATGCTGACCAACGACGGCGCATGGAACGAGTTCCTCGACTCCGACGCCGCGCGCGAGCTGGCCTAATCACCCCAACCGCCCGGCTCCGTCTGGGCAGGACACCACATGAACACCGAGAGCCTGATCCGTGCGCTTTCAAAAGGGTGAGCGACGGACTGGGCTAACGGCGGGGCAAGAGATTCTGCCTCGACGCTCTGCTCCAGACCGTACCCTCCCATGACCTGTAAGGTTCTCGGATCCAGTTCTTTCTCGTTCATAGTAATTTACTTACCTCCTAGTAACTAAATTAAATATAATGCTCAAATATTAAGATTGCTCAGTTGAAAGCCCGGTCAAACGTAAAATCTCACTTCTTAAGCACAGGCTCAACTTCGCTTAATTCTTCGACGGGGATATGACAGGTGATAGAATGCTTTGCGTCATCTCCCGCTATCCGCGTTGGTGGTTCCTCCGTCTCGCAGATCTCTCCGATCTTCCGTGGACATCTCGTGTGGAACCTGCAACCGGAAGGTACGTTACGAGCACTGGGAACTACACCTGAGAGCCTTATCCTCTTTTGTTCAACCTCGGGGTTTGGCACCGATATCGAGGACAGAAGGGCTTCCGTGTAGGGATGATAAGGCGGATTTAAAATATCCTCGGTCGGCCCAACCTCAACCAGCCGGCCGAGGTACATGACGGCCATGTAATCACTGATGTAGCTTACGACCGCCAGGTTGTGCGATATGTACATAAACGTCGTGTTCAAGTCGTCCTGCAGGTCAAGCAACAGGTTGATGATCGACGACTGAATGGATACGTCCAGACTTGAAGTCGGCTCGTCACAGAGGATCAATTCGGGCTGGCTGGCAAACGCTCGCGCAATGGCGACTCGTTGCTTCTGACCTCCGCTCAGCTGGTCCGGGTGCCGGTCCAGGTAACTTGGTCCCAGGTCGACTGCCTGTAACAGCTCCTCGGCCTTGTTGACCGCTTCGTTGTGACTCGCTCCCGCCAGCTTAATCGGCCTGACCATTGCCTGTTTGATAGTCCGTTTCGGGTTTAACGTCGCCCTCGGGTCCTGAAACACAATCCTTATCTGCCGCAGGACCTCTTGATCACGTCCCTCGATCGGGACCGAGATGTCCTTATCCTCGAGCGTTATTTGCCCGTCGGTGATCTCCTCCAAACCTATGATAGTCCGTGCCAGCGTACTCTTGCCACACCCGGACTCTCCTACCACACCGAGGGTGTTCCCTTCGTCCAAGTTAAAGGAGACGTCATCGACCGCCCTGACGCGGTCGTCGACCTTCTCACGGCTCAACAGCCTGGTCTTGGCCTCCCCGAAGTATTTCTTTGCGTTCTCTGCCCCCAGTATCTTCTTTCCCCCTCCCTTTTCTTCACTCATTCTTTCGCCGCCGCCCGGTTTTCTCTCGTAGTCTTCCTTGATAATCTCTTCCGCCTCGAAACAGCGGACGTGGCGGTCCCCGTCGAGCACCTGAAACTCGGGTTCCGATTCGGTACAACCTTCCTGTCTGTACGGACAGCGGGGGTTGAACTTGCAACCCTGAGGCAACGAGTCCAGTTCTACAACGGATCCACTTATCGGCTGCAGTTTTCCCTTTCTCGTTTCCGTGGAAACCTCCGGGACCGTTCTCAACAATCCTCTCGTGTATGGGTGAATTGGGCTGCCGATCAGGTCCTCCGTCGGCCCCTCTTCGACGAACTGGCCGGCATACATTACGCCGGAACGGTCGCTCACTTCGTACACGACGCCGAGGTCATGAGTAATGTAGATTATCGTCGTGTTGAACTCCGTCTTCAGGTCCTTGATGATGTCGAGGATTTTTGCCTCTACGGTCACGTCAAGGTTGGTGGTCGGTTCATCCATGATCATCAGCTTGGGGCGAGAGATAAGGGCCATCGCCAGACAGACCCGTTGTCTCATGCCGCCACTGAGCTGGTGAGGATAGCTATCGGCAACTATCTCTGGGTCTGAGATCTGGAGTTCCCTGAGCATCTCTACCGTCTCATCCCGGGCTTCCTTCTCGGAACTATCTCCGTGTGTCTCCAGCACCTCCCCGATCTGCCTTCCTATCTTGATCGAAGGGTTCAACGCTGCAGAGGGGTCCTGATAGACGATGTTCAGTTCCTTGCCCCAGATCTTCTTCATCCACTTCCGGGGCTTGTCGGAAATGTTCTCCCCGTCGAGCAGTATCTCTCCGCTCTCTATCTGTCCGTTCCTGTCCAGATATCCCATAATCGCGAAGGCAAGGGTGCTCTTACCACAGCCCGACTCGCCAACGATTCCCTGGGTCGTCCCGCGTTCAACGGACAGGTTTACCCCGCGCACCGCAGTTATCTTGCCCGACAGCGTTGTGTAACTTACAACCAGGTCCTTTATCTCCAGTATGGCATCGCCTGCAGTCCGTAGTTCGTTCATCTCTTAACCCCCGTTAAAGCTCTCCGGCTTCGTACTTTCTAATGGCGTCGGCCAGGAAGTTTACCGCCACTACAAGCGAGGCGATGGCCAGTGCCGGGAATACCGCCATCCATGGCGCCCAGCTTATGTACTGCTGGGCTTCCTTCATCAGCAGGCCCCAGTCCGGCGTCGGTGGCTGTACCCCCAGGCCGAGGAAGCCAAGAGACGCGCTTAAGAATATCGCGTACCCAAACCTCACCGATGCCTCCACGCCCAGCGGTCCCCAGATGTTCGGCAGGAGTTCGACAAACATTATGTACAGATTGGACTCCCCCCGGACTTTAGCCGCTTCAATGAATTCCCTCTGTTTGACCTCGAGGACGGCACTCCTGGCTACCCTGGCGATCCGCGGCGCGTAGACAAGTCCAATGACGACAATCACTCCAAACGGACTAGGTCCGAATATTCCCAGGATGAGCATCGCGAACAGGAGGGCGGGAAACGACATCAATATGTCCATAAACCGCATAACTACCTCGTCCACTAACCCCCCGAGAAAACCCGTGATCAGGCCAATCGAACTGCCGAGGAATAAACTGAGGGCCGTCGCAGAACTGGCCAGAATCAAGACCGACCTGCTACCCATAAGCACCCTGCTAAACATGTCGCGACCGAAACGGTCCGTCCCAAATGGATATTTGAGCGAAGGTCCCGTGAACCTATCCTGCGGGTGGTAGGCAGTAGGGGAATAGGGGGCGACGATCGGTCCCAGAATCGCGATTAAGACCCAGAGGAGAATGATTACCAGGCCTATCATCCCCAGAGGGGAGTGGCTAAGTCGGCGGACTATCTCGAAAAAACCCCTGATCCTTCTTACGAATCCTTCCACAGACAACCTCCAGTCGAAATCAGAAAAAAATCAAGCAACATTTCTCTACCCCCCATTAATAGCGGACCCTTGGGTCCAAGAACGTGTAAATAATGTCCGAGGCGAGGTTCAACAGCAGATAAACCGCACTGGTCAACAACACGCTTGCCTGGATCAACGGGATATCCTGCCTCTGTATCGCAACGTACACAAGGCGCCCCAAACCGGGGTAAGCGAACAAAGTCTCGACGATGACCAGCCCCCCTATTAACCAACCGAGGTTCATTGCTATTACCGTCACCGTAGGCATAAGCGCGTTACGGAGGATGTGCCACACGACCTTGTGATACGGCAACCCTTTTAGCACGGCTGTCCGCGCGTAATCCGAGTGAGAAGCATCGATGACGCTGGCCCGGACCATACGAGCGACGTAACCCAGCAACACGAGAGAGACCGTGATGATGGGCAATATTAGTTTGGGAAATACCTTAAACAGGTTTGCTCCCGGCGCTATGGAACTCATGGCGGGGACGATTTTTAACCAGATAGCAAATATTAACATCAAAAAAGTACCCGAGATAAACGAGGGCAGGGATAGGGCGACCAACGAAGAAGTTGATATGAAATGGTCCAACCAACTACCCTCTCTCAGTCCGGCAATAACGCCAACAACCAGTGACAGCGGCACCAGAAATATCGTGGCAAACGCCGCAAGGAACAAGGAGTTGCGGCCCCGCCGCAACAGCAGATCGGATATCGACACGCCCTTCATGCTCATTGATGTCCCCAGGTCTCCTTGGAGTACTCCCCAGATCCAATCTCCGTAGCGGACGACGGCTGGCTTGTCGAGACCAAGTTGTGCCCGTACGGCCTCAAGAGACTCCGGCGTCGCGTACTGGCCCAGGATCATCTGTGCAACGTCCCCGGGCATTACTTCCGTCAATGTAAAGATAATGATCGACGCGATAAACAGGGTTATCACCATATTTATCAGCCGCTTGCCGATGAACTTTGTCATTAACCTAACACCCTCCCAGTTCCCAGATTACTGTAAGAGATAAATAGGGTGCCCCCGGTATAGGAGGGCACCCTACGATTTGTTCTAGTCCTTGAGTTCGATAAACCTGTAGTCGTTAATCCAGTTCTGAGTCAGGTAGAATCCTTCGATCCTCGTCGAAGTCGCACCGAGGTAGTCCTTGAACATAGTGATCAGGGCTGGCACGTCCTCGTGTAAGATCTCCTGAATCTTGGAGAAGTACTCCTGTTTCTTTTCCGGGTCCCTCGTTCCGCTCGCCAGTTCTACGTATTTGTCAAGCTCCTCGTTACAGTAATGGCTCGCGTTCCACGAAGCGTCACAGGTCAGCGCCGTCCCCAGCATCTGAGTGACGTCTTCCCGGTGTCCCCACAAGGTGGCGGACATCGGTACCTTGAGCCAGTACTTCGCGTAGTACATGTCCCTGGGCAGGGTGTGTAGCTCGATGTTGAATCCTGCCGGCCTGGCCATCTCCTGGACGGTTAGTACGACATCCAGGACTGGCGGGATGTTAGACCCGCAGTAGAGAGTTACGTCGACCCCGTCCGGGTACCCGGCCTCTGCAAGGAGCTCCTTTGCCTTTTCGATGTTTTGTTCTCTAATGCCGCCCAGTTCGTCGTAGAATTCGTGCCACGGAGGAATAACCGTGTCGTTGCCGATTGTTCCCAGGCCAAATCCTGCAGATTCCAACAGGGCTTCTCTATCTACTGTGTAAGCCAGGGCCTGCCTTACCCTCTTGTCTTCGAAAGGTTCCTTTTCCGTATTAAGATCGATCATTATTGGAGCAGCGTATTGCTCGGTTAAGGCGTTGACGTCCGGGTTGGGTTCGAGCCTGAGGTACTGGTCCGGACTCAGGTCGGAAATGATGTCTCCCTGTCCCGAGGAAAGCATCCTCACCGCGGTCTCCTTTTCCGGAATCATCAGGAAGGTGAGTTCCTCGATCTCCGGGGAGCCTTCAACCCAGTAATCGTCGTTGCCGGTGCAGACTACCCTCTCCCTGGGGACGACGTTATCGACCTTAAATGCTCCACTACCCATCGGTTTCGTGTCACCAAGTTCGGCATAGTTGTAATCAGATGAGATAATCGCGGCGTTGTAGTCGGTTAGTTTCTTGTCGAGCCCCGCGTCTGGTCTCGCCAGGTTGAACCTGACCGTGTACTCGTCGAGAGCTTCCACGTTGTCGATTAGAGAGCCGTAAGTCCCCAGCAGCGCCGAACCGACGTCGGGGTCTATCAGGCGCTCAAACGTGTGGACCACGTCCTCTGAGGTAAGTTTGGACCCGTCGTGGAAGGTCACACCTTCATGAATCTCCATCGTCCATACCGTTGCATCTTCGTTTACGTCGTAGGATTTCACCAGGGAAGGAACGGTCTTACCGTCCTCGTCGATTCTGAACATGTAATCATAGACGGCACTGGCCACGTTTCCACCGGTGTTAGAATTCAAAAATCCCGGAGTTAAACTACCAGCGGGGATCATCAACGCGGTAACGGGATCGCCGTCGTCTGCCGCCATGACCGTTTGCGGCATTATCATTAAAGAAACTAACAATACAACTAGAGATAACCTCGTCATAAGTTTCCTATTCATAATTCACCTCAATTTGGAATAAAATGCGGGTTAAAAACCAAAGCTCTCCTGATCAGTAAAACCACGTCGTTTCTTACCCCCTATCACCTCCAGAGGTTCATGATCGACCTAGTAATAGTCGACAACTCCTTCAATCTCCCCCTCTTCGACGTGCTCGATAAACCTCTCCTTTAAATAACTAAGGTGATCTTCAACCCATTGCCTTAAGCCCTCTTGGTCACGTCTCTCCAGGATTTCGTCAACGCCGGTATGAATCTCTACGTCATCTTCGGCGGGCAACTCCATGTCCTTTGCCTTCCTGACTATCAAGGGGACGACCTTTTTGATTAACTGGACAAGAACGGGATTCTTGGTCGCCCTGGCTAGCGCCACGTGAAGTTTGACGGTTACGTCAGAAATGTTTTTCCTGCTCTTCGCGGCTTCTTCTATTTCTTCCATTACCTCTTTGATCCTATCGGTGTCCTCTTTCGTTGCCCTCTCCGCCGCGAGTGAAACGACCTTCTTTTCGAGAAACTCCCGGACCTCTAACAAGGCCATGAAATCTTGTTCCGCCACCAGGACCTCTGATAGGTCACCGCTGCCAGGAAGAGAAAAGATGTTTGACTCCCTCTTTACGTAGTAACCTTTGCCGGGTTTGGTCTCCAGGATATCAACGGTTACGAGAGAATGTAATGCCTCCCTGACTGAGGAACGTCCGACGTCCATATTTTCCATGAACTCCTTTTCCGAAGGCAGTTTATCCCCCGGTTGGAGGTCGGCATTTTTTATGTACTTGAGTATCTGTTTGATTATCAGCCTGTTTACTGGTTCCCTCTCGATCTTTAAGTCTCCCAATTCTGTGTTGTTCATACTTCCACTCCCGAACGCAAACAGTTAACAGGTAACACGATAAGTTTTTCTGATAAAAAAAGTCGTTGTGACGATGGAACCTCCCACCTTTTGCCCCAAAGCGTTCTCAGGTAGAGAAGACAAATATCAAGAAACAGAAGATCATTTCTGCCAGTTACTAGGGCGAAGCTTAGAGTTCATTCATAATCAAAAAGAATCTAGCATAAATCTCACAAAAATGCAACAAAATGTCAAGGAATTTCTAGACAATTTCTTCTTCCATCCCCTAGAAAAATTGTTGTCATAGGACGGTTACCGGTATTATCAAGGATGAAATAAAACGGAAGATAATATACAGACTTCCCAGAGGGCCTTAACGGGTTGCAGGGTTTTTTTCGTTACCTTACTATTATAGGTATAATTACTCTATATATTTTTTCATTGACACAGGAGGGGTCCTCACTTCTTTTTCAGAATTACTCCTACTCTGCATTTATGGTCGAGAGTAGTTACAGTTATAGGGTATAAGCCGATAAAGTTCAGGGGGATGATAAGCGATGGCCATCTTTGACACAAAACGGATAAAGAAACTATTTAAGAGAGCGATGACGGAGAGTTCGCCATTTGAACAGTTAAACGATCACGCAAGTAAGGTTAGTTCTACGGTGTACGCGCTCGTCAAGGAAGTCCACTCTTACTGCGAAGGAGGGGAGATAGACAGGAAAAAGGTGTCCAGTCTCGAATACGAAGCGGACCAGGTGAAGCAGGAGATCAGAAAAGAACTCCCTCGCAGCGACCTATTTATGCCCGTAGCTCGGTCCGACGTCCTTTCTCTGCTCTGGCACCAGGATGAAATAGCAGATAACTCTCAGGACGTGGCAGAGTTACTTCCCCTACTTAAGTTAAAGTCGGACCTTCCAGACGGATATAAAGCGACTCTCGTGGACCTAGCTGAGATATTGGAGAAAGCGGCAGGGGACTACGAGAGATTGGTCAGAGAGTCGGGAAAAATCATCATGGGGACGAATACCGACCCGGACGACCTCCAGGCGGCGTGGGACATCGTCACGAGAATAAATGACTTTGAGCACGAAGCCGATAAAGCGACGCGGGAGGGAATAAAGGTCGTCTACAACGACGATTCCCTGAGGGAAATTGAAAAGTATCACCTAATACAGATAGCGCTCAAGATAAACAATACACTCGATCACATCGAGAACGCGGGAAACTTTATTAGGATAATGACCCACAGGTAAATATATCCAGAAACCGGCAGGCTAGAAAAATATGCTAGGATTATTGATCGTAGTTGGCTTCTACGTTGGCTGGAACATCGGGGCCAACGACACAGCAAATTGTATCGGCACACCCGTTGGATCGGGCTTGATCTCGTATCGCCGCATGATATATATCGTCGTGGTCTTCGTCCTTCTCGGGGCAATACTACAGAGCCACAACGTGATGAAGACCATCGGTGAGGGGGTAGTCACACAACCGCTAAATATGAGGGCGGTGTTGACCGCCATGCTTTCCGCCGGGATCTTCGTCACCATGGCAACTTTTCTCAAGGTACCCGTCTCCACCTCTCAGGCCATAGTCGGCGGCGTTGTCGGGGCCGGCTTATCCATGGGCAACGAGGTCAACTTCATGAAGGTAGCAACCATCGGACAGGTGTGGGTCGTATCTCCCGTGCTGACCGCGGCAATGAGTTTTACCCTCTACCGGGTCCTCGCATTTTTCTTGAAGAGGGTAAGGATGATTACCCTCTGGGACAGGATATTGAGCTACATGGTAATCATCTCAGGGGCGTACGTAGCGTTCTCCCTGGGAGCCAACGACGTCGGCAACTCCGTTGGCCCTCTCACCGTACTGGGAATCGGGGAGACCTGGCTCGCCCTGCTCGGGGGGATAGCCCTGTCCGTGGGTGTAATAACGTACGGAAGGAGGGTGACGGAGACCATAAGCAAGGGAATTACGACCTTAGGGCCTCTCTCCGCCGTGGCTGCACAGACCTCCGCGGCTCTGGCAGTCCACTTCTTCTCGATAATCGGTATCCCCGTGTCCACGTCCCAGGCAATCGTAGGGGCGATAATAGGTGTGGGTCTTATCAAAGGCGTGAAAACAGTCCGCCTGGGCAAAATTGTCGAGATAGTCGTGGGATGGGTCGCAACCCCGACGGCGGCAGCGCTTCTGTCCTTTCTCCTGTACCAGGGGATAAAATTGATCCCTCCGTTGACCTGAAGGGAGGGCGCCTCCTAGACGGAAATTAAGGAAGGGAAGTCCTCAAGAGTCTCCAGTACGTAGTCGGGACTGATGGGACTGCTCTCAAGGTCCTTTCGAGAAGTCACTCCGGTAAGCACCAAGATCGCAGTAATGTCGTGATCGAGGGCCATTCTGATGTCGGTCTCCAGCCGGTCACCAACGAGCAGACAGGAATCAGAATCGACCTGGAGGATATCGAGTGCCGACTGCAGCATGTACGTGGAGGGCTTGCCTGCTATCATCTCCAGCTTCTTTCCCGTTACCCCTTCTATCGCGCCAATCATACCTGCAGCGTCGGGTACCTCACCTCCCTTCACGGGGCAGGTCCGGTCGGCGTTAGTGGCAATAAAACCGGCGCCGTTTTTTATCGCGTCGTAGGCGATCTTGAGTTTGTCGTAATGGAAGTCTCTGTCGAAACTGGCCACGACGTACTTTATCTCCTGTGGGTCCGAACTGATCTTTATACCGTGACTGGTTAACTCTTCCAGCAGCGGTCCCTCGCCAACCACGTAGACAGGAGCGCCGGGGTCCCGCTCCAACAGGTACCGTGCGGTAACCAACGAAGAATTTATTATCTGGTCGACGTCCGTGGGGATACCCAGACGGGTGAGCTGTTTCGCGTACGCGTCCCTCCGCCCCAGGGCCTTGTTCGACAGAAAGACGGGCCCCTTATCCTTCCTCCGGATTCCCTCAATAACCTCCTTTGCGCCGGGCAGGAGTTCATCCCCTCGGTAGACGGTCCCGTCCAGGTCAAAAATGCAACCTTCAATCGTTCTCGCCATGTCTAATCAGGCAATACAACCTTTCCCTCCACGGATAAAATTTAGGACTTATTGAGGACCTTGCAACCTCTTCTCGGATCACTTGCCCGTCTTTATCACGAACCTTTTACACTAACTCGACCAGAAATAGGGCTCCCATGTCGTTATAGGAATGTACCCGTTGCGGTAGCAAATTAGGGGAAAATCAACGCATATAGATAGTCCATAATTATCTATTAGAATTTCCACGGGGAGGTTAATGGAGGGATAGTTTTCCGAAAACGCTGAGATGTTCGCTTCATTTACCGCCTTCTCATCCAGCTATCAACAGTTCCACGCCCACCTCCGAAAGCCTGGTTTGATAGGACGAGCCTAGACCGTCGTCGGTAACGATCGTGTCGACGTCATCGATCGATCCGATTTTTGCGTGACTGACTTTGCCGAACTTAGAATAATCCGCCACTATTATGACCTCGTTTGACATCTTGGTCACGCGTCTGGCCATATCCGCCTCTCTGAGCGAAGGCACCGTATATCCCTGTTCGATCGAGATCCCGTTTACTCCCAGAAACATGGTATCCACGTACAACTCGTCGAGTGAATGCTTCGCTATCGGCCCCACGAGAGCAGACGTATTGGACCGCAGTTCTCCGCCGGTCATCAACACCTCTACCTCGGGCGTCCTTGTCAATTCCAGACCGTGGTTTAAAGAGTTCGTCACTATGGTCAGGCCTTTTTTCACGTTAAGGTTTTTCACGATCTGCATCGTAGTCGTACCGGTCCCGATAAACACCGAACTCCCATCTTTAATGAGAGTAGACGCCTTCTTGCCAATGCTACGCTTCTCTTCTCGGTTGACCTCGCTTTTCTCCTGGAAAGAAGGCTCGAAGGTGATCGTCTCTCCGTGGTAGGAAGATTCGAAATCCTTCTCCTTGGCAACCGCACCCCCGTGGACCTTTTCCAACTTCCCTTCTTTCGTCAGCTCCTGGAGGTCGCGGCGAATGGTTACCTCGGACACGGAGAAGGCGCGGGCGAGTTGAGATGTCTTGACGGTCCCCTCTTCTTCAATTCTCTCCAAGATCTTTCTTCGTCTTTCTTCTGCCAAAATATCAGCCATGCCAAATCTGTGCGAGTTACTCTCGCTCCTCCAAATCTATAAGTGAAGACCCCAGGACAAATTGCTCTCGCCCGAAGAATTCAACTATTTATTTTATTACCGATTCTATGTGGTGCTCTATACCAAATAGAAATTACCAATAATAGCTGAGAATGCCCCAGGGCTTGCCCTGGAGATGAATCAGCTGGTTTTTTGGTCCAGCACTCAATTGAGATATGATATCCGGCCAAGTTATCGTAAGCTTATCTATGTGGATTAAGCTAACCGTAAGATACGTACTTTGTTTTAACCAGGGTCCTCTCCTCAATTGAGTGCTGGGTCAATTCCCGTCTTTCAAATTCAGCGTTATACAGTTGTTTTTCTACTAGCCCCACCCCTTGGGGTGAAGTAATTGACTCAATTTAAATCAATATCAAAAGTAAAATAACATTTATACAAGAAAATGTCAAGAAAACATAAAATTTAAGAGTGCGACGACGCGGGTCTAGGAAAGTTCTCGCTAAACCTCTCCGTCGATGATTTTGGCTAGCCTTCCCGGATAATCAGTCATTATCCCCGTCACTTGAGGAATGTTGAGAGCTCTCTTCATGTCAGTGGGTTCATTTATCGTCCAAACAAAGACCCTGTAGTCCGGAATTGCCTCTTCTATTTTCTCTAGATTAGCGATCCCCTCTCGCGTATCCAGCGCGGTCGCGATCAAATTTAAGGCCCGCAATTCGTTTTTCCTCATCTTCCGAACGGGGTCCTCCAACGGTTCGTCCGCGAGAATCGCTCGATGTAGATTCGGATTAATACCCCTTAGCGTCCTCATGGCCATATGGTCGAACGAGGAGACGAGTACGTCCTCTTCCATCTCAAGTTCCTCCACCAATTCGGATATCCCCCGCAGGACTATTCCCATGTATTTATCGACTGGTATCGCCGGCGCCTCGATCGGCTTGACTTCTATGTTTGCTTTCCATTCCAGTTCCTTTGTAAGCCGGAGCGCTTCCTCAAGTGTGGGGACCTTCTCTCCCCGGTAACTTTCCCGGTCGCTTGCGGCCACCCTCCCTTTTTCTATCTCGCCAAACGGGTCCTCCTCCACGAACCAGGTACCGGCGTCCAACCTCTTTACCTCCTCCAGGGTGAAGTCTCTCACCTCGTAACTAGCCCTGTCCGGGAAGACGCTTTCTACGTTTGTTGTCCTTTCCAGGGTGTCATCGTGCACTATCACGAGCTTGTCGTCCTTCGTCCTCTGTACGTCAAATTCCCATGCATCAGCACCATCCGCGTAAGCTTTCCTGCCTGCGATAAGAGTGTTTTCTGGGGCAACACTGCTTGCTCCTCTGTGAGCGATGTTCATGACAATTGTATCCTTTCGAATATTTCGTTCCATTGTAATACCCATACGATCCTACGTTATGCATATTAATACAACAACGTTAGCATTGATATGAGAAAATATATAGATAAACCTTGACAAATATCGCTGTACTAATATAATTATATTGGAATTAGCAGAGTCAACATTACTCTGCTAATTATCAAAACATACGACCAACAACACTTAGGAGGTGTTTTTCATGAGATTACCATCAATTTGGTCAGATAAAAGTGCTCCAACTCCATTCAGGTCAGACAGTCTGTTCAACCAGCTATTTCAGGATATGGAGAACGAGTTCTTCAACATGGGGTTCGGTCGCTTTGGAAACACGGATATATACGAAGAGGACGGGGACGTCCACTACGAGATAGAAATGCCGGGCATGGACAAACAGGACATCAAAGTTCGCACTCGCGACAATCGTCTAGTAGTAACCGGGGAAGTAAAGCAAGAAGACGAAAAGAAAGACAAGAACTATATCAGCAAGGGGAGAAGATATGGCAAATTTCAGCGCACATTCCCGTTGCCGGAGGATATCGAAGACCCCAACGACCTCACCGCGAAATTCGAGAGTGGTATACTGCACGTTCAAGCTCCCTCAAAAGAATCAACTGAGGAAGAGGACGTAGTCGATATCACAATCGAATAACTTATCAATTGATCAACGGGCCTCCAGAAATTTATCCCCATCTTAGTTAGTGCTAAGGTGGGGGTTCTATTTTTAGCAGTTACTATTGGTTGTTCCCTCTTTTATACAGCAGTAGCTGTAGGGGAGGCAGAAGGTTGTGGAAAACTAACCATGGTGACGTTCTATAGGTACTGACAGGTTGTGAAAACTCCTGGGGATAACCTGTTAAGTGAACTCCTGTCCTGTGGACATTTACTGTTAATAAGTTTATAAATATCTTTCCACACGGATTTTCCACAAAATCACCCGAAAAATCCTATCTTTTCTACACGTTATCCACAGAGTTTTCCACAGCTAATCGGGGGAAAGCGGTAGTATGTCCCATTCATACGGGATAAATTTCCTATTTTGGGTTGACTTTTGTCATAAGGTGGGACATAGGACAAACCTGGATTATCTCCTTTTATAGGCCGTTTGAGGGGTTTTATTCTGAGGGGAATTCCCGCCGGTAAACTTTTTAAAATATAAAAAATACGTCTATAAGCACGGGTGATCAGGGGTGAGAGCAGGTTTTCCACAGATTTTTTCACTTTACAATAGCGTCCCTGGAAACCTGACCTATCCTAGTCTCTTCCCTTCTCGTTGGGGAACCAGGGGAAAAACTTGTTCGTGTGGGCAGCGTATTCCTGAAACTCTTCGACATCCTTGTAACGCTCTTCGAGAAGCGGCACCCCGGAAACCTTCAACAGGAGAAAGTCAATTACTATCGGGCTGAAAACGGCAAGCCAGCCGAAGCGTACTGGTAGTGCCAAAAGGAATATACCCCACCAGAGGAGAGCCTCCCCGAAGTAGTTTGGGTGCCTGGTGTATTTCCACAACCCATCCTTCATAATCCTGTTTTTCTCGCTCTTTCTATATTTGATAAATTGAGCCAATTGATAGTCCCCGATAGCTTCGAACTCAAACCCAACCAGAAAGATGATCCCGCCTATTAGGTCGATTACTCCCAGCTGGGGTACCGGGAGGAAGTTTATCATAATAAGCGGATAAGAGATGGAAAGCATGAGGACTCCCTGGAGGAGGAAGATCCGAAAATAACTGATGACTGCTGCGCCCCCACCCCAGTTGTTCCGCATCTCCGTATACCTAAAGTCCTCGGGTTTTCCCCAATTTCGCCTGAGAATGTGTATGCCGAGCCTTAGGCCCCAGAGACCAACGAGAGAAACGGAAAATATCCCTTTGAAGGTAAGCTGCGGGGACAGGAACAGGGAGAGTACCCCTACCAGGACGAAACCAAACCCCCAGGCTATATCGACGACCGAATAGTCGCCCTTGACCTGGGCAACGACGTAGAAAAGCGTCATGTAGGCAAATACAGCAATTACGACTATTAAAGGTGAGGGGATCAACTTCTTACTCCGTTATATAGGATACAGATACGGCGCCAATACCAGCATGTGACCCGATTAATGGAGATATATCCATCGTGTAATCGGGTGTCATGCCAAGTTCGTCTTCAATCATGCTCTGTAGTTTCCCCGCCTCTTTGTCCGCTTTAACGTGGCCTATGGCGTATCTAGATACCTTTGACCCGTTGTGAGGGTCCTTAAGGAAGTCCAATATCTGTCGGCAATTTGTTTTTCGGCGGAGTGGCCGGCCGTGTAGTTCCGAGTCTCCGTTCTCGTCGAGCGAAATTATCGGCTTGAAGTTCAACAGGCGCCCGAGAAATCCACTCACGGGACCAATCCTTCCACCCCTTACCATGTATTTTAGCGTCTTCAGGCTCACGAGAATCTTGGCTTTGGTCCGTAACGTAGTCACGAAGTCGACGACCTCCTGTCTGGAAGCACCACTGTTGACCACCTTTGCTGTCTCCCCTACGACCAGGCCGAGGGAGGTTGAAAGCTGTCTAGAATCGATGACCGTGATCCTATTTTCGTCGAAGTTTTTTGCCGCCTCGTTTGCCGCCTTCCAGGTTCCGCTCAGGGCGTCAGATATATGAATTGATACTATAGAATCGTAATTCTCCAGCAGGAAGGAATAGGTATCCTTGAACTGGCCAACCGAGGGTTGGGAGCTGGTCGGAAATTCGTCGTCCTTTCCCAGTTCCGACAACATTTGATAAAACTGACTCGGCGTGATCGTAACCTTGTCCAAGAACCTATTTTCGCCAAAGCTAACCGTTAACGGTACGCGGTAGACCTGGTAGCGGTCCATTAACTGATCGGGAAGGTCGCAAGTGGAGTCGGTAACGAGTGCTACCTCGGTATTTCTGTCGTAGACGGCCTCGTATTGCTTTCTCATGTCGTCTACCTTTTGGTCTAACACCGTTCCCACTCCCTGGAGCTCGTAGAAAAGTTGGGCCGGATCATCCGTGTGAATGTGGACCCTGTACCTGTCCTTTCCGCCGGCGACGATGAGGGACTCACCGTAATTACTTGCCAGGTTCCTGAGTTTCTCGCTATCAAGCCTTTCTCCTGACAAAACGGCTTCGGTACAGTATCTAGGGCCGACCATCTCTTGGTTCTTGTCAACGTGAGGGGCATGCTCTTCCTCTATCTCCTCGACCGAGGAGAACCTGGCCGTCTGTCCTGTCTTAAAGAAGGACGCGATACCTTCCAGGAAGAGGACGAAACCCTTGGCTCCTGCGTCTACCACGCCAGCCTCTTTTAATTCGTGGAGTTTTTCCCTCGTCTCTTTAAGTGACCGCTGGGCTGTTTGCAGAGAATAATCGAGCGAACTTAACAGGTCCCGTTTTGCCTCTGCGAAGTCGTGTAGAGATTGCGACCACTCTCGCATGACGGTCAGTATAGTACCCTCTACCGGTTCGTTGGTGGCTTCGTAGGCGTGATTTGATGCCTTTTTCATTACCTGGGCGAACTCGCTGAGGTGGAGGTGTTCTCGTTCTCCTACGGCCTCGCTAATTCCATTAATGAACTGGGCAAAGATGATCCCCGAGTTGCCGCGAGAGTTCGTCAGGGCAACTCGGGCCATATCGTTGCTTACTACTCCAACAGAGTGGTTCGGAGTAGTCTGTTCCGCGACCGAACGCAGCGTCTGCGCCATGTTCTTTCCCGTATCGCTGTCCGCGACGGGAAAAACGTTTATTTTGTCCAGCAGTTTTCTCTTTTCTACTACCTTTTCCGCGCCCTTGGCAAACGCGTTGTAAAATGAGTTTCCATCGATCTTCTTATATTTCTCGTCTCTCATTGCGGATCATCTCAAGAGTAAAAATTATCCGAGTTTAATCCCAAATTGGCCGATATTCCGATTCATTATACGAGACAGAAGGAAGAAGTTAAATATTCTTGTTGAGGGAACGATAGACCCCTCGCTATACTTAGTTGACTATATCCAATATGGATCGGGGGGTGACAAGGCTTGGTTGCCTATTTGGCGAAGAGGATTGTGCAGGGCTTGATCGCAATAGTCCTCGTCCTGTCCGTCGTCTTTCTCGCGCTTAACCTATCCGGAGACCCGGTCCGGTTGATGTTACCGTCGACCGCGAGTGATGTGGCGGTACAGGAACTACGCCAGGCTTACGGGTTCGACAGGCCCCTGGCTATACGATACTTTCTATTTCTGGGGCGCGTCGCCCGTCTAGACTTTGGGGAGTCGATAGGTTCACGTCGATCGGCCCTGGCCGTCGTCACCGAAAGGCTTCTTGCTACGGTGCAATTAGCCTTTTCTTCTCTCTTTCTCGCCAGCATAATTGGCATACCTTTAGGGGTCTTCGCTGCAATTTATCGGGCAAGGGGGCTCGATTTCTTTGCGGTGGGGGTGAGCGTTATCGGTCAGTCCGTCCCCGTTTTCTGGATTGCTCTGATCCTGATATTACTGTTTGGGGTCCGATGGCCGGTCCTACCCCCGTCGGGCTACGGCTCCCTCAAACACCTGATCCTCCCCGTGGTCACGGTAAGTCTATTTTTGCTCGCCGGGATCACCCGGGTGACGCGAACGAGCATGGTGGAAACCCTGGACAAACAGTACCTAACTACGGCCCGGGCCAAGGGCGTCAAGGAGTTTAACGTCGTGGCAAAACACGCGATAAGAAATGCCGCTATCCCTATCGTGACCCAGCTCTCGCTGCAGTTCAGGTTCGTTATCGGTGGCTCTGTAGTCGTAGAGACGATCTTTGGTTGGCCGGGGCTGGGACAACTACTCGCCCAGGCCGCGACCGCCAGAGACTATCCCGTTGTGACTGCGGCGGTATTTCTCGTGGCCAGTTTCATCGTCCTGGCAAATATCTTCGTTGACTTCGTGTACACGCTCATAAATCCCAGGATCGCGCTATGAGGGGTCCGAAACAGGCATCGTTTACAGAAAAAGCTAAGGACAGGTATCGGGAAATTTCAAGCGGTCTGGCAAACTACTTTTCTCGTGCCTTTAAGTACAGGGCCGTTGCCGCAGCTCACGTGGCACTCCTGCTGATAATTATTGCTGCGGCCCTCGCGGACTTTTACCCGCTCGATCCCTTCGAACAGGACCTCATGGGGTCGTTGAACCCTCCAGAGATAAGGAACGCCGAGGGTTTCCCCGGGCTGATGGGAACCGACCCGCTGGGACGTGATCTGGCCGTACGGATCCTGCTTGCTACCCGGATATCGCTTGTCGTCGGCGGACTGTCCGTGGCCATAGCCTGTGTCGTTGGGACTGCCCTGGGTCTATTGGCTGGTTACCTCGGCGGGATAGTCGATGCCGTGATCATGAGGATCGTTGACGCCCTGCTGGCTTTACCCTTCGTCGTCCTGGGTATAGCGATAGTGGCCGCGATCGGAAGGAGTTTTTTCAACATAATCTTCGTGCTCGGCTTTACGGGGTGGATTACTTTTGCCAAGCTCGTCCGGGGACAGGTCCTCAGCCTCAAGGAAGAGGCGTTCATAGAATCGGCCAGGGCGGTCGGTAGTTCCGTGACGAGAATACTTACCAGGCACCTCCTGCCGCAGGTGGGCGGAATCGTCCTGGTTACAATCACCCTTACTCTGGGCCAGATGATAATCTCCGAGGCAACTCTAAGCTTTCTTGGCGTGGGAATTCCGCCATCGATCCCCACCCTTGGGGGAATATTAAACGACTCGCAGACCTACCTCTTTTCCGCCTGGTGGATCGTCGTATTCCCCGGCCTGACCTTGATGGCGCTCGTCCTATCGTTTAACATGATCGGAAGGTTCCTCCGGGATTACTTCGACCCCCAGATTGACGTTTAACGAGCTATTTTCGGGCCCCCCGGGGCCAAAGGAGCGATAAATGAATCAGCGAGATAAGGAGCTAATGATAGAGTTCTGCCAGGAGTTGATCCGGGTTCCCAGCCTGTCCGGTGACGAGGAAGACGTCGCTTCGCTGATCAAAGACGAAATGAGTAAGCTGGGTTACGACGAGGTATGGGCGGACGACGCAGGCAACGTTATCGGAAAGCTAGCGGGAAACGACAAGTCGGCGCCATCCCTGACGTTTACCGCTCACATGGACCAGGTGGACGTTAGCCCGTCCGAAGATTGGGAACACGACCTCTTCGGGGGAGAGATCGACGGTGGTTATATCCACGGTAGGGGAGCAAGCGACACGAAGGGGGCGATTGCCACCCAGGTATACGTGACTTCTGCGCTTAATGAACTTACTCGGCCCCACGGGGACGTCTACGTGGCGGCCGTGGTGCTAGAGGAAACCGGCGGACTGGGGACGAAGTACCTTTTATCTCACTTCGAGACCGATTACGCCGTCATGGGCGAAGGGACGAAGAACGAACTCAGAATCGGAAATCGGGGCCGGGTGCTCGTCAGGGTTAACTTCCAGGGCGAAAGTATGCATTCCAGCGCTGCCCCGCCGGAGGACGTCCTCCACTACGACGTCATGAAATTTCTCGAGAGGTTAAAAGGTCTCAAGATGGCGTCTGGAGAGCTGGGAAGTTCTCACGTCGTCCCGACCCTCTGTAAATGTGACAACCCGGGTAGCAACGTCACGCCGGGAGAGATCGAGTTATCGGTTGATTGGCGGACGGTGGAGACGGAGGCGTCGGACGAAGTGCTGGAACGGATCATTGAGCTGTTGCCGCAAAACGCGGCCGCCCATATCGACCCCATGGAACGGGGTACGTATACGGGGATTAAGTTATCCAGCCCGGACCGCCAGTCATCCTACTACATATCCCCTGATAATCAGTTTGTCCGGGAAGTGAGGGAGTCGTTGCAGGAGAGATATGGTAGAGATGTCCCCGTCTCGACGTGGGACTTCACCACGGATTGCGGATACTTTGCCGACGCGGGGATTCCAATAGTCGGGTTCTCCCCCTGCGAGGAGAAATATGCCCACACGCAGGAGGACAGGGTCTCTATCTCACTTATGGAGGAGGCGGTCGATGGCTACGGGGCAATTATCGAGTCCGTGCCCGAGTTGCCCGGCCAGACTGACTAGTTAAGCCGCACTATCGCCTCGAGGGCGACGTCTATCTCCCGACTTATCGCCTTGTTTATGATGTGTTTGTCCTTAGATGCGTCTCCGTTGACGGCGAGGACCGCCCCGGCGCAGACCCCTCTTATCATTGCTACGGTAAAGAGTGCCGCGCACTCCATTTCCACTGCTAGAACTCCGGCCTCCCTCAGGACTTCTCTGTCCAGGGATTCTCTCCCCGCATAGAAGGCGTCAGTGGTCAGCACGGTTCCTGGGCTGTAGGGGTAACCGAGGTCGTCGGCGGCGCTCACGAGTGAGTTCGTCACCGACAGGTCAGCCACGGCGGGGACCTCTACGGGAAGGTGCTGGCGCGACAGCCCTTCGTCGCGCACGGCAGCCGATACCACAACCAGGTCGCCGCTATCCACCTTCTCGCGGTTAAGCGATCCGGTCGTCCCGATCCTGATCAGGGTCTTCGCTCCGGCCTTTATCGCCTCCTCGTAGGCGATAGCCGCCCCGGGCGCGCCGATCCCCGCGGAGACGACGCCGACGGGGTGGCCTTCGTAACTACCGAGGATTGACTTGTACTCGCGGTTTGAGGCGAGATCGGTCCTATCATCTAATCTATTCCCGACTCGATCTGCTCTGCCCGGGTCACCAGGGAATAGAACGTATTCAGGTAGGTCGCCGGGTTCCAATTTCAAGTGTGGTAGCATAACATCACCTATTAGCCTTATAAATAGAGAAAATCATCTGGGCCCGTCCACTACCGGGGTGAGGACCGAGTTGTCCTCGGTGTGGAGGATCCCCCGCTCAGAAATCCTGTAATACGGAGCTACTTCCATTCCCAACCAGAAGGAGAGAAAGAGTGGCTCCTGCCAGCTTGCCCCGTCCTCCCGCAGAGCCCGCTCGATCTTAGCTATCTTCCTGCGGACGCTCTCGTGGTCCTCGGTTGCCATCAGTCCGGCCAGAGGCAGTGGCAGTCCGGCAACTTCCTCTCCGTCCCTTACGTAAACGACACCGCCCTGGTTGTCTATAACCCAGTTGGCAGCGGCAACGACGTCCTCTTTGGTCCTCCCCAGGGCGACGATACCGTGGTGGTCGTGGGCGATGCTCACGGCGAGAGCTCCATTGGTTAACCCGTACCTTTCAAGAAAACCCAGGCCAACACGCTCCTCGTCAACCCTGCTGGCGCAGATCAGGTAGAGAATATCCTCCTTGGACCCGTCCAGGTCTATCTCCCCGCCGCGTACGGAAACTTCTCTTTCCTCCAGGTGGGTAAACCGGTTCGACTCGTCCAGCCAGATAGTCCTGACGCGAACGGTCTCTCCGTCGAAGTCCGCGGAAAGGTAATCCAGGTCGTCTACGGCCAGATGCGACCGCGGTACTCGGTTGAAGAGAGCGTCTCCGTAGGTTGCGGCGAAAGTGTACTCCGATTCCAGTTCATCGGCAGGGGTTCCCGAGACGATCACCTCTTCTATCTCCAGGTTTTCAAGCGAGTCGAGGACGACGAGGTCCGCGAAAGAGCCGGCCTTAATCGTGCCGATTAGGTTGTCGACGCGGAAGTGACGGGCGACGTTGTACGTGACCATCTTCAACGCCTCGATCGGTTCTATTCCCCGGTCTATCGCCTTCTTTATCTTGTCAATCACGTAGGTATCGGGCCTCATATCCCGGGCGAGGATGTCGTCGGAGACGAGGCCAAACCTCGATCGGGGTAGGTCCTCCTCAGCTATAACGCCGACCAGCGACTGAATCTCGCTTGCCAGGGTACCCTCGCGCAGCATAACGAAGAGTCCCTTCTTGATTTTCTCCACCACTTCTTCCTTCTTCCGTGGTTCGTGGTCGGAGTTGACGCCGAACCCGATCATCGCGTCCAGTTCGTCGTCGACCGTCTGGAAGAGATGTCCTTCGGGAAGTTTTCGCTCGAGCAGGGCCCGTCTCATCACTTCCAGTTCCTCGTCATTTCCCTCCAGAAGAGACTTAACCAGCTTTTCGCTCATGACTTCGGACAATCCGAGTGTATCCGGCTCCCCGAGCAGTTCGAGCGCCTCCCCGGATGAAAGCGAGCTAACCGTCGTCTGGATCTCCGGGAGGAATGGGAGACTGATGGGAGTGACCCAGAACACCTTGAGTGGCGTCTCCTTAAATGCCTCCTTCATGGCGACAAGCCCGTCCTTTCCGCAGGTCACGCCGGCTTCGTGAAAGTCTGTGACGATTCCGGTGACTCCGCAGCCGATCGCTGCCTTCGAGAAGTTGATTGGGTCAAGGAGTGTGCTTTCCACGTGTATGTGGCCGTCGATAAAGCCGGGCACCACCAGTCTGCCGGAGGCGTCTACGGTTCTCGTCCCCTCAGGTGGCTCCTCGTCGGTAACTTTGGCAATGAACCTGTCGGCGGTCCAGATGTCGGCCCGGACGATTTCACCGGTGTAGACGTTCAGGTAGTTTCCGCCGGCGATGACGGCCGTGGGTGGCCGCTTTTTGAGCGCGACCTCCCCGATCTTCTTTAGCTCTTCGGTGGATGGAAATAGGGTGTCCTTCATCGATACCTCGCTTTTGATGGAAGAAATGGGGCCGCGGTAACCCCGTGGCCCCGATTGAGTTTCTTTACTAAACTAATTGACGGACGCGTCGTACATCCAGAGGAACTCGTCCGACCTGGGAGTCCAGTTAAGCCGTGCGCTCATCCCGTAGAGGACAGGCTGCTTATAGAGGAAGATCGCGGGAGCCTCTTCGTTAACCAGCTCGACCGCTTCCTGGTAGGCGGCTATCCTCTTGTCCTGATCGGTAGTCGTCCTTCCTTTTTTGAGGAGTCCATCGATTTTTTCGTTCTGAATCGTCCTGATCAATCCGTCTGTCCGGACGATGAAGTCAAACACGTACGAGGCATCGAAGACGGGGTTTCCCCACCCGACGAGGAACATCGGGTCGATCTGCTTGGAAAAGAGTTTGTCGTTGAATGCGCCGAACTCAAGCACGTTCAGCTTGACGTCCACGCCGACGTCCCCAAGGTAGCCGGCGATTGCCTGAGCGACCTGTTTATCGTTGATGTACCTGCCGCTGAGGGTGGCCATCTCTATTTCGAACCCGTCGGAGTATCCGGCTTCCTCGAGCAATTCTTCCGCCTTTTCCGGGTCGTACGGGTAGGGTTGGACGTCGGAGTTAAACCCCAGGTCCTTTTCCGTGAGCAGGGTTACCGTCTCCTCCGCCAGGCCGTGGAGCAAGTTCTCGATGATCGCGTCCTTGTCGACTGCGTAGTTTAAAGCCTGTCGCACCTTAACGTTCTGCAGCGGGGTGTCCTGGGTGCTGTCCAGCCCCACGAAGATGACCCTCGAACCGGTCGCGACGCCGAGCTTTGTATTCGATCGTCTCTCTATCTGGTTGATTGCGGTGACGGGTACGTCAGCCACGAGGTCGGCGTCGCCCCCCAGAAGCGTTGCCATTCTGCTGGCTGCTGAACTGATAAACCGGAACGTTACCCCCGAGACCTCGCTTGGCCCGTCCCAGTAGTCCTCGTTTCGCTTGAGTACGACCCGGTTCCCCTGGTCCCAGCGGGCGAACTCAAACGGTCCGGTGCCGACGGGGTTAAGGTTAAATTCTTTGTCTCCGACCTCCTTCACGTACTCTGGTGGCACTATCTGGAGCTCGGAGAAATAATGGTCTGCAAGGGCAAATACCTTGTTGGCCTCGATCCTTACCGTGTGTTCGTCAATAACCTCGACGGTTTCGATCCAGTCGAGGTCGGTTGCTCGCGTCGACTTGAGGTCAGGGTTGAATATCCTGTCCACGGTGAACTTGACGGCCTCCGCGGTAAGTTTCTCTCCGTTGTGGAACTGGACGTCTTCGTGGAGATGAAATACCCATGACGTATCGGTTTCTCTCTCATATGACTTTGCCAGGGCGGGAACGATGTCGCCGTCAGCGGTCCTGCGCAATAGGGAGTCGAAAACGTTGATCGTAATGTTGTATGTAGGCCCTTCCCGGTGTACTGTAGGGTCAAGGCCGGTAGGTCCTGCCCCCTGAATTACCACTATTTTGTCATCCGCTCCCGATACGCTTATCACAAATGGGACAAAAAATATAAGGACGAGCGAAAAAATTACACCTGCCTGAAACTTCTTGGACATATTTATCACCTTAGTGCGTTTTTTTAATGGCTATAGGTCTGTCGCGAAACAGCTTACCGAGTGATTTTTTGCAGCCAGACATCACCCCCTAAAAAAATCATGTCGTCGGGAAGTAAAGATACCATATCTCGTATTTTTACAGGGTAGTTCCCAATAAAATTTACCCTCTCGCTCTGCCAGGTACAAGAAAGGGGAGGTCGGTTTGACAAAAAATGTGTTATTTGTTATGATAAGTTTCGAGTTTGTTGGGATTTCTTTTGAAACCGTTTATTTTGAGGAGATCCTCTACCCATGACAAAGAAATATGATGTAGCAATCATCGGCGCTGGTGTAATAGGGGCCGGGATAGCCCGCGAGCTGTCCCGCTACGAGTTGAACGTCGCGGTTCTGGAGAAAGAACCTGATGTTGGCTGGGGCACGACCAAGGCAAATAGTGGAATAATCCATGCCGGTTACGACGCCACGCCAGGGACGGTGAAGGCATCGTTTTCTGCCCCGGGAAATAAAAAATACGGCGAATGGGCTGAACCCTTATCCGTACCCTTTAAGAGGATAGGGTCTTTTGTATCGACGAAGGACTCGAACCGAATCGACAAATTACAGACGTTAGTAGAGCAGGGTGAAGAAAATGGCGTGGAGGAACTGGAGATAATTCAGGACAGGGAGAAAATTAAAAAACTGGAGCCGAATATCTCCGACGAGGTAGAAGCGGTCCTCCATGCGCCGACCGCGGGTGTAGTTGCCCCATATAAACTCACCATCGCTCTTTATGAAAACGCCAGGGATAACGGGGTGGATTTCTTCTTTGATTCTCCGGTCGAGGGTATTGACGTGGATAAGTCCCCCGGGACCAGTAGTAGGTTTACGGTAAAATCTCCTCATCAAGAATATCCTGCGGATTACGTTATCAACGCGGCTGGGATCTTTTCCGGGAAGGTTGCGAGTATGGTTGGGGATGAGTCCGTCCATATAAATCCGGCCCGGGGTGAATACCACCTGCTGGATCACGAGTTACAGGGTTACGTCACCAAGATTAACTTCCCGCTCCCGTCGAAAGACAGCAAGGGAATACTCGTCACGCCGGCCGCTGAAGGAAGTATAATCTTCGGCCCCAACCATCAACCCCTCGAGGAGCCATCCGTGGCCACGACAAAGGCCGGTCTGGATGAGGTCTTCAATGGGGCGCTAAATCTCTTTCCGGGGATAGATACGAGCAAGATCGTAACTAATTTTGCCGGGCTGCGCGCCAAGGCTCAGACGAACGACTTCGTCATCGGCGAGTCGGACGCGGCCGCGGGATTTATCAACGTTGGTGGTATTCAGTCACCCGGCCTTACAGCTGCTCCAGCGATCGCGGACCACGTAATCGGGATTCTGGAGGAGAAAGGGCTTAGCTTAACTGAGGACCCTGCCTTCGATCCCACGCGAGAACCCATTCCGAAGTTCTCCGAGATGGAGCCCGAGGAAATTGCCAAATACACCGATGACCTCAGCGCTGCCAAGGAGATCGTCTGTCGGTGTGAGGACGTTACCAGGGCCGAGATCGAGGAAGCGATAGATCGAGGGGCGGAGACACTGGACGGGATCAAGTTCAGGACGAGATCGCGCATGGGTAGCTGTCAAGGTGGTTTCTGCACACCGAGGTTAGTGGAAATATTGTCAGAGAAGCGGGGAGTTTCGCCAAAGGAAGTAACTAAGAAGGGAGACGGCTCCTATCTGCTGGCTGAAGAGACGAAAGAGGTTGAGTAATATGAGGAGAAAGATTACTCGGATTAAGAGAGATATAGTGGTTATTGGTGGTGGGCCCGCTGGCATGGCTGCTGCCATACGAGGAGAAGAGGAAGGTGCAGAAGTCATGTTGATAGAGCGGGACATCGAACTTGGTGGCATTCTTAATCAATGCATTCACAACGGATTTGGCGTCGAGATGTACGGGGAGGAACTGACCGGGCCGGAATACGCGGAAAGGTTTACCAGCCAGATTGAGAGTAGCGACATCGACGTTAGGTTGAACAGTTACGTGCTCTCGCTGAGCCCGGGCAAGACGATAAACCTCCTTACTCCCTACGGGGTGTTTGAGGTCGATGCCGAGGCCGTAGTGCTGGCGACTGGTGCCCGAGAGAAATCGCGAGGAGAAATTCGGATACCCGGGGATAGGCCATCGGGCGTTATGCCTGCGGGGTCGGCACAGAAATTCATCAACAAGAAAGGGTTCATGCCCGGCAAGAAGGCCTTCGTCCTTGGTTCGGGAGATATCGGTCTGATAATATCACGGAGGCTGACCTGGGAGGGCGCCGAAGTCGTCGGCGTGGCCGAAATAATGGACTACCCGACCGGACTGAACAGGAACGTCGTCCAATGTCTTCACGACTACGATATACCTCTACATTTGCAACACACGGTGACGAACATCTATGGAACAAACAGGCTTGAGGGAATTGAACTTTCTCGGGTAGACGAAAACTTTCAGCCAATTGAAGGCACCGAGAAGGATATTGAGGTAGACTTACTGCTCCTTTCCGTTGGTCTGGTCCCGGAGAACGATTTCTTCAAGGAAGCGGGAGTATCCTTGAACCCCAAGACAAGCGGAGCCTTAGTCGACGAGTGGTTCCAAACTGACGTACCCGGAATATTCGGTTGCGGTAACGCTATCCACATCGAAGACCTTGTAGATTGGGTAACCATGGACGGCTTTAGAGCGGGCGACGGGGCGGTAGCGTACGCCGGGACCGGCAGCTTGCCGAAGGCCGACAAGAAGGTAGTTGCGGGGGAGAACGTCAACTACGTAGTCCCGCACAAAGTCAGCGGAGAGGACGAGTTCCGCTTTGCCCTGCGGGTCACGGAACCGATGGAAAACGTCGACATAGCCATCAAAGGTACTGACATATCTTCGTTTCAGCAGATCGTTACACCGGGAGAAATGGAGGTAGAAGAGGTGTCGGAGGACGAGTTGGACGAGTTAACGGACCTTGATGAGATTGAAGTAGAGGTGACGAGGAGGTTCTGATGCCAAAGAAAGAATATACCTGCACTGCTTGTCCGAAAGGATGTACGGTTGAGGTTGAGTTCGAGGACGATGAGATAATCGATATATCTGGATATACCTGTGTTAGAGGAAAGGAATACGTCAAGGACGAATTTCACGACCCCCGAAGGATTCTGACCACGACGGTAAAGATAAAGAACGCCAAGTACCCCAGGATTCCCGTTAGAACGGAGACTGGCGTGCCGAAGGATAAGCTGGACTGCTGTCTCGACGCGCTGCAAGATGTCGAGTTAGAGGCTCCGGTTGGGGTTGGTGATATCGTCATTGAGAACGTCTGTGATACGGAAATTTCGGTCGCCACGAGCAGGTCGTTGGACCTTGTTCCCGAGAAAGATCGGACGGCGGTTTCTCACACCTAAGTGTAATTGCGGAGGTGGGTACAGTTAGCACCAAGAAGTACGTAGGAGCGATTGACCAGGGTACTACCGGTACCAGGTTTATCGTCTTCGACCAAAATGGCAAGCAGGTCAGTTCAGCTTACAGGGAGCACCAGCAGATTTATCCACACCCTGGCTGGGTTGAGCATGACCCGAACGAGATATGGGAAAACCTCAAGATAGTCATCCACGAGGCGATGAGTGGCGGGGACGTGAGTAAACAGGACCTCGTCGGCGTGGGGATAACCAATCAGAGGGAAACCGTATTTACCTGGGACCGTGAAGGAAGGCCGTTGCACAACGGGATTGTCTGGCAGGACCGGCGGACGGCGGACCGGTGTGCCCAGATCGAAGGGACAGAAATCGAAGAGATAATAAAGAGTCGGACTGGACTACGCGTTGATCCTTACTTCTCCGGTACGAAGATCGAGTGGCTTCTGGAAAACGTCGACGGCCTGAAGGAAAAGGCGGAAACTGGAGAGGCCATGTTTGGGACGGTCGAGAGCTGGCTAATCTGGAAACTAACGGACGGCGCGGCCCACGTAAGTGATCATACCAACGCGTCCAGAACGATGTTGTTTGACATCCGCAGGACGGACTGGGACGAAGAACTTCTCGACTTCTTCGATATACCGCGAAGGAGTCTTCCCGATCCGGTAGAAAACGTGAAGGAGTACGGAGTTGTAACCAACTTCGATCCCCTCGATTTGGACGGGGTACCCGTCGGTGCCGCCATGGGAGATCAGCAGGCGGCACTGTTTGGTCAGGGATGCTTCCAGACGGGTGAGGCAAAAAATACCTACGGCACGGGCTCTTTTCTGTTAGTGAACATCGGAGATGAGCCCAGGTTCAGCGAACAGCTGTTGACCTCCGTGGGTTATTCCGTGGACGGTGATGTCCATTATGCCCTCGAAGGGTCGGTTTATTCAACCGGCGCGACGGTCCAGTGGTTACGTGATGGATTGGGGATAATCGATGAAGCTTCCGAGACGGAAGAACTAGCGAAAAGCCTGGATAGCAACGACGGAGTGTACCTCGTTCCAGCATTTGCCGGCCTGGGCGCTCCGCACTGGGACTCAAACGCCAGGGGGACGATAATTGGTCTGACCAGGGGCAGCGATAAGCGGCACCTGGCACGCGCCGGCCTGGAGTCGATCGCCTACCAGGTAGAAGACGTCCTTCAGGCGATGCGGGAGGAAACCGGCGAAGAGCTTACAGAGTTGAAGATAGATGGCGGTGCAGCCGAAAATGACTTTCTGTGTCAGTTTCAGAGTGATATTTCCGACCTACCAGTTATCCGGACCGATATCAGCGAATCTACCGCTCTAGGTTCAGCGTACGGTGCCGGACTGGCGTTTGGCCTTTGGGGTTGTTTGGATGATCTGGTTGAGTGTAACAGGGAGAGAAACAATCAAAGGTTCGAACCCAAAATGGACCCTTCCACGCGTCGTAAGTATTACGAAACATGGGAAAAAGCCGTTGAGCGGTCAAAACGGTGGTTATAATTCTTATTTCCAGTTTTCTTTCGTTTACTTACGATATTCTTGACAAATGAATAATTTTGTGTTAAATTAACTTTTGGTTTTGACCGTTAAAATCGTTAATTGAAAATTGGCAGAGTTGAACGACCTTCAAAAAACTTTCAAAACGGCTATGTCCGTATGGTTAGGGTTTAAACAAGAAATTATGCGAGGAGGCCCCACCTATGGGAATAAAGGTGTCTAACCTCACTAAAGACTATGGATCGGAGGTCGTTCTCGACGACCTCGATCTGAACGTTCCCGATAATAGTTTTACAAGTATCGTTGCACCGACAGGTGCTGGGAAAACCACCCTTCTAAGAGTGATGGCCGGCGTAGAAGAGCCGACGGATGGAAAGATTTATTACGATGGCGAAGACGTAACGGATGTTTCTGTTCAGAAAAGAAACGTTTCGATGGTATACCAACAGTTCATCAACTACCCTTCTCTCTCCATTTACGAAAATATTGCCTCTCCCCTGAGAGTCTCGGAGGAAGAGGTTAGTCAAGACGAGCTCGATGAGAAAGTCCATGAAGTTGCGGAACTGTTGAATATCGAGGACCTCCTGGACCATCTCCCTGAAGAGGCAAGTGGCGGAGAAAAGCAACGGACCGCCATTGCCAGGGCGCTGATCAAGGATCCTCGCTTTATCTTTCTCGACGAGCCGCTGGCAAACCTGGACTACAAGTTGAGGGAGGAGTTGCGTGGGCAGTTTCAATTAATATTCCAACAGGAAAAGAGTACGTTTATCTACGCGACTCCGGCGCCCGAGGATGCCCTCTCCATGTCCACTCATATCGGTTTCCTTCACGAACAGGATATCTTGCAATTTGGTGAGAGTGAAGACGTGTACTATCACCCGCAATACGTGGAAGTAGGTTCGTATTTGAACGAACCTCCGATGAACGTCCTCTCTTCCGAATTAATAAAGGAGAGTGACCGATATTACTTTCAGGTGAGTGAGGATTTCACTTTCGAGGCCTTTGACCTGGATAAGTTAGAAACAGGCCAGGATTACCTTCTTGGAGTTAGGCCACAGGCAGTCGAAATTGGCGAGGTTGAAGGGTCTACCACTTTTCGTACGGTAGTCTCGTTTAACGAGATCGTTGGTTCCTCTACGACGCTGCACACGGACCACGAAGGACAGGAGATAATCATTTTCGTGCCTGAACCAAAGCGTCGCCCCGAGGGTGAAAAGCTGGCAGTTTCGGTAGATCCGGCGGAGCTCTACGTGTTCGCCGGGGGGACCGGTGAAATCGTCACCCAGGGCGCAAAGACGACTTTAGGAGAGAAGAAGTGATAACTCATGTCAATAATTGACCTGCAGAACATAACGCACGTTTACCAGTCGGGTGGAGAGAAAACGGTTGCCGTTAATGACGTGAGCCTGACGCTGGCTGAAGGAACTTCCAATGCCCTTATCGGCCCATCTGGATGTGGCAAGACGACTTTGCTCAACATCATATCCGGTCTGCTTACGCCGACCGAGGGTAAGGTCTTGATCGATGGGAAAGACGTAACGGAGTTGCCCCCTCAGGGTAGGGATATTGCCCAGGTCTTTCAGTTTCCCGTTGTCTACGATTCCATGGACGTGTACGGCAACCTCGCCTTCCCACTTAGGAACAGAGGAGCACCGGAAGAGGAGATTGACGAGCGGGTCCAGGTAACGGCGGAACTTCTGGGCTTGGAGGACAGACTTCACGTAAACCCGGCGAACTTCGGTCCAGAGTGGAGCCAGCTTGTCTCGCTTGGCAGGGGAATAATCAGACACGATACGACCGCCCTGCTCTTCGATGAACCAATGACTGACGTCGACCCGGGCAGAAAACTTACGCTGCGAAGGCGGATAAGTCAGGCTCAGAAGAGGCTTGAGGTCACGTCCCTGTACGTTACCCACGATCAACACGAGGCGTTGACTTTCGCTGAAAAGGCTGCAGTGATGAAGGACGGTGAAATCGTTCAGTACGGATCTCCAGAAGAGCTTTACGAGCGGCCCGTATCTACCTTTGTGGGTAACTTTATCGGTAGTCCCGGTATGAACTTTATCGACTGCGAATTCGCAGGAGAGGACCTGAAGATTGGAAAGTTCACTATCCCCATAAATGAGTCCATGCGGGATAATTTGGATTCAAGCTGGACGGGACTTGAGTTGGGCGTCAGGCCAAACCTGGTAAATGTCTATGACGAACCAGAAGGTGGTGGGGAGATACCCGCAAAAGTTACTTTGACCGAACATCTTGGCAGTTATCAGATTATCACCCTGGAGATGGAGGATATTGGGACGGTAGTTAAAGCCGAGTTACCCCTGGAGGAGAAGACGGACGTTGGATCAGAAAAGTTTATTGGGTTAACTCCGGAAAACATCATGTTGTTTCACAACGGCGAGGCTATCGAGAATGGAAAAAAATAATACAGGAGAAAAATACGTTTTGATTAAGAGGAGGTCCGATGAAAAATAGAGCCTGGTGGTTTTTATTGCCGGCCTTAGCGGTCATGTCGCTGAGTGCGTTTATCCCGCTGATGACGGTTATCAACTACGCTCAGTACTCCGTTTTTCCCGGCTCCGCCCCCCAGTTTATCGGAATGGAGAATTTCGCAGACGTTCTTAATGATGGCGTCTTCCTCAACTCCCTCAGGCGTCAGGTTCTCTTCAGCATCGAGATTCTGTTAATTGAGATACCCCTGGGGCTGGGGCTGGCGCTCGCGCTGCCGAAGAAGGGTAAATGGGTGGGCTGGAGCCTGGTGTTGCTGGGGGTCCCCCTGTTGATCCCGTGGAACGTTGTCGGAATTATCTGGAGGGTCTTTACGAGGTCCGACTTAGGTGCCGTACCGGCTATCTTTAACTGGATAGGTTACGGCGCATACAACGCTTCACTTAACTCCGGTGACGCCTGGTGGACGGTAGTAGCGATGGACGTCTGGCACTGGACCCCGCTTGTAGTGTTGCTTTGCTACGCGGGCCTGCAGGCAATTCCCGAGGAGTTCTATCGGGCAGCAAAGATCGACGGAGCGTCTGCCTGGTCCACGTTTAGGTACGTGACCCTGCCCAAGTTGCGGCACTCACTCATACTGGCAGTTCTGCTACGCTTTATGGACTCCTTCAAGATATACGCAGAACCCTTCCAGTTGACCGGTGGAGGACCCGGGAACTCGACGACGTTCTTGAGCATATATACCTCACGGAAGGCTATTGGAGGTTTCAACATGGGTTTTGGGGCCGCGGTCTCGATCATTTATTTCTTCCTCGTAATTCTCATATCGTGGCTTCTGTATACCATAATGATGAACGTAGGAGGAGGTAGTTCACAATGAAGAAGAGGAACGTAGCTTTGTGGGTATACTTTGCCTTCCTTATTATGCCGATCTACTGGATGCTGAATACGTCGTTCAAGACGAACAACGAGATACTTAACTACCTGCACTGGTTCCCGCATAACTTTACAGTCCAGAATTACGTCCAGATCTTTACGTCGCCCTTCTGGCGCAGAGGTTTTCTGAACTCGCTCGCTTTTGTATCGATGAACGTGGCCATCGTAATTGTAGCTGCTGTGCCCGCGGCCTACGCCTTTTCCCGCTGGCACTTTCGAGGGGACAAACACCTGTTCTTCTGGCTGCTCACTAACCGTATGGCACCCACCGCAGCTTTCATCGTGCCATTTTTCGCCCTCTATTCCAACATCGGCCTCTTCGATACGCACATCGCGGTGGCACTCGCTCACGCGTTGTTCAATTTACCTCTGGCCATCTGGATACTCGAAGGCTTCATGTCCGGCATCCCCAAGGAAATAGACGAGACGGCGTTCGTGGACGGCTATAGCTTCCCCCACTTTTTCTGGAAGATATTCCGTCCGCTGATCTCACAGGGAATCGCCGTAGCGGCGTTCTTTGCCTTTCTGTTCTCATGGGTAGAGTTGTTGCTGGCCAGGACCCTGACCTCAACTGCCGCCAAGCCGATTACGGTGACTCTTTCTCGAAGTCTGGGAGCAGGTGGCTGGGACTGGGGGGTTCTCGCGGCTGCAGGTGTACTGACCATGATACCTGGTGCACTAGTCGTTTACTTCATCAGGAACCTGATGGCTAAAGGATTTGCAATGGGGAGGGTCTGATTATGGGTTGGATGCGATGGACTTTACCTTCGGCCTACTTCTTTATAAGTATCGTCGTTATGCTAATCTTCCTGTGGTTCTACGACGTCCGTTCCCCGGGGTACCCGCGCAAAGGTATTCTGCCAATCGAGACGACCAGGGGAGACCGGGTCTTCATAAGCCTGCTGGCTCTTGGGTCTACGGTATTTATCTGGCTTGCTATAGTCCCGGCGGTCTCAATCTGGTGGGCGATGGGGATTGGCGCTCTGGAAGGCGGAGTAATTATGAGATGGTTTTGATATTAAGCTCTGTCCTTTAACTCACCAGGAGGTGATAGGTGAAACAGAAGACGACAAAGAAATTGCAGGCTGAAGCTCAGTTTTCATCATTCATTAACCTTAGGGAGGTAAGAATGAAATACAACTGGCGCACTAAAACGAAGTGGCTGGGGATAACCCTGGCGTTAATCTTAGGACTTACACTCAGTTTTGTTAGTGTAGCTGCTCAAGAGTGGCCGGATGAACCGAACTTCCCGAAGATAAGCAAAGATGAGGCCATGGATTGGGCGGAGTCGAAATGGGGACCGCTATCTGAATACGAAGAAGCAGCTGTTGATTGGGTGTACGAGGAGTTTCAGCCGTCGACTTTCACGGTAAAAGAACAGATAGAAGAACTGATCTGGTTTGCCCATAAGGCAGAACCGTTGAGGGGCGTCTCTATCGATTCGGTAGCTGAAACCATTAAGACACACAAGTGGGAATCCGACGTCCTGACGAAGGCCTTTAGGGACATTACAGGAATTAAGGTTACCCACAACATCATCGGTGAAGGAGACCTGATAGAAAAATTGCAGACTCAGTTAGCTACAAGGCAGAAAATCTACGACGTCTGGGTCAACGACGCTGACCTGATTGGGACCCACGTCCGCTTGCAGGACGCTGTCAACCTGACCGAATACATGAATGGAGAAGGCGCGGACATAACCAATCCTCGTCTGGATCTTGATGACTTCCTCAACCCTGAGTTTGGTCAAAACTACGAAGGCGAACAGATTCAGCTTCCTGACCAGCAGTTCGCCAACTTATACTGGTTCCGCTACGATTGGTTTACCGATCCGGACCTAAAGGCCAAGTTCAAGGACCATTACGGGTACGAGTTGGGTGTACCGCGGAACTGGGCGGCCTACGAGGATATCGCCGAGTTCTTCACGGACCACGTCAGTAGAGCGGAAGTACCTAACCCTCCTCCCGAAGGCAAGAAGATATTCGGACACATGGACTACGGCAAGAAAGGACCTTCACTCGGGTGGAGATTTACCGACGCGTGGCTCTCCATTGCGGGAGTAGGCTCCAAGGGACTGCCAAACGGTATGCCCGTGGACGAATGGGGAATTAGAGTCAGAGACAAGAAGCCAGTCGGTTCCATGGTCGCCCGCGGTGGCGCCCTGAACGGACCGGCAGCGTACTACGCGCTGGAGAAGTACGTGGACTGGCTCAAGGAATACGCCCCGCCGTACGCGGCTTCGATGGGTTGGTCCGAGGCAGGGCCGGTAGCTTCGAGAGGAACGGTCGCTCAGAGACCATTCCAGTACATCACGTTCCTGTCGGCTGACCCGTTTACCCAGCCTGAGTCCACCGTTACGGACGACGACGGAATGCCGCTGTGGCGTGTCGCACCGACGCCTCACGGCAGGTACTGGGAAGAAGGAATGAAGCTGGGCTACCAGGACGCAGGTAGCTGGACCATACCCAAGATGACTGAAGGAGAAAACCGTGAAGCTTCCTGGCTCTGGGCGCAGTTCGCCGTGGCGAAGTCCATCACCATGCGGAAGTTTGACGCGGGCCGGACGCCGATACGGAAATCTACCGTATTCTCCGAATACTGGGACAAGCACGAAGGAGAGCTTGGTGGCTTAATTACGTTTTACAAGTCACCCGTGGAGAAATTGTGGACGGACACAGGAATGAACGTCCCCCATTACCCGCTACTGGCAGAGCAGTGGTGGAAGCAGATCGGACTGGCTGTAACCGGTCAAAAGACGCCCGTACAGGCGATGGACGACCTTGCAGAGATCCAGGACGACCTCCTCGCCAAGCTCAGACTGCCCAAGTACTCGCCCGATCTTAACGAGATGCGGCCCAGGGAATACTGGCTACAGAAGGAGGGCGCGCCCAAGGCAGAAAGGGGACCCGAAGAACCGTTGACGAAACCGTACGACGAACTATTGGCAGAATGGGAAGCAGGTGAATAGGAAGACCTCCTGGTCTGACGATAAACACGTCAATTGCCTGCACAATTGACTTTTTAGGAGTAGCGGTGAGCTTTGCTCCCGCTACTCCTTTTTCTTTTCCAGCGTATTAGCCCATTTGCACCGCGGCATCCCTGAGTTCGCCGCGGTCGATCCTCTCTGGGTCGTAGTAGTCGAGAGGTAACTCCGTTTCGCCGGAGGTGATTAGCTCCGCAATCCCCTCCCCGACTGAGGGGGCCATCATGTAACCATGACCGCTGTATCCCGCGGCGAGGTAGTGTCCCGGGACTTTATATTCTCCCAGAAGGGGGTTTCCGTCGGGGCTCGTCGCGTAATAACCCGCCCAGTGCCTCAGTATCCTGGCGTATTTTAACGAAGGAATGATCGCCGTAAACGCCCGGCTAACGCGCTCTTCGAAGTCCAGAGTCTCCGTCGTATCGTAGGTTGGGCGCTCGTCCTCCGGGGTGCCGACGCCGCCGATGATACCTCCGCGCTCCGTCTGGGTCAGGTACGCTGACTCGTGCTTCATAGAGATGACCATCGGCTCTATCGTCCCCGGTTTAAATGGCTCCGTGATGATTGCCTGGTGGCGGTAGGGTTCCACGGGTAAATCCAGACCCATCATTTCTCCTACGGCCGGTGCCCAGCCCCCGGCGGCGTTGACGAGGACCTCGGTCTCATAGGTACCGTCAGCCGTCTCCACTTTCTTAAGCCTCCCTTCCTTTCTGAGCTCGACCTCCACCACCTTGACGTTCTCCCTTAGTTCAACATTCCCCTCCTGGAAGTACTTCTTGAACCCCGTGACTACTTCAAACGGGTGGGCTTTACCGTCTTCGGGGTTGTAGCTGGCGCCGGTTAGCTTGCTAACGTCCAGAGGTTCGCAGAGTTCACGCGCCTCCGTGGGGGTTAGAATCTCCGTAGGGACACCCAGGGAATTCTGGAGTTCTTTTATCTGTCTGTACTGGTTTAACTCTTCTTCTGTATGGTGTAGATAGAGGTATCCAGTCTGTCGGAACTCGAAACCGATCTCCTCGGCCAATTCTCGCCACTCCCCCTCGGCGTGTTTCATCATCTTGATTGTCGCCTCGTCGGCGAACTGGGCGCGAATTCCTGTGCCGCACCTGCCGGTTGAGCCGCTGCCGACGTAATTCATTTCTAAGACGGATACGTCGTCAACACCGAATTTGGACAGGTAATAAGCAATCGACAGTCCTGTCGAGCCGCCGCCAATTATTATTACGTCACGCGACTTCATCGGCTACTCCTCCCTTCTTCGCCGGCAACGTACCGTATGGGTAAGGGTACTATCGGTGCCCTTTCCCTCGGTAGGTCAATCTCCGTCAGGTTAACTCCCTTCTCCCTGGCGAGAATTCTTTGCACCAGGGGGAGACATGTGCGTCCGCCGCAAGTCCCCGTTCCTACTTTGGTCTTTCTCTTCACCAGTTCCATTGTGTCGTAGCCCTGGTGGATAGCTTCGACTATCTCCTCCTCGGTCACGTCACGGCAGCGACAGATTATCGTCTCTCCGGCTCGTTCTTCAGACATTATTCCTTCCTCCGGATGTTCCGTATATCATGAACGCTTTCTTCGGGGACCGCTACGGTGACCGTCGAGGTGTCTCCGACGGACCTGTCCTTCGGTTTAACTCGCGTCACAGTAACGTTGGATACCGCTTCTCCTTTTCTGTTGAGGCCTTCAACCTCTTCGCCGGCCTCGGGAAGGGGGAACTCGTATGGCAAAGTGATCTGGCATGTATCCTGGCCAGAGCAGTCGAGTGTAAATATTGCCAGGCCAGGGCAGTTTTCGACGCATATCCCGCAACCGGTGCACTTCCCGTAGTCGACCTTCGGCAAGCTGTTTACGTTTTCCATATCTATGGCTCCGACCGGACAGCTTTCGCTGCAGGGGTCACACGGTATCCTCTGCGGGCATTCGATCACAGCTACGGCACCCCCCTTCAATACCTCTCGCGGTGGATGGTCGACTTCCTCGGACGTAAGGTATCCCCTCGCCTTCCAGTTTTCTCGGTCTACAGTTTCGTTATCCAATTTCCACCCCCTGAATGCTCTTCCGCAACTCCCTGTAGTACGGTCCAGCTCTCAGGTCCTTCAGCTTGTTCAGACAGTCATCGATCTTCTCCTCTTCTCTTCCGCCCCCAACTCCCAGCTCGATTGCCGCGTCCGCCCCCGCTATCGTCCCCTCTAGCATGGCCGATGTTGCCTCCTCGATTCCTGAAGCGTCACCGGCGACGTAAACGTCGTCCCGTGTGGTCCGCATGCGCTGGTCTCGTATGGGCACGTACCCTCCTAGTACTGGGTTCAGCTGCAACTCGCACCCCGCGTGGGCCAGTAACTTGTAGCTGGGCGACAGGCCAACCGACAGTCCCACGATACCTACGTCCAGGTACTGAGTGGATTCCTGCAAGAGTTCGCTGTTCTCGTCGATCTCCCCTATCCTGACCCCTTCTACCCTCTCTTCGCCGACTACCTCCAGGACGGTATGGCAAGTTAAAATAGGAACGCCGAACCTCCTTATCTTGGCCGCATGGACGAAGTATCCGCCGATTTCCGGAGCTACCTCAACTACCGCCTGAACGTCAACCCCCGCCTGGAGCAGTTGATAGGTTACTATGAGTCCTACATTTCCTGCCCCGACTATTACAGCGCTCTTCCCCGGCTTTACGCCGTGAACGTTCATGAGAGTTTGTATCCCTCCCGCGCCGTATACACCTGGTAGGTCGTTGTTGGGGAAAGGGATCATCTTCTCGGTGGCCCCAGTGGCAACGATCAGTTTGCCCGGATTTAGCTTGACGAATTTCTCCATGTTTTTGTACAGGCCGACGGCCTCTTTATATACCCCGACGGCGCTGGTGCCAGTCATCTCCTCGATATTCTCGTGTGCTTTCACCGCTCCGACCAAGTCATCCCCGATAGCGATACCTCTCGTCCCCGCATCGAGGTCGCTTGAGCCGAAAAACTTGTGAGTCTGTTTTATTAGCTGCCCCCCGAGGAACGGGTTTTCGTCGACGAGCGTCACGTCTCCCCCGGCGTCGGCTGCTGTAAGCGAAGCTTTCAGGCCGGCAGGACCGCCCCCAATTACGAGTACGTCCGTCTCCCTGGTTTCAGTTGAACTGGGTTCTAGCGGTTCCGCTTCTCTCGGAAGGTCAGGAAACCCTTCCTGTTTTTCTACTACCATGCCCTCCTGGGCGAGGGTAATACAGGTCCGCACGTTGGGCACGCCGTCAACGGTCATCAAGCAGGAAGAGCACTTACCTATAGAACAGAACAACCCCCGGGGCCGCAGTTTATCGCCACTTTTACTAAGTTCCAGGACTCCATGGTTGTGTAGGGCCGCAGCGATCGTCTCGCCCTGTCGTGCGGTGACCTCTTTTCCCTGGTAGGTGAAGGTTATCTCCTCCCTCTCGGGAAAAGACAGTACGGGGTGGTCCTTAACCCGCATCTAGTCCACCCCCCCAACCGGACTCGGGGTTAAATGAATTGATGTAATTTGTCGTTGGATAGTGACCCCCTGTTTAGCGATGGTAGATTGTTAATTCCCCTCCAAGATTTTTCTATTATTACTATTATACAAGTTTGCTCCGGATGTCCAACTATCAATCTCAACTCTTTATGAATATCACGTAAACGACGGACAGCTGGTACAGGGAAAGAGATTTGACCATGGTAGGATGCGCAAGATGTACCGTTTCAACCAAATGTCAGTATTATTTTACCAATTCCAAAACTTGTACTTTTTCTCCCAGTCACGGTTGCTGAAACAATGCATATCTTGCAACCAACAAGCAAATTCGCTTTCGGATTTGTCGTTATTTTCCACTTCGAGACTTATTTCCACTACTTCTTCATTCGATAATTTTTGCACGATCGTCTTGTGGTCGTTCACGTTTAAGGTCAAAAGAGCTATATACATACCGGTTCTTTTATTGCCGTCAATGAAAGGATGACCGGAAATAATTGAATAAATCTAGATGAGCGGCCTTATCGTAAATCGTGGGAAATAAATCCTGCCCCATTACCTTCT
>JAGYME010000110.1 GCA_018400715.1 Candidatus Bipolaricaulota bacterium
AGCAGTTCTTTATGCATGATTAATTAACCGTAATGGTTCTGTAGGTTCATTGCAAAAACAACCACTAAGACCCAATACCCAACACCCAATACCCAGGACCGAGGGCTGCGAACTGAGAACTGCGGACCGCGGACTGACAAAGGAGGCACCATGAAAGTACACCAGGAACGAATACAACGGTTAAACGAAAATAAACGGGCTGACGGCGCCTACGTCCTCTACTGGATGCAGGCATCCCAGCGTGCCCATTACAACCACGCCCTCGAGTACGCGATAGGGGAGGCTAACGCGTTAAAAATGCCGGTCTTAGTGTACTTCGGGCTAACCGACGACTTTCCCGACGCGAACCTCCGCCATTACCGGTTCATGCTGGAAGGGTTAAAGGAGACAGCAATACAATTGGAGGAAATTGGAATCCGGATGATCGTCACCCGGGCCAACCCGCCGGAGGGAGCGGTGCAGCTCTCCCGGGATGCAGCCCTGACTGTCGTGGACCGCGGTTACCTGAGGGTCCAGAAGTCCTGGCGGAGGGATGCCGCCGCGAAGATGGATTGCCCTCTAGTCCAGGTGGAAACGGACGTAGTCGTCCCTGTAGAGGAAGCAAGCGACAAGGAGGAGTACGCGGCCCGGACGATTAGACCGAAGATAAACGGACTGGTCGACAAGTATATAGTAGACTGGGACGGAACTGCCCCTAAGGAGGACTCGCTAGACCTGGATATAGACGGCGACTTCCTGGACCTGTCGGACCCAGACGGACTGGCAAGGTCGCTTGAGGTAGACAAATCGGTACCTCCAGTAAACAGTTACCACGGGGGCTACGAAAACGCGAGGCGCAGACTCGACGACTTCGTCGAAAGTAAACTGGACAAATACCCCGACGAAAGCAACGACCCGGGGAAAGACTACCTATCGGGGCTAAGCCCCTACCTGCACTTCGGACAGATATCCCCGCTCGAGTTTGCTCTTCAAGTCAAGGAGACCGGCGGGCCGGGAGTCGAGGATTTCCTCGAGGAACTGATTGTCAGGCGGGAACTCAGCATAAACTTCGTCCACTACAACGAGAACTACGACGACCTCTGGAGTTCTATACCCGACTGGGCCGAGGAGAGCTTGAAGGAACACGCCGGCGACGACAGGGAGTACCTCTACAGCTTAAACGAGTTCGAAGCAGCCGAGACCCACGACCCCTACTGGAACGCCGCTCAGCTTGAGATGAACCTAACGGGGAAGACCCACGGTTACATGAGGATGTACTGGGTCAAGAAGATCCTTCAATGGAGCGAAAGCCCCGAACGGGCATACGAGATTGCCATCTACCTAAACAACAAGTACGAGCTGGATGGCCGCGACCCCAACGGCTTTACCGGGGTCGCCTGGTGCTTTGGCAAGCACGACCGCGCCTGGAAGGAGCGAGAGGTGCTGGGTAAGGTCAGGTACATGAGCGCGGGCGGACTGGAGAGAAAATTTGCCATCGACGACTACGTGGCGAGAATAGAGGCGCTCCAATCGGAAAGGAAGGGAGGTTAACCTCTCCTATTCCGCCGACTCCACGCCCCCTCCCGGAAGCTCCTCCCTGACAGGCGAGAAGACGTTGTAAGTCACCGTCTCCCCACAGTCTTGAGGGACAAAGGCACCGTGTGGCTCGTTTGAGGGGATTACGACCAGCTCTCCCTGGCCGACTTCCACTTCCGCAGAGCCATCCGACTCGGAGTCCCGAAAGATTATCCGCCCCTGAGCGACGATCGTCATCTGCTCGGAGGGGTGACTATGAACGGGAAATCTCGACCCTCCCCGGTAGGTGTAGCGGATGAACTCCATAGACTCCCCGCGGACCAGCGTCCTGTCTATCCCCTCACCTACGTCCTGTCTTCCTGAATCGTCCAGTTCATATTTCTGCAAGATATCACCCGAGGACTTCCTCGACTCCGAGGGTCAACCCGTCAATCAGCTCATCTATCCCCTCTTCGGCAATGATAAATGGTGGTGCGAGGAGTATCTGGCTGGTCCTCGTCCCGTTTACCGTGCTCCCACCGGGGTAGATGTAGACTCCGTAGTCCATACAGGCAGACCTAATCCGGCCGGGCACTCCGTCTTCCTCCGCGAACGGCTCCCTGGCCCCACGGTCACGGACGAATTCGACCCCGATCAATAACCCCCGACCCCTGATCTCGCCGACTTGCGGATGGTCTCCGATCGACTCCTTGAGCCGCTTCAGCAGTATTTCGCCCATTTCGGCCGCCCGACCTACCAAACCGTCTCGACGCATGACGTCGATCACCTTGGCGCCAGCCGCGGCGGAGATCGGGTTTCCGCCGTAGGTAAACCCGTGGTTCAGTTTGCCACCCGTCTCCTCCATTACTTCGTATATCTTCTCGTGGATCAGGACGGCACCCAGGGGCGAGTAGCCGGCACCAACCCCCTTCGCCGCGGTGATTATCTCGGGGACGACCCCGCTGTGGTCGATCCCCCACCAGCGGCCCGTCCGTCCCAATCCGCTCATAACTTCGTCTACGATCAACAGGACGCCGTATTCGTCACAGATTCCGCGGACCCTCTCCCAGTACCCATCGGGTGGATGAACTCCAGGTGCGCTCGAGCCCGACACGGGCTCAGCGATGAACGCGGCTACCGTATCCTCACCTTCCTGGACTATCGCTCGCTCCAGGTCGTCCGCGCACTCCAGCGAACAGGTCGAGGGGGACTTACCATACGGGCAGCGGTAACAGTAGGCGGGCGCGATCTTCTGGTTGGAACGCATCAGCGGCGCATAGGCCTCCTGGCGCTTCGTCTTGCCGCTCAGGGCGAGGACCCCGAGTGTGGCACCGTGATATGATGAGGCGCGGGAGATGACCTTGTACTTCCGCGGCTTCCCCCGCTGAATTTGGAATACCCTGGCCAGCTTTACCGCCGTCTCGTTTGCTTCCGACCCCCCGGAGACAGGATGGGCCCGAGCAATCTCCGGGGGAGAAATTCCCACGAGCCGGTCCGTCAGGTCGACGAGAGACCGGGAATAGAACTTTGACATGTGTGCGAAGTCCAGTTTTTTCGCCTGCTCCGCCATCGCCTCCGCGACCTCTTCGTTACCATGCCCAATTGCGGAGACGGCGGCGCCGGAGGCAGCGTCCAGATATCTCCTGCCCTTCCGATCAAAGAGGTAGACCCCCTGCCCCTCGACAAGTTCGACGGGGGGTTGGGAAAGGTCCCGCCAAAATACCGTGTTATCAGCCATAGAAACCTTCATCTCGTTGACATCCTAACTCCTTGGAAATACTTAGTCCCGTCTCGTTAACGGCCTCACACATCCCGGAGACCCTCTCATCGTCGATCCGCAGCTTGGGGCCAACGACGCTCACGGCACCAATCACCTTGCCCAGGTAGTTGAAGACCGGCGCCGCGAG
>JAGYME010000111.1 GCA_018400715.1 Candidatus Bipolaricaulota bacterium
TGAGCGTGGAGGCGGCGACCGGCTGGGCTACCTCGCTAGTTCCCCGTATTGCTGCTTGAATCCGGGGCACGCCCTGCTCCATATACCGGAAGATATTTTCAATGATGACGATGGCATTATCGACGAGCATGCCCAGGGAGAGCGTAAGGGAGAAAAGAACAATCATGTTTAGTGTAATGCCGAATGCGCTCAGCACCATGAAGGAGATGAGCATAGAAAACGGGATGGCCAGGCTTACCAGGATGGCGTTTCGTACCCCCATGACAAAGAAGAGAACGATGATTACCAGTATCAAGCCAGTGATAAGGTTGTTCTCAAGGTCGGCGACCATGATGCGAATATCCTTGGCATTGTCCATGAGCTTGGTAACTTTCATCCCAACGGGCCAGGTGCGCCTTTGCTGCTCGACCAAGGTATCAATTTCCTCCGAGATACGTATTACATTTTCACCGGCGCGTTTTTTGACGGCAATATTGATCGCCTCGTGGCCGTTCAGCCTCGATCGACCTTCTTCATCTTTGAATCCGTCCACCACGTGCGCCACGTCTTTGAGGTAGACGGGTCTGCCGTCATGAAGCCCTACGATGAGTTGGTAGATTTCGTCCGGGCTCTGGAACTCGCCCGGAACACGGAGCTGAAAGCGACCGTCTCCCAGGCGGATGGCGCCACCGGAAACATTTTGGTTTTCCGCCGCTATCACATCTTGCAGGCTCAGAATCGAAAGTCCATAGTATGCGAGCTTATCGGGATCGGGCTCTACCCTGATCTCCCGCTCAAGTCCTCCCGTTACCTCGGCTTCAAGCACGCCTGGAATTGATTCGATATCGTCCTGAAGATCGTCGGCAATCTCCTTGAGCCTGACGAGTCCAACGGGGCCTGACAGAGAGAGCACCATGATGGGAAGCTCGGCAAAGTTAATTTCAATTACCTCGGGATCTTCTTCAAGATCTGCCGGCAAATCCGGTTTTGCGAGGTCCACCTTGTCCTTGGTCTTGCTAAGCACCTCATCGATTTCGGTTCCGGCAACGAACTCTATGACTATGGAGCTTATCCCCTCGGTGCTTGAGGAAGTGATTTGCTTGACCGCCTCCAGTCCTTTGAGCTTTTTCTCGATGGGGATGGTAATGGATTGCTCGATGTCCTCCGGAGCCACGCCGGGGTACTGGGTCATGATGAAGACATAGGGTATGGTGATATCGGGAGCTGCCTCTCGGGGCAGGGAAACATAGGCCAGGTACCCGAATATGCTAATGATAAGGGCCAGGACGACTACGCTGGTCCTCTTGTTGACTGCCGTTCGTGGAATTCTCATAACCCTGAGATCTCGTTAGGATGAGCGACGTTCCTGATCACCTCAACTTCCTGCCCGTTATCCAGGAGGCGGTGGCCAACGACGATGACTTTTTCTCCCGGCTGTAACCCAGAGGTAATATGAATTTCCGAGCCGATCAGGGTGCCCAGAGCGACCTTTCTCTTCTCGGCATGGTCGTTTTTTTCGATGAAGACAAAGTGCTTGGTATCCTGGGTAATGATCGCGTAAAGCGGCACGGCCAGAGCATCTTCGTGCACGTTCTTTACGAGCTCTACCCGAGCAAACATGCCGGGAAGTATGCGGCGGTCAGGATTGGAAACCTTGAGCTCCAGGTCGAACAGACGCGCCAGGGTACTTGGTTTTCGAGAGAGAAATAGCTTCTCTCCCTTTACCCTTTGCTTTCCCAGGGCTTCAATGATTACAGCCGCCTCCTCAAGATCGAATATGCTGGCGACATCGCTTTCGGGAACCCCCACTGTCACCTTGACGGTATCTATCTCGAGGATCTGTGCTACTGGATCTCCCACAGCGACGAAGTCTCCTTTCTTTGCCTTGAGCTTATTGAGAAGTGATGAGATTGGAGTTTTTATACTGGTGCGGTTTAATGCCAGCAAGGACTCATTGCGCTGAGCAGCCAAATCCTTCAGCTGGGCCTTAATCTCGTCGAGCTTGGTAGGGGCCGTAAAATTTTTTCTCACCAGGGCACTGATTCTATCGTAATTTTGCTTGGCCAGGCTATAGTTGGCTTCTATGCGGGCCAACCGTTCGCGGAAGTCCCGATCGTCAAGCTTTACCAGGACCTGTCCTGTCTCCACCATTTGCCCTTCCTTAACACGGACATCAATTATCTGGCCCGGGATCTCGGCCTTGACCCATACCTCCTCAAAGGCCTCCACCTGGGCCGGCAGGTTGATTTTATCTACCAAGCGCCGTGCCTTCAGGGTGAGCGTAATAACCCGGACTGCGGGCACCTCTTTCTTCAGGCCAGCCTTTTTAGCTTCGTCTAAATTGTCCTTTTTCTCCATGATTCGAGCGCCCATGTTCACGATGAAGATTACAATAATGATGACTATAATCCACGGAAAGGCGCCCCAGATGAAACGCAAAATCTTCGTCTTGTTGTTGTCTTTATGTATATTCATGGTATTCTAACACGGATAAATTAATTTTAGGGCCCTATGCATGAAACATGTGCTAAAAAAGAGCAATCTATGTATAGATTTGTACAGAGTAATAATACATGGTTTGATCAATCGAAAAAATACTGATGTATGCCTCTGAATTCCAATGCCCCTCTGTCAGCGAACTCTTTTTGTAAGTGGGAAAACAAAGAGATTAGATATAAGCAATAGCATCAATCTCAACGCGAATGTCAAAGGGCAACCTTGCTGCCTGGATACATGATCGTGCAGGAGAATTTTCCGGGAAGTATCTTCTATACACATCGTTGAAGCGCCCATATTCGCCCATATTGAGCAAATATGCGGTCACCCGCAGCACGTTGCTCAGGGAAGAGCCGGCCTCCTCTAAGATAATGCGAATATTTTCCAACGATCGTTCTGTTTCCTGTTCAACACTGCCAGTCAATAACTGGTTTGTATTTGGATCTATCGGTCCCTGGCCAGATACGTATATTATTCCATTATGAATGATTGCCTGGGAATAAGGTCCCCCCAAAACCGCTGCCTTATTTGTCTCAAATGCCATTTTCTCAGTCATTTTTACCTCCATAGAAAGAGATGAAATGAGTATTGTGGCCTTGATCTGATGATATTGATTTCAGAGTAGTATCATACCAAATAATGTCTTGAGTGTTAAAGTAAATTTTTTAACTGTGCGCTCAAACGCTCAAGGAAGGCCTTGAGCTTCCTTTTGACGTAATTGATCGTGATACCATCATCTAAATTAATACGTTAGCTCTATTTTCAGCTAATATATCCACAGT
>JAGYME010000112.1 GCA_018400715.1 Candidatus Bipolaricaulota bacterium
CTGTCCTCGATCCGGATCACGGACCTGAGTGAGAACGCCAATGATGCCAGGCTGGTATTTCAAGGTTGGCTCCACCCGAACTGGCGTCCGGGTTTCAAAGCCTCCCAGCTATCCTACACAGGCAACATCAGCGTCCAGTGTGAAGCTATAGTAAAGGTTCACGGGGTCTTTCCGTCTAGCCGCGGGTACACCGCATCTTCACGGCGATTTCAATTTCACTGAGTCTCGGGTGGAGACAGCGTGGCCATCATTACGCCATTCGTGCAGGTCGGAACTTACCCGACAAGGAATTTCGCTACCTTAGGACCGTTATAGTTACGGCCGCCGTTTACCGGGGCTTAAATTCACTGCTTCTCCCGACCGAAGTCGGGATAACAATTCCTCTTAACCTTCCGGCACCGGGCAGGTGTCAGCCCCTATACATCGTCTTACGACTTAGCAGAGGCCTGTGTTTTTGTTAAACAGTCGCTTGGGCCTTGTTATTGCAACCTTTTTCGGCTCCATTAGTAAATAATATCACCTACTCAAGGCGCCTCTTCTCCCGAAGTTACGAGGCTAATTTGCCGAGTTCCTTAACCTGAGTTCATCCAAACGCCTTAGAATGCTCATCTCGCCTACCTGTGTCGGTTTGAGGTACGGTCAGTTCCGAACCTTGCAAAGAGGATTTTCTTGTCAGTATGATTAGGGTCACTTTATGTTCAAAGAACTCGTCATCACGTCTCGGGAACGCGTCCTTCCGGATTTGCCTGGAAGAACTCCCTACGCGCTTAAACCACCTATTTCGTCAGGTGGCTGACCTTTCACTTCTGCACCTCCCCATAGCTCAGACGGTTCAGTACTGGTACAGGAATATTTGCCTGTTCCCCATCGATTACGCCTTTCGGCCTCAACTTAGGGGCCGACTAACCCTGAGCAGAGTTGCTTTACTCAGGAATCCTTAGGCTTACGGCGAGCGGGAATTTCACCCGCTTGATCGTTACTCGTGCCTGCATACTCATTTCCATCTCCTCCAGCTGCCCTCACGGGTCAACCTTCAGCGGTTAATGGAACGCTCTCCTACCACCCCCGAACGAATCGAGGATCCGAAGCTTCGGTAACAGGTTTATAGTCCCGGAAATTATCGGCGCAAAATCACTTGACTAGTGAGCTATTACGCACTCTTTAAAGGAATGGCTGCTTCTAAGCCAACCTCCTAGCTGTCTAAGTAATTTCACATCCTTTCTCACTTAACCTGTATTTTGGGACCTTAGCTGTCGGTCTGGGTTGTTTCCCTTTTGGTTACGAAGCTTATCCCCCGCAACCTATCTCCTGACGAATATGTAAACGGCATTCGGAGTTTGATTGGGTTTGGCAGGCGGTGAAGCCCCCTAGTCCATTCAGTGCTCTACCTCCGTCACACTACGTCAAGGCTAGCCCTAAAGCTATTTCGGAGAGAACCAGCTATCGCTGAGTTTGATAGGCCTTTCACCCCTATCCACAGGTCATCCAAGCATTTTTCAACATACAATGGTTCGGGCCTCCACCCCGTTTTACCGGGGCTTCACCCTGCCCATGGATAGCTCACTCAGCTTCGGGTCTACCGCATATAACTGGACGCGCTATTAACACTCGCTTTCGCTACGGCTTCGAGGATCTCTCTTAACCTCGCTATATACGATAACTCGCAGGCTCATTATGCAAAAGGCACGCCGTCATCCCGAAACAAGTTCGGGACTCCGACCGCTTGTAGGCACACGGTTTCAGGTTCTATTTCACTCCCTTTTACGGGTACTTTTAACCTTTCCCTCACGGTACTAGTTCGCTATCGGTGACATGGGAGTATTTAGCCTTACCGGATGGTTCCGGCAGATTCACATGGAATTTCACGTGCTCCATGCTACTCAGGAGTCAATCAGGCAAGAGTATCGGTTTTCAGTTACGGGACTTTCACCCTCTGTGGTTGAACTTTCCAGAACAATTCTCCTAATCGATACTTTTTTGACTTGCCGACCGGTCTGCTGTCCGGTCAAGACCGACCCTACTACCCCTGATATGCAAGACCAGCAGGCTTGACACATATCAGGTTTGGGCTCTTCCCCGTTCGCTCGTCGCTACTGGGGGAATCATTGTTATTTTCTTTTCCTGGAGTTACTAAGATATTTCAATTCGCTCCGTTTCCTCATCTGCTTCTATATATTCAAAGCAGTGTCTTCCGGTATAACCCGGAACGGGTTGCCCCATTCGGAAATCCCCGGTTCAGAAGTTGTTTGCACCTTCCCGAGGCTTATCGCAGCTTACCACGTCCTTCATCGGCTCCATGTCCCAAGGCATCCACCGTGTGCCCTTAGTAATTTAATCAATGTATTTAATGATCAATATCTAAGGCATCTACGTTTGTTGTGTAGCATCGTTTATCCACCCGATTTTTCAAATATCTCTTCAGCGCCCGTGCGCTGTGCGTGGAGAATAGCGGGATCGAACCGCTGACCCCCTGCTTGCAAGGCAGGTGCTCTCCCAGCTGAGCTAATTCCCCCAATGTGGGCCTAGCTAGATTTGAACTAGCGACCTCACGCTTATCAGGCGTGCGCTCTAACCAACTGAGCTATAAGCCCAACAAATTTACATCACACGCCCATAAGGCGCATTGGGAGTTAATATTAAAAGGGTGTATGCTATTTTGTAATTTCTCTGATCTAACCATTTCTTAACAGTCATCGGACTGTCAGAATGCTCC
>JAGYME010000113.1 GCA_018400715.1 Candidatus Bipolaricaulota bacterium
TGTGTGTCCAACCACTCGCGGGTGATGCGCTTCAGTTGCCCGAAGAGGTGGTACTTTGGCTCATCCCCCTGGTCTTTGCATTTCGTGACAAGGAGCCTCTCGGTGAGATGGTAGAGAAGCGTTGACTTCCGCAGGCGGCCGGTATGGATAAGATTGAGGTCGACTCCTTCTCCAATGATCCCCTCATTGCGCGTGACTGATGGCCCGACTAGTTCAGGTGTAAGTTCGAGAACCGAGTCGGCATTGAACTGCGCCGTAAGACGTTCTTCGGGCAGCTCCACACGGTAGCCGGCCACGCGGGGGAACTTGATTTCCAGGGGGTCTCGTTCTGGGCTCATCGCTTTCACTGTCACCGTCTCCCGTGGCGGCTGAGGAGTCGCAACAACAGGCTTTGCAGTGAAGTCGAATGGAATGCCAAGGACATCGGCGTACTCAACGTTGAACAGGCCATCGTCATTTAACTCGTATGACTGTCGCCGCAATGCACGCCCAACAACTTGCTCACAGAGAAGCTGCGTGCCGAACGCGCGGATACCAAGCACGTGGGTTACCGTATTGGCATCCCAGCCCTCGCTCAGCATAGATACGGAAACGACACACCTGACAGATTCGCCCAGCCGTCCTTCCTTGCCCACGGTGTTCATGACTTCGCGGAGCAGATCTTGATCGGTAAGCATTTCGGCGTGCCGACGATCTCCGCTGCGCTGGATGATCTCTCGACGGAATCGCTCAATCTCGTTTGATGCCATCTTGCGAAAGTCCTTATCAAGCGCCTCGCCGGACTCAAGCTGTTCGCTGTCGATCAGCAACGTGCGGGGCCTGGCAATGGGATTACCGTACTCATCGTAGTTACGGAACAGTTCAAATCGTCCCTTGACAGGGTGGCTCGATCCGTCTTCGTACTCCTGGTCGTAACCGGAAATGTAGTCATAGACAAGTTTGCTCGTGGACGTATTGTTGCAGACGATGATGAAGCATGGAGGAACGTGAATACCTGCATCCTCCCAAAGCCTGTATGTCTTCTCGTAGTGACCGTACAGCGCATCCAGCGCTGTTTGAAGCGGAACTGGCAGCTTCTGCGGGTCAAGATTCTTGGCCTTGCCGCGGCCTTTCTTGGGCATCTTGGATCGAATATGCTCCCAGAGATTACGGAACTTTGGCATTTCTCCGCCCGGGATGTTGTCGGCTACTGGAACGCGAGGCAGCTTTACGATGCCGCATTCAATCGCATCCATCAATGAGAAATCACTCATGGTCCACGGGAATATCGTCCCTTCTGCATAGCCTGATCCACTAAGGAAGAATGGAGTTGCGGACAAGTCTATTACTCGGGAGATGCCAATCCTATTAGCAACTGTCTCAAGCCCCGTGATCCAAACTCGTGCAGCTTCGGTATTCTTCTCGGCTGCCTTTCGATCATCGCCCTTGAGAGCTGCTTCGTCTGTGTCGCCAGGTTTCTCTCGGTAGCAGTGATGAGCCTCGTCATTTAGCACAAGTATGTTCTTCATGCCCATCAGTGCGGGTATCACACGCTGGAGCATCTGACCTTCGTTTTCCAGCGTTCTGGGCTCTTCACCGAGACGTCCCTGGAGAAGAGCACGACCGCCTGTCGAGATCTCCATACGTTCGCGGAGCATGAAAGCGTGGAAGTTTGTGATAACAATCCTCGCTCGCTGGAGATCTGGAAGCATCTCGCGCGGCACAAGTTCACGACTCTCGTAATAGCTATCGGGATCATTCGGCTGAAGTACCCGGAGCCGGTCGCGGATAGTGATGCCCGGAGTCACTACTAGGAAACCGGGCGTGAATCTCCTGCTTGTCGGGTGACGCACTGCATTTACAGTCTGCCAAGCAATAATCATTGCCATGACGGTTGTCTTGCCTGAACCGGTTGCCATCTTCAACGCGAGTCGCTCAAGTCCGGGATTTGCAGCTGCAGCAGCATCCTTGAGCTCCTCAAGGATCAGCTTTTCTCCCTTACCGAGGTTTGGCACAACCTCCGTTAGCCAGATGAGCGTCTCGACCGCCTCAATCTGGCAGAAAAACGGTCGAATATCGCTGAATCTGTGATGTCGCCAGTGTTGAAGTAGTCTTGCTGTCTCCGGTGTAACATGCCAGCGCGCTGGGTCCGGAAGCTCTCTCCACCGCTGAACATGCTCGCGAACCTGGTTGATTAGCGAGGTAACTCTGTACTGCTGTTCCTGTGTGGAGAGGCCTTTACCTTCGTCAAAGACCAGTTGCTGCTGGTCGGCTCCTTGCTTTCGCTTCCGTGGTTTGGGGATTGGAGTAATGAAGGAAGCCTTACGCCGTCCTTCGATGATCTCCTGTGTGGGTTGCCCTGCTTCGTCAAGTTCCCAATAGCGGTTGGGACACTCGTATGGCGAATTCAGTATCGGATGCTCAAAGAAACGGTTTCCCATTTTCCCTCACCTATTAAGCAATTCTTAAGCCATTGCTTCCATTCTGCATCTGCACTTACAAAATTAGATGTGAGCGCAAAAGTTCAGGGGATCTCTCAAGTGGCATGGCACAGCCTGTCTTCAAAGCCCAGTGTTGCTCCGTTGTTCTTGGTCTTAGCCATATGCCTCGCACGCCTTGAAAAACAAAAAGAGCCCTACATCTGTCGGGCCCTGTTTACAATATGCACCTCCCAAAAACCAACAACCTTTCGTGCTGATTTCTCCTCCAATG
>JAGYME010000114.1 GCA_018400715.1 Candidatus Bipolaricaulota bacterium
TCGAGCATGCTTATCACGTTCAAGTATAGCTTTTTACTTGGCAAGTTCCAACGCCGAAGAGAGGGGTATAGGGACATGTTGCTGATGTACTCTCTCAGTCCGCGGTCCTGGCTCCTGGGTGTTGGGTTTTGGGCATTAGGTTCTGGCAATTAGTATCTAGTAACCAATTAATCAAATCCGCAATTAACGCTCTTTATCAAGTCAACCTCATTAACCCATTAACCCATCACCCATTCCCCGTTACCCGTTACTGTCTTAAACAATGGTGATGGGTGGTTTCTATAAATGTTGATGGAATTTCTTCGGTATGTGCAGACTAGCTGAACGAATACGTTGCACGTACCGGAGCAACTGATATGACCCTTATACCAAACATGACTCCACGGGTGAAACACCGTTCCAGCACTTAGTTCGGTATTCACTTACGAAACCGTGTTAAAAGTACGCTCATCTATGCCGAACTAGTCTGCTATGATAAACGAGGATGTAATTAAAGGGATCACCCCTCACACTTAAGATACACCACTAAATCATGAGGAGTGATCCCAATGAAAACAGTCAATTACAGCTCAGTTCACGTCAATAGTGTAAACCACAAGGAGATCGATTCCCAATTACGGGGAGATACGTTGATTATGGGCCTAGACGTGGCCAAGAAGAAAGAGTACGCTGCCCTAGCGGACGAGACCGGGAAGGATGTTGGAGTGATCCGCTGGGAACACCCCCGAGAATCGAGAAAGTTCGCCCGCTTTGTCGATAGACTAAAACCATCCAGGGTACAGATGGTAATGGAACCGACCGGAAGTTACGGGGATCCGATAAGGCACATGGCCTACAGGAGAGGATGGGAGGTCTGGAAGATGGCTCCCAAGCGGGTAGGGGATGCCAAGGAGATTGCGGACGGGGTACCGAGCATCCACGACTCCAAGGCGGCACATATTTTGGTCTGGCTACATAAACAGGGTTTAACCGAACGATGGGAACCCAAAGAGATAAGGCGCAGGAGGGTAAGAACCCTGATCCGCCAGTTGGGTCGCATCCAGGGAAACTGGCAGAGACACCTGGGCTACCTGGAGGCGGAGATGGCCCGCTACTGGCCGGAGATAATCCAGGCCTGGGAGTTAAAGAGGGCCACCTTGTTGGGGATACTCAAAAACTTTGGCGGTCCCCAAAAGATTGCCGAAAACGAGAAAGAGGTTCGGGCCTACATGCGAAAAAAGGGTGGTCCCTTCCTAAAGAAAAACCGGATCGATGAAGTAATAGAGGCAGCCAAAAGTAGCTTGGGCGTTACCATGCTGAAATCGGAACGGATGAGCATAAAGAACCTGGCCGAGCACGCGGACAGGTTAAGACGGGACCGGTTGAAGTTTGAACGAAAGTTGGACCGGATAATCGAAAAAGAGGAAGTACTAAGGATGGGTGAGGAGGTAGGCTTACCCACGGCGGCAGTCTTCTGGGACAAGTTGGGCTCTTTTGCGGACTACGAGAAGGTCGACCAACTAATAAAGGCATTTGGTCTCAATCTAAAAGAACACAGCAGCGGAACATATAATAGTCCCTTACATATTACAAAGAGGGGACCTTCAGACGCCAGATCAGCGCTTTACCTTGCCACCTGCAGAAAGATTAATACCGATCCTTTCTTTCAGGCCTGGCACCGAAAAAAGGTAGCTAGGGACGGAGGAGAAGAAAACGCAAACAAGAACGTAAGTGTTGTTGCCCTGATGAGAAAGTACTTAAAGGGACTGTGGCATCTGGCCAGGGGTAAACGATTTGACTCCACCCTGTTGTTTGACGTGGACAAGTTAAAAGCTCAAAGATCTATGCTAACGGTCAACCCGAACTAAGTGAAGTTAGAACGTTAAGAAACTAAACGGTGAACAAAAAATAGGAGATTCAATGAAGAGATGATCGACACCACGGCCTCGAGGGTGACTTCCACCAGCACTTTTGACCCTTTATTGAGGTCCGCAACTAGTCCTGAAGCACCCTCGAGAACCGGGTGAGGTAAAATGCCCTATGTAGCAGATTTGACACTGCTTGGTTGCGGAAAATACCGAGCCAAGTAGATGTCCCAAGTGAGAGGTTTGGCTTACCCTCATCCAAGGTCTCCGGGGCCGGTGGTAGTTGATCGAACAAAGAAGGACCAGATCGAAAACACTAGGAGGTGATATGAAAGTAAAGAATCACATTACGGTAGGTGAGGTGTGTCTACCGAGGAGTGATCCATCTCTGAATTAAAGGTTGACTTTGTTAAGAGAAGTGCTGGACCCAGGGGCTATACCTATTTAACGTTGCACATGGCTTATTAAGCGTTGCAGGTACTTAGTTAACTCGATTCACCCTTACACCAAGGGTCACACCGGATGTAAACATCCGCCTATGCCTGTGGGCTGATTATTCCAGTAAGAAAGCGAAATAAGGATATATTGTCCAGTTGATGAACCGTCAACGAGATAATCTCTCGGGCGGACCGTTTGTGATAATATACACTTTTTCCGACAAAACATGAAATTACCCCAGATTATATAAAATTAGGGTTGATTTTTTAAATTTATTGTGTTAATCTACTTTCAACTTAAACTGCCAGGTAACTGCCTGGCGCTCTTTCGAACTGGATGTGTGGACGAATGTTTAAACTAAGCGGCGTAAAACAGACCGTTAACCTG
>JAGYME010000115.1 GCA_018400715.1 Candidatus Bipolaricaulota bacterium
GAGATTACGGGAGGAGTCAAAAATCTATGAGTACATACGTCGGTATAGATGTCGGTTCGGAAGAGCACGCCGTCTACGGAATCGAGAAAGAAGAGGATGATCCAGCCTACAAAACTACGATCACCAACGACAAGGGTGGCTTTGAAAAGCTAGAAGAGTTACTGTGGAAACACTCTACCAGTAGTATACACCTGGGCCTGGAGGCGACCGGAAATTACTGGAAGCCCGTATTTAACCATCTGATGGAGCTAAAGGAGAAGTTGGATCTCACCCTGAGCTTAATCAACCCCAACGAGATCCATCAGTTCAAGAAGATGGATCTATCCAGGGTAAAGACCGATTCGGCCGATGCCAGAGCAATTGGCAGATACGTGCTCAGGTTTAAGCCCAAGTCAACTCCCAGGACGAACGAAAGGTTGCGTAGCTTAAGGAAGCTCTGTAGATACAGGGCCTCACGAGTAGAAGAAAAGACCAGGTTAATCCAACAACTAGACGACCTACTGGTTGGAGTCTTTCCCGAATACTCCGACTGTTTTGGGAAGCTGTCGGCGGTTAGCTCCCTTGCAGTACTAACGAAGTATCCCGGGCCAGAAGAGATTGCCAAGCTTGACGTAGACGGACTTGCCAGCTTACGTTACGGCAAAATAAATCACAAACTGGGAGAACAGAAAGCAAAGAAGCTAATTGAGCTAGCTTCTAACACCGTAGGCGAGGGCTACGGGCCGGAAATAGAGATAACCATAAAACACCTGGCAGAACAGATTACCGTAGTAAAGCGAGAGGTGGAGAATCTAAACGAAAGAATAAAGAAAAGCTTCCGAGAGATTGCGCCCAATAAACTAGAATCAGTGGATGGTATCGGTCCGGTAAACGGGGCAACAATGACCACCGAGATCTGGGACATCAACAGGTTCGCCACAGCCACCAAGCTAAATGGCTACGTCGGTGCCTACCCGGAACTAAGCGAGTCCGGGAACTACAAGAACCCTCACCCGGATATGACCAAGAAGGGGAATCCCAGACTAAAGCGTGCCGTATTTACCTCCACCATGTCGGCGGTTAACTGCAACCCGGTAATTAGAGAACACTACGAAAAGCAGCGGGCCAAAGGCAAAGATCGCATGGTGGCGATCGGCTCCTGTATGAGAAAACTCGTCCACATTATCTACGGGATACTAACATCCGGGGAAGAGTTTGATCCAAACTACGAGGACAAAAGAAAGGAAACAGATGAGGACAAAGAGAGAGCCCGGAAGCCTCAATCTGGATGTTATCCAGAAGATGAGAGGTCATCCGAACTCTCTCCCGAAAACAATGGTGGTAAAAAGATCCCAAATTATCAACTTGCTGGAGGTGAGACTTGACTTTACCCCATAGTCTCTAAAATCTGGCTTTTTAGACCCTCAGTTTCGTAGATTTCAAAAATACAATATCTGCTTGTTATCCTATACTTTTTAACAAGTCATACCGATTTCCTTGAAGGCTTTACATTGTTAACATATACTCAGAATGGTTTTTGTTATTTGAAAGGTGAAATAACTATGTCGGACGGACCGACAAACGAGCAATATTTGAATAAGTCCCTGGATAAAGCTCTATCTATACTCGATCTTTTCGACCACGAGCAGGAGGAGCTCACCGTTACCGAGGTCGCTGACAAGATGGACAAGCGGCCCGGTACCATATACCCCACCCTATTTACGCTGGTCCAGCACGGTTACCTAAAAAAAGAGGATAACAAGAAGTACAAGCTCGGTCTGAGGTTTTTGGAAAAAAGCAACTACCTCCTGACCAGAATGGACCTCCTCGACGCTGCCAAGCCTTTGCTGAAGGACCTAGCTTCGGACTTGCGCTGCAATTCACATCTAGCTGTCCTGTACGATTTCGAGGTCATGTACATACACAGGGAAGAGGGTTATCCGAGCGTAACGATAAATGGGATAATTGGACGCAGGGCACCAGCTTATTGTACGGCGCTGGGCAAGGCGTTGCTTTCTGGGTTTGATGACGAGGAAATGGACACGTATCTGAAAAAAACGGATTTAGTGACGCACACCCCCAATACTATTACCGACCCCCTGGAACTAGAAGACGAAATCGCGAAGGTGAGGGAGAGAGGTTACGCGATAGACGACGAGGAGTTTCACGAAGGTAACTTCTGTGTTGCTGGTCCCGTCCAGGACTTCGAGGAGAAGATTATAGCTGCGGAGAGCGTCTCTACCCATAAGAACAGTAGTCTGCAGGATAATTTGACGGAGTTAGTTGAACGCGTGACCGGGGCCTGCAAGGAGACCTCCAGGAAGATAGGCTATTTCGACAATGGAGACGGTCGGAGATAATCACAGTTAAGGAAACGGGAGTCGAAAAGAAAGGTGGTGCCGAGGCCCAGAGTCGAACTGGGGACACCCGCCTTTTCAGGGCGGTGCTCTACCGCCTGAGCTACCTCGGCATCTTCCCCGTATAAACTCACCAAATTAGAAAGTTAAATATCGTTAATTCAGTAGCAGGCTAGATCCTAAGTATTTGGCGGGGACGACCGGATTTGAACCGGCGATCTCTTGA
>JAGYME010000116.1 GCA_018400715.1 Candidatus Bipolaricaulota bacterium
TATCCGAGGTGATAAACGACGGAGAGAGGTACGACATGCCGGTCATGGTCGAGCCGACGACGATGGGAAAGTACATCGAGGAGGAGAGAAAGAGCGACCCGGAGATCATCGCGGACGGCTGTCGGGTAGGTCTGGAACTGGGCGCCGACGTGCTCAAGGCCCCCTATCCCGGCCCCCACGGACAAGAGGAATTCAAAGAGATCTGCGATAACGCGAACGTCCCCGTAGTCATGCTGGGCGGACCAAAACGGGACGGCCTTAAGGGCGTCCTCCAGTCAGCCAGGCAGGGCGTGGACGCGGGCGCCCGCGGCACTATCTTCGGGCGTAACGTCTGGCAGAGGCCCGTCGACGAGATGGAAAGGGTCGTCGCCGCGCTCAAGGAGATAGTCCACGAGGGAGCGGAGATCGACGCGACCATGGGAAAATACGAGTTAGAATAAATAGCGAAAAATTTCGGGGCGGGAGGAGCTTCCCGCCCCAGTTGCTTATTTCCGCTAGATGACAACCACTGCCTAATTTCGCTTATCCAAATTTAAGCCGACCGGACCGCCTTCCTGCGGACGTCGTCGGTGACGATGAATTGATCGAGAAGCGCCTGCCCCGAGTTCAACCTGTCGCTCTTGTAGCCGTTGCTCTCGGAGAAGCGGACCAACTTGGGACTCTCCTTCAGGGGAAAGTCGGCGATGGCAAAAGGGACAGCGCCCGGCTCGTGCGTCTTGCTCTCCACGCTGGTGACGTGGTCGGTCACCACCATGATCCGCACGTCATCCTCGCCCTGAATGGCGTCGATTAACGGACCGAGGATCTTGCTGTCGACCTTCTCTATCGCCTCCATCTTCAGGTCAAGGTCGCCCATGTGGGAGGCCTCGTCAGGGGCCTCCACGTGGAGGTAGACGAGGGAGTCATCGCGCAAGTTCTCCAGGGCGGCATTCACCTTGCCTGCATAGTTGGTGTCGATAAAACCCGTCACGCCTGGCACGTCTATCGGTTCCAGGCCAGCGTAGGAGCCGAGCCCCCTGATGAGGTCGACGGCGCTAATCACCCCGCCGGACAGCCCATAGCGGCTTTTGAAGGTGGGGACCTCCGGCTTGACTCCGGCGCCCCAGAACCAAATCGCGTTGGCGTTCTCGCTCCCTTCTATTAGTTCGCTTCCCCTCTGTTGGAGCGACCTAAGCACCTCTCCTCCCTGGCCCTTAGGGTAATATCCGTCTACCGAGCGACCGCTGATGTCGTGCGGCGGGGTCAGGTCTATTTTCTGCCAGTCGACCTTCCTCCTACCACCCTTCCAGACGAGGAGGTTGCGGTAGCTCAGCCCCGGGTAGAAATCGAACTCCTCCTCGTTTATCTTTTCGTTTAGGACCTTGACGAAGGAACTCGCCTCGGAACTATCGAGGTGGCCGCCACTGTAGTCCTCCATGACGGTCTCCTCCTCCGACTCATCCAGCTTTACCAGGTTACAGCGGAAGACGAGGTCGTCGTCTCCCGGGTTTAACCCCAAACCCCTGGCCTCCAGCGGCGCCCTGCCGGTGAAGTTCCGTTTCGGGTCAAGGCCCATCAGGCTCATGTTGCCGACGGAACTTCCGGGGGTCATGCCGGGAGGGATAGTATCTATCAGCCCGATTCGTCCCGAGGAGGAGATCCTGTCCATGTTGGGCGTGTCAGCCGCCTCAATCGGTGTCTTATACGAAAGTTCCGGCTGTGAATAGTCGGCCATGCCGTCGCTCTGCAAGATTATATACCTCATAAGTTCGCCACCCCCACAACCTCGTCGAGAGACCTGACAGTCTCCGGCTGTTCGCTCGACTCGATGGCGATGTCGGGGTCCTTGAGGCCGTGCCCGGTTAGCGTACAGGTCACCGTACTCCCGTCCTCAAAGTAGCCTGTCCCGTCCAGCTTTAACAGTCCGGCCACGGACGCGGCGGACGCCGGCTCGCAGAAGACTCCCTCTTTCCCGGCAAGCACCTTGTAGGCCTCGATTAACTCCTCGTCTGTCGCCTTGTCGATGAGGCCACCCGACTCGTCACGGGCGTTTTCCGCCTTCTTCCAGCTGGCGGGGTTGCCGATCCGAATCGCTGTGGCGACGGTCTCGGGGTTTTCCACTCTGGCCCCGTCGACTATTGGCGCCGCCCCGGCGGCCTGAAAGCCGGTCATCTTGGGCAGCTTGCTGGTAACACCCGAGTCGTAGTACTCCTTGTACCCCTTCCAGTAGGCGGTGATGTTTCCCGCGTTGCCCACGGGCAGCATGTGGTAGTCCGGCGCGTCTCCGAGGAAGTCGGAGATCTCGAACGAGGCGGTCTTCTGGCCCTCGATCCGGTTAGGGTTGAGTGAGTTGACCAGAGTGACAGGATAGTTTTCGGTGATCTCCAGCACCATTTCTAGCGCCTCGTCGAAGTTTCCCTCGATCTGGATGACGTTTGCCCCGTGCATCATCGCCTGGGAGAGCTTGCCGAAGGCGATCTTGCCCTCGGGGATCAACACGATTGCTT
>JAGYME010000117.1 GCA_018400715.1 Candidatus Bipolaricaulota bacterium
GATGTTCTGTCGGCCGTTTCCCCACGACGTCAGATGATGGACAACGCTGGGGAACTCCATTTGGGATGCTCTGGCCATTCCTGCCCTAGTTCAATCCATGTGTCATTGCAAGACCTGGCCCCAGCAGATTCTCCCATCCTTAGTCTGCACCTTCACATCTATGACCTCGGTGCCTCAGGCTACATAGTCTTGACTTTCGTACCTAAAAAGAGTACAACTGTACCCATGAAAGGTACAACCTCGACTTCATCCGGACTCGGAACTCTGCTCTTCGGGAAGGCTCGGCTCGCCATCTTGTCGCTCTTGGTCCCACAGCCAACTCGCAAGCTCTACCTTCGCGAGATCATCCGATTGACCAGCGTAGGTCAAGGTGCTGTGCAGAGAGAGCTCGCCAACCTTGTCCGGGCAGGCATTCTGCTCAAAACGCGAGAAGGAAACCTGACCTACTACCAAGTAAACCGGATGTGTCCTGTACTCGACGAGCTCCGGGGCCTTATCGAGAAGACAGCAGGGATCGCTGGTGCGCTGCAAGAGGCGCTCCTTACGATGGCGGACTCCATCGACTACGCCTTCCTGTACGGATCCATCGCGCGCGGGGATGAGAGCAGCAAGAGCGACATCGACATCATGGTGATTGGGAATGTGCGGTTTCTCGATGTCGTATCGGCGGTTTCACCTCTCCAGGAGTCTCTCGGTCGTGAGATCAATCCGACAGTCTTCACGCAGGCGGAGTTTCGCCAACGCTTGGAGCAGGGGGACCATTTCCTGTCGCGCGTCATGCGTGAGGCAAGAACGGATCTGATCGGAGTGAATCGTGAGCCTTGAGTCCTGGCGAGATGCACAGCTGCTTGTCGAACACGAGACAAGCCGACAAGAGATCACAGAGTTGCTCGAGATCGTGAGCACCGATCTGCGAGACGCACACATTGAGGAGCTAAGCCCAGATCGCCCTCTCGCCTGCTGCTACGGAGCTCTACTCACAGCAGCTCGCGCGGCTCTGCGTGCATCCGGCTACCGGGTTCCCAAAGGCACGCCAAGCCATTATTACTACGCTATCCAGTCCCTGCAGTTCACCGCCGGCCTCGACTCCCGCGTCCTGCGGCAGATCGAGAGCCTGGGGAAAAAGAGGGCGACAGCCGACTACGCGCGCATGAGGGAGGTCTCCGAATCGATGGTTGGGGAAACCCTTGCGTTTGCAGAAGAGCACTGCGCACACATCATTGACTGGATACGAGTGAAGTACCCGGCGTTGATCAAGGACTCCTCCTGCAGTTCAAACAAAGGGACGGGCACGTAAGTAACGAGTCTGCCCCAGATTCCCCACTCGCTGCAACCGCCATTGTAGCCTAGCAAAACCCGTCTTCCATCGTCCCATATTGCCCTTTGTAGTTGTGTGACCCCACGCCGTCCTACAGGCATCAAACCGTCGGAACAAATTCAGCGTTCAAGCTGGTCGAAACGGGGATCGCTTTCTCCTTAAAGAATCACGGTGTGCGTCCCCCGAACTAGAAATGGAAGAAGCGGTCGAACAGGAGAAAAAGAATCACTCCTTTGGTTTCTACAGCAGCGGAATTTATGCCTCACTTACCCTAAAGAACGAGGGCATAATGGATAAATTGATAACGGGTAACTGGTCGCCCGATTGGAAACGGCTGGACGTATCCATCCTGCATACCCTAATTCTTGAGCGGTTGCTTGGTATCGACGCAAAGGCGTTGGAAGAGCAGAGGAACATAACCTACGCCCATGATCCAAAAGAAGCTGTAAAAGCCGTTGATAATGGGTCAGAGCAAATCTTCTTTCTGCTTAATCCAAACAGTCCATCTGAGGTAAGGCAAGTAGCAGACCATGGAGAGAAAATGCCACAGAAATCAACCGATTTCTATCCAAAGCTTCTAACAGGACTAGTGATTTCAAAGATGGAGATCGACAAGACCTAAAGGCAAGCTGTTCTTGGATGTAAGCTGCCATAATTTCACACAGAATAGCAAGCCATGAACTAGCAGCCTGTTGATTTATGTTGTCTGTCCACTGCATCACAGTATAATATCTGTTGATAAGGGGGGAATGGTCATGTCTATGGGACAACAACGAGGAAGCGAGGGATCCATGTGGGTGGCCTACAATGATATACAGAAGGGACCCGGGCACCGGTTCTACGAGAAGCTGAATGAACTGTTGAGAGAGGCGAAGTTCGATCGCAAGGTAGAAGATCTGTGTTCTCCTTACTTCGAAGCGGACGGCACACCGGGACGGAGGTCGATCCCACCAGGGGTATACTTCCGCATGCACCTGATTGGGTACTTCGAAGGGATCGAATCGGAACGAGGGATCGAGTGGCGCTGTGGAGATTCGTTGTCGTTGCGGAAGTTTCTGGGGCTAGAGTTGACTGACCGAGTACCCGACCACTCAACATTGTCCAGGATGAGGAGTCGTCTACCGTTGCAGGTACATGAGCAGGCGTTCACCTTGATCTTGGG
>JAGYME010000118.1 GCA_018400715.1 Candidatus Bipolaricaulota bacterium
GGACTAAGGGCCAGTTTTCTACTGATTTTAAAACTTGAACTTTTCTCCTATTCATTGTTGAATTACTCAGAACCACTCGGCTCAATATCCACAATAAATCCCACGCGCGGACGCTCAGTGCCAAGTGAGTACTGGAGACCTTTTTAGTCTGTAACGTTTCTGTCTTTTTTTCAAGGAAACCTTGCTTCTTACAACAAACCCAATAGCTGGGCCCCTGTGCCCAGCCGGAATGTGACATCCCGAACATCTCGCCCCCAGCTGGAAACCTCTGCCCGACTAATATTCTCGAACAACCAAGGGGGCGGAATCCCCGCGCTCCACCGTTATTTACTTTTCCCCAAGCCGGTCGGGCTCCCACGCCCGACCGGTAGGTGGGATGCTTGCCCGGAAGGTATTCTCTCAAACCTACCGCCCCCAGCACGGGGGCTGGGGGCTGCTGTTGTTGATTGTGCGGGGTCTGGGTCTACTGTTTACACTAACTCAGGAGGCGGAGTTCCTATGCTCCGCCTAAACGTACGCATTACTGACCTAATAATATTGCAATAGTGTAACATATTCGTTACACTACTAATATGAAATGGGAAGAATTCTTAGATCAGTTTGGAAATTTACCAGTAGTTGAGCCTCAACTGGTTAGGGCGGGGGCCAAAAACCCTGAATCCGTCCACACACAGCTAAGGCGCTGGTCAAATCAGGGCAAGCTGGTAAAACTAGCCCGGGGGAAGTATGTAATTGCAGAACCCTACAGAAAGCGTGAATTGCCGGCGGAATACCTGGCCAACCAGATCGTCTACCCCTCTTACGTTAGCCTGGATTACGCTCTGGATTATCATGGCTTAATCCCGGAAGCTGCACAGATAGTAACTTCACTAACTACATCCCGTCCACAAAAACACGAAAACCCAGAAGGACGGTTCCATTATCGGCATCTGAAAGAAGGTATGTTCTGGGGCTATTACTCGGATACTTCCAAGGGATTAGAGATCATTATCGCCAAACCGGAAAAAGCCCTCCTAGATAAGTTTTACTTCTTGAACGGACCGATCACCTACGACAGGATAGAGGGGTTACGCCTCCAGAATTTGGACGAAATCAATCCTCAGACGCTGACCGATTTCGCCGAACGGACCGGTAGTAAAAAACTCATGAAAGGTTCCAGCAAATTAGTAGACTTTCGAAGAGATTTCCTCGAGGAGTACGATATCGATGAAAGATAGAGCGCTGAACCTGTCACGAGAAGCCCCAAAGAACCAACGTGAAAATACGCTCCGAGAATATCTCCAATCCCACATTCTCCGATCGATAAATATGGGGCTTGGTTTCGAAAGAATTGCTTTTCTGGGCGGTACGGCACTCCGTTTTCTATATGGCCTACAGCGATACTCGGAGGATCTCGACTTTTCCCTGGAGCGAAGTGAGGGATACGATTTTCAGGAGATTTTAGACAAAGTTGCAAAAGATCTCCGCTCGGCGAGCTTCGAACTCACCGTACACCCTTCTAGTGACAAAACAGTTCACTCAGCGTTTCTGCGCTTCCCCCGATTACTATACGAGGCCGGGCTCAGCCCCCACGAGGAGGAGAAGATATCAATCAAGCTCGAGATCGACACCAATCCCCCCGCTGGAGCACAAATGGAAACGACAGTAATTAACCGCCACTTCTTGCTCTCTTTGTGGCATTACGACCTTCCCTCATTGATGGCCGGAAAAATCCACGCCCTGCTGACCCGGGACTATACAAAAGGACGAGACATTTATGACCTCCTGTGGTACAGGTCTCGTCAGGAACCAGTCGAACCCAACATAGAGATGCTCAACAACGCTCTTCAGCAGACTGGCTGGGAAGGACAGACCATTACAGGTCAAAACTGGAAGTCGGCAGTCAAAGATAAATTGAAAACCCTCGACTGGGAAGAAGTCCTTCAGGACGTAGAACCGTTTCTGGAAAACCCTGAAGAAAAGAGAATGTTGACCTGCGAAACCCTTATCTCCACATTATAGGCGCTTTTCTTCCCTCCACCGTAGGTCAGGTCCATGTGCTGGCCCGGTAACCTCTTTCCGATCGGTATTCCAGGATTTACCCGAAAAGCGACACATTTTGAAAAACTGTACATTATAGTGTACATTTAATTGGTGATAAAAATGTCCGAGAAGACCTATTCAGTCTCCGAGGGGAGGCGGAAGTTCCTGGAGTTAGTGAGGGAATCCTCCGAGGTTTTCGACAGGTTTGTTTTTACGAAAAAGGGCAAGCCGGAAGCAGTTATGCTAAGCTACCAGGATTATCAGGGCTTGCTTGAAACTTTGGAAATACTGGAAGATCAATCACTGGCCACCGAAATTGTTTCAAGAAAGAAAGAAATCGAGTCCGGAGAGGTTGAAACCACTGAACACGAGGAAGTTTTCGGGGATAATGGTTAATGAGTGAATACGACCTACGCTACCATCCCTCCGCAGTCGACGAGATAAACGAC
>JAGYME010000119.1 GCA_018400715.1 Candidatus Bipolaricaulota bacterium
GTCAGGATCTAGCATCTAGGGATTGTGATGGCGGCTGATTGGGTGATGAGTTACGGGTAATGGGGTGTTAGGATGTAGGATGTAGGTTGACCGGTGAGCGGACGTTGGCGGGGTTAGAGAGGTATCAGGTATCAGGTATCAGTTTTTCGGTGTAAGCGGTCAAAGTCTTTGGCGATAGCCACGGTTTAACTAGTTAATTGGTGAATTGGTTAATTGGTAAATTGGTTAATTGGTAATGTGTAACGGGGAATGGGTGACGGGTTAATGGGGGATTTGATTAATTGGTTACTAGATACTAATTGCCAGGACCTAAGACCCAAAACCCAACACCCAGGACGCACGACACTTGACTCATGACGCCTTCCGACCGCGAACCGCGAACTGAGAACTGACCTCAATGCGCCACCTCGTGGTGGCAGGAACCTTCGACCTTCTCCTCCATCTCAATCGTGGCGTGATCTATTCCCCTCCTCCGCATCAACTCCCTTACAGCCCTCCGGGTTTCGCTGCTTTCTTCTAAGGCCGTTGAGCTGTCGCAGACGTGGGCCGAGCCGATCGTGATCTCGCTGCAGAGGCGCCAGACACGGAGGTCTCGCACTTCGTATACGTTGGGCAGGGACTCGATGTCTTTCTTCAGGGCGTCACTATCGATTGGGCTCTTCTGCAGCAGTATTGACGTACTGCCCCGGATGACTCTGACCGCGCTCCAGAAGATCAAGGTTGCGACGGCCACGGCGGCTATAGGGTCGACGACCTGAAGGCCGGTAAAGTGTATCGTAGTGACGGAGATGATTACCGCGATCGAACCCGCGGCGTCCCCCATCAGATGATAGAAAGCTCCCTTTTCGTTTAGGCTCATCCTTTCCCCATGGAGAAATAGAGCAGAAACGACGTTAATTAGGAGGCCTGCTCCACCTATTGCCAGGGTGGGAATGGTCCCGATGGAAGAAGGATTCAGGAAGCGGTGGTAACTCTCCCAGAGAATGTAGCCTGCCATGGGAATAAGAAGTGTCCCGTTGAGAAAGGCGGAGAAGGTCTCCAGCCTGTGGAGCCCGAAGTTCCACGTGCGGTCCGCTTCGAAGTTTTCGGCGAAGTGAGCGGAGGTGTAGGCAAGGATGTAGGCGGTGGCGTCGAAGAACATGTGGAACGCGTCGCTAAGTAGGGTGATTGAGCCGAAAAGAAGTCCACCGATCAGCTCCAGGACGAAACCTAAGAGGTTGACTATCGAGACCGTCCGGAGTTTACCCGCGCTGGAACTGTGATGACCCTCGTTTGTGTGATTATGATCGTGGCCCATAGCGTCAACAATTCTACGACACGAAGAAGATAGTTGAAACTGAAGATTATATCTAGGAAGGATGCCAGGGGCGGGCAGGTTACTAGTAAGTTTTAGAAGTTACCGTCAGGAATTTGCTAGCTCGTCGAACTCGGGCTTCAGCGACCAGTAGGCGCTCTGGAACCTGCTGTGAAGTCCCTCGTATCTCTCGCGGTTCGACTTATCCGGCTTTGTTTCCTCTTTTGACTTTACCAGGGAATCCGCGATTTCTTCGGGGGATCCGTCGAAAAAGTTCGTTCCCAACCCGGCAAGGGTCGCGGCGCCGAAGGCGGCGTTTTCCTCGACGTTTGTCTTAACCACCTTACGTCCGTATATATCTGCCTGAATCCCCCTCCATATCGGACTATTTGCTCCCCCGCCCGCGCAGCGGATTTCTTCAACCGGGATCTTCATCTCCTGGAAGAGGTCCAGAGAGTCCTTCATGCCAAAGGTGACCCCCTCCATAATGCTCCGGAGCATATGGGACAACTCGTGACCCAGGTTGAGTCCGACGAAACACCCGCGGGCGTTTGGGTCCATGTGAGGGCTCCTCTCTCCCGCCAGGTACGGCAAGAAGAGCAAGTTCCGGCTGCCTGCCGGGGCACTTGCAGCGATTTCAGAGATCTCTTCGTAACTGAGTTCCGCTTCGGAGTACGCGTCGAGTACGCTCTCCTTGAACCAGCGGAGAGCCAGTCCGGCCGTCTGCATTGCCCCCATCACGTGCCAGCTATTCGGAAACAGACCTCTGAATACGTGAATCCTCCCCTCGTTAGGTTTAGGGAGGGACCTTGCCGTCGTAAACAACTGGCCTCCTGTCCCAATTGTGGAGGCGACTACGCCCGGTTTGATTGCCCCTACCCCCAGCGCCCCGACCTGCTGGTCGCCCGCGCCGGCGACTACCGGAGTTCCTGGAGATAGGCCAGTGGATTCTGCGGCCTCGGTGGTAATCTCGCCCGAAACGGAGAGAGGTTCCGTTAGCGATGGGAGGTTATCCCTGCTTAACCCAACTGCCTCCAGCAATTCCGCCGACCAGTCCTCGCCTTCCAGGTCGAATAGCAGGGTCGCAGATGCACCAGCCTTCTCGGCGAGGAGGTCACCGGTCAAACGATAGCGGAGGTAGTCCTTGGGTAGGACTAGCTTGCTTAACTTCGCGAA
>JAGYME010000012.1 GCA_018400715.1 Candidatus Bipolaricaulota bacterium
ACCGTCGTTACCCCACCGCGGGCCGCGGCTTCGCTTCCCGATCTGAAGTCCTCCTTTTCCGGGTCCCCGGGGTCGCGGAAGTGTACGTGCCCGTCGATAATACCGGGAAGGAGCAACCTCTCTCCCAGGTCTATCGTCCGTTCCGCACCTCCCAGTGACCTCCCGACGTCCGAAATTCGTCCGTCGGTTATCCCTACCTCCAGGGGGGTAAACTCGCCCCCGTACAGGACTTTCTGACAGATGATCTTCGTGTCCATCTTTATACGCGCTCCTTTTTGCCGGAGGAAGTCCTCGTCCACCGGCCGAATTCGCTAAACCCGTCAAGACGGTCCAGGTCGACGACGGGACCGTCTTTGCAGACGCGGAACCCGTCGATAAGACAAGAACCGCAAAGGCCCACTCCACATTTCATGATCCGTTCCAGGCTCGCCTCCAGCTTCAACCCGCGTGTCTTACAGATTTGATAAACCTTTGCCATCATGGGTTCCGGTCCCGCAGTGTATATCATCTCGAAGTCGCTTTGGGCCAGGAAGTCCTCTAATACTTCCGTGATGAAGCCGTGGTGTCCCTTCGAGCCGTCGTCGGTGGATACGATCTGCGGATTAAACTGGTCTACGAAGAGGAGTTCCGCTGCCGTGGCTGCACCGACCAGCGTTTCTAGAGAGACATCGCGGGAGTGCCGTTGATGGAAGTATCGCAACGGAGCGACCCCGTACCCGCCGCCGACGATAACTGAGGGACCCTCCGGGCGAGAGAACCCTACTCCGTAGGGGCCGCGGACCCCTATCTTGTCTCCAGCCTCGAGTTCGTGTATCTCCGCTGTTATCTCGCCGCGGCGCTTGATCGTGAACTCGGAGTACTCCCCCTGGGTCCCCGAAATTGCGATCGGAACTTCACCGGAATCTGGTACCCAGAGCATGGCGAACTGACCGGGGGTGGCGTTTGATGTCCGGGGGTCGTATAAGCGGATTGTCCTGACGGACGGGGATTCCTCTCTGGTAAGATTTACCTCTCTTATTCTCGGTTTATCGTTTCCCATATGCGTGCACTCGTCTCAGGATATTTTTGCTACTTCGACCGGATCAACTGGTGGGTGATCTGCTCCTCTTCCATGAGGTTGTCGCAGTAAAGGCAGCGGACGGTAAGTGGGTCCTTGTCGGTAACCTTGAACTTCGATTCTACGGGTTCACGCTCCTGGTTTGTTATACAGTTTGGATTGCTGCAGTCGAAGATGCCGGTAAGCTCCTCCGGCAGCTCCACGGGGTGCTTCTCTGTCACCTCGAACGATTTGATGATGTTTATCGTCGCGTCGGGCGAGATGAGGGCGATCATCGCGCTCTCGGTAGGGGTGAGGAACTTGTCCTCTATCTTGAGGAGGTCCTTTTTCCCCATCTCGTTGCTGTCCACCCTGATCGCGATGGTGATAGAATTCTTCTTCTCGTCCTTCAGGTCAAGCAACTCGAGTACCTTCAACGCCGACCCGGGAGCTATGTGATCGATTGCCGTACCGTTCTCGATCCGAGTTATCTTCATCTTTTTCTTCTCTGGGTTCATCGTATCACCCGACCTCCAGGTCCAAAAGATCTGAGATGAGGGCCATCCTTACCGGAACTCCGTTCCCTGCCTGTTCGAAGAAGACGCTGTTTTCCAAATCGTCGACGTCCGGGTTGATCTCGGTTACCCGCGGTAAGGGATGCATAAGATGCGGATTTCCCGTCTTCTCCAGGAGATCTCTATCTATCTCGTAAGCATGTGCTACCTTTTCGTATTCCGCCAGGTTGGGGAACCTTTCCTTTTGAATCCGCGTGGCGTAAACGAGATCGGCCTCGTCCAGCGACTTCTCCAGGTCGCTGGCCACGACGGGGTTGAGTCCCCTCTCCTCCAGTTCGTAGAGGAGATCCTTTTTCATCCGTAACTGTTCGGGCGAGTTGAGGATTAACTTTACGTCGTAGTGACATAGAGCTCGGGACAGGGACCTAGTCGTCCTGCTGTAGCGGAGGTCTCCCGCGAGGGCGATGGTGTGCCCGTCGATACGCCCCAGTTCCTTTCTGATGGTGTAGAGGTCGAGCAGGGTCTGTGTGGGATGGTTGGCGCTGCCGTCTCCGCCGTTTATAACGGGTATGTCCAGAAGCGAAGCGGCAAGTTTTGCCGACCCCTCGGAAGGGTGTCTCATTACAATTATGTTGACGTATTGGCTCACGGTCCGCACTGTGTCGGCCAGCGTCTCCCCTTTTTGGACGCTTGTGCCCTCGGTCGAGGGAAAACCGATGACGTCTCCTCCTAGCCTCTTCATGGCAGCCTGAAAGCTGAGCCTCGTTCTCGTGCTGGGTTCGAAGAACAGAGTGCCCATCAACAGGCCCCTCGCCGCGTCAGTGCCCTTGTTTCGATATTTCTCCATCAACTCGGCCCTGTCCATAATCGACTCGAGCTGATCCCTCGTCTTATCTCCGATTGAGATGAAGCTTTCACCTGCGAAGGGATTGGGCAACTTGGGTCACCTCTCTGATAAGTAGTCCTTCACCTTGTCCCTCATCGAGGAAGATATTTTATCTAGGTTAAACAGTTCCTCGACGAGCGGCCCTATGTTTGCAACCTTGTGGAGCCTCACGTCCTCCTCTGCCAGGTTCTCCTTTCCGCCCTGCGTCCTGTCGAGCAGGACGATACAGTCGTTGACCTCGGCGCGGGCGGAGCGGAGCGCGTCGATCGCGCTCAGAATGCTGCCTCCGGTCGTGATCAGGTCGTCGACGACCAGGACCCTGTCTCCCGGGTCGAGGGCTCCCTCTATCTGTTGTTCCTCACCGTGCTCCTTGCCCTTCTTCCTGACGTAGGTCAGCGGGCTGTCACACTTCTGTGCTATCAGAGTGCCCAGAGGAAGTCCGCCCGTGGGTACCGCGCAAACCCGGTCAAACTCTAGGTGCTTATCCTCGAAAAGGTCGACCGCCATCTCCGCCGCGTGGTCGAACAACTGTGGGTATGAAGGGAGCAGTCTGAGGTCTACGTAATAGGGAGAACTCTTTCCCGAAGTGAGGGTAAAGTCGCCGAAGTCGAGGCAACTACTTTCCCAGAGAATAGGTGCGAGAAGTTTGCTATTTCTCTCCAGGACCTCTTTTCGGTTTTTCATTAAGACGTTCCTGTCTCGTTGATTTGGTCCTTAATCTCTCTTGCTGACTCGCCAGGGTCCTCGGCCTGATATATCGCCCTGCCAACTATCTCGTAGTCTCCTCCAGCAGCGACCGCGTCGCCTGGCTGTCCTCCCTGGGCGCCGATTCCGGGGGTTAAGAGCAGGACGTCGGGGCCGATCCATTCACGTGCCTGCCTGACCTCGTCCGGCCTGGTTGCCGGCGCGATCACTCCGTCCGCCCCGTGTTCCTTGGCGAATTCGGACAGTCCCTTTGCATTTGGGGTGATGAACTCGGCGCTTCCCGGATGGGACATGTTGACGACCAAAATTATCCCTCCGTCGAAACCCCGGACCTCGTCAAACAGGCCCGACAGGCCCTTGTCGTAACCAACGAAGGCGTGAGCGATTACCGCGTCGAAACCCATCTCCATGGACTGCTTCCCGATCCACTTGCAGGTATTGTCGATGTCGGCGACCTTTAGGTCGGCGATCGATAGGACGTTGACCTCGTCGAGCAGCTTCGCGGTCAACTCGGGACCGAGCGATAGTAGGAGCGGGTAGTTGATCTTGACGGCCGCGATGTGCTCCGATACGTCAGTCATTGTTGAATAGGCCTCTTCGTAGAGCTTCTCCTGTTCGGCCTTTCGAGATCCTTGAGGTAGTGAATAGATTGGGCGGGATAAGTCGAGGGCAAAAATTAGACGAGACCCCAGCTCGTTACTTCTTGTCGTTATTTTATCTTTAAACTTATTCATCTTTTATTCTTGGTTGATTTTCATAAGTTTATCACAAGAAATATTTATTGCAAGGTTAATCGGGAAAACCCCGAAAAGTTCCCAACGGGTTACAGGTTTCCCTTCAGCTTGCGCCGGATATCGGGGTTTTGGAGTTTCTGAATGGCCCGCTTCTGTATCTGTCGCACCCTTTCCCTGCTGATGTCGAAGACCTTGCCTACCTCGTCGAGAGTTCGCGGGTGATAGTCCTTCAGCCCGTATCGGAGCTGGAGTATCCTCTTTTCCCTGTCAGTCAGCGTCTCGTCCAGGACCTCGTCGAGCCGATCGCTGATTAGGTTGTGGAGGGTTTCCTCGTCGGGCCGGGGGGCGTTTTCGTCCGCTAGTATGTCGCTGAGGACGTTTCCCCCGTTGGGGTCATCTCCGAGGGGTTTGTCCAGGGAGGTCGTCTTGTGAGCTGACTTCTTCGCCTTGAGGACCTTTTCCTCGGCGACGTCCAGTTTCTCCGCGATCTCCTCGAGGAAGGGTTCGGTCCCGTTCTCTTCGATGTGCTTTTGTTCGATCTTGTAGATTTCCCTGATCAGCTCGCTCATGTGAGCGGGAATTCTGATGGTCCGTGACTGGTTGTTTATTGCGCGAAATATCCTCTGTCTGATCCACCAGGTAGCGTAGGTGCTAAACTTGTATCCCTTTTTGTAGTCGAACTTCTCTATCGCTCTCATCAGGCCAAGGTTACCTTCCTGAATGAGGTCGAGGAAGGGCAGGCCGTAATTTCTGTACTTTTTCGCGATGCTGATGACGAGCCGGAGGTTATGGCGGGCGAGTTCCTTTTTGGCCTCGGTGTCCCCCTCTTCTATTCTCTTGGCGAGTTCCACTTCTTCTTCTCTGGTGAGGATGTCTTCTTTGACTTCCTTGAAGTACCGCTCAAGGTTCTTGTCGGTCAAACTTTTCCTCCGGAAGGACGGGTTCTATAAGATTTACCCCCGACTTATGTTCAGGCGGGTAGTTTGTTTGTTGAATTATAATTAACCAAGGTTAAACTTCCAGTATTAATTATGCCAAAAGTGAACGGTTTTCACAGGCTGTAAGGAAATTGTCTTTTCCCGGAGGGAGAGAGGTTGCTCTATCTGTCCTTTGCTATATTGTTTAGCGCGTCCATCGCCCTGATATTTAAGTTCAGTGAGAACCGAAGCTACGACCGCTACGTGGTGACCAGCGCGAACTACCTTACCGCTTCTTTGGTCAGTCTGATCATAATTCTCCAGGGAGACCTCGAACTACCGTTTGTTTCTTTTGGCGTGGGCTGGCGGGACCTCGCGGCCCTATTTCCGCCCGGCGGTGACTTCTCCCTCGCCAGGACTAGCCTTGCCTGGGGAGCGGCGGTGGGCATACCCGCTGGGTTGTTTTTCTTTCTCTCGTTCATCTTCTATCAGAAGGGGATAAACGAAAACGGTGCCGGGCTAGCTGGAGCGTTTGCCAAGATAGGTATCCTCGTACCCATGAGCTTTTCCATAGTTATCTGGAACGAAATACCGACCGCGATACAGGGGGTCGGGATATTTCTCTCCGTCCTCTCGATCCTGTTGGTCAACGTCTCAATGGAGAACCTGGGTATTGATCAGCTCCGGCCCACCTTACTCGTCCTGTTTTTGTTCAGCGGCCTGGCCGAGTTCTCCAACAAGGTCTTCCAGGAATACGGGATGGTCGATCACAAGCCGGTGTTCCTCTTCTTCGTCTTCTTCACGGCGTTCGTAATCAGCGTCCTCTTCCTCCTCTGGCGGGGAGTGAAGCCATCCTTGCCGGCGGTGGCTACTGGCCTTGTGGTTGGATTTCCGAACTTGTTCTGTTCGTACTTTCTCATCCTCGCCCTCGATCAGATAAAGGCCTCGGTGGTCTTCCCCGCGTACACCGCGGCGACCATAGTCCTGATCAGTCTGGGCGGTTACTTAATCTTCGGAGAGCGGCTGGAGGTAAAGGAGCGGGTTTCGATCGGGTTGACCGTGGCCGCGCTGGTGTTGATTAACCTGTGACGTCCGACGGGTTGACGGGTTAATGGGTTGACGGGTTAATGGGTGGGGAGGTATCCGGTACCAGTTTTAGGTGTCAACGGTTTTGAACTATAGGGCATAGGCGGGGGTTTACCTCCGTTGTAATGCTTGGTATAAGGGTTAACCGAGTTAATTTGGTATGTGCAACGTAGTCGTTCAGCTAGTCTGCACATACCGAAGAAACTGCGCCAACATTATAGAACTCGCATGACACCACGGGTGAACCCGCGGCTATCGCTGATAACAATACCAACTCTCTCTGGGAATTTAATTGCGAACGAAGAACGAAGAACGGCGAACGGGTTTCGACTACGGACTGCGGACTGAAGACTGCGAACGGCACAATGAAATTACCCCTCCCAACGCTTAACATTGCTTGTATGATGGACACAGTTTTGCGACAGACCTCGTAGAGGAGGATATAGTTGAAAATTCATCTTGATTGTTTGCCGTGTTACGTTAACCAGGCCGTGGAGGCTTCCGGGTTTGCTGGCATGAGTGAAGAGGAACGGTGGGAGACCGTCAAGGAAGTCTGCCGGGCACTATCCCAGGTTGACCGGACGAAGCCGTCCGCGCAGGTTGGCCAGCAGGTCCACAGGATCATTCGCGAGCACTCGGAGTCCGGAGACCCCTATCGCGACCAGAAGAAGATCAGCAACGAAAAGGCCAACGAGTTCTTTGCCGAATTCAGGAGGGAGGTCGAAGACAGCGCCGACCCAGTTAAAGCGGCGGCCAGACTGGCGGCCGCAGGCAACATAGTTGACTTCGGCCCCCAGAGGGACCTCGAGATGGAGAGGACGCTGCGGGAGGGATTGACCGAGGAGTTTGCCATCAACCACTGGGATACATTTTCCGAGTACCTTGCGGGCGCGAAGAAGGTCCTGTACTTTTCCGATAACTCCGGCGAGATAGTCTTCGACAAGCTATTGATCGAGATGTTGATCCGGGAGACTGACGTGGAAGAACTGGACCTCGTCGTCAAGGACGGGCCTTTTTTGAACGATGTCACCCTGGAGGACGCCCGTGAGTTGGACATCCACGAGATCGACCGGGTAAAGTTGAGGACTGTCGACAACGGAGATAATGGCGATTCGCCCGGCCTCTGGTCCTCCGAGGTAGAAAGCTGGATCGACGAATTCGATTTGACCATCTCCAAGGGACAGGCCAACTACGAGGGGCTCAGCGGATACGACAAGAGAAACCTCTTCTTCCTGCTGGTTGTGAAGTGTCCTCTTGTCGAGAAGGACGTCGGTGCAGACGTTGGGGAGAAGGTACTGATAAACGCGTACAGGCGGGGGCACGCATAAACTATGGTGAGAATATGAACGAGAAGTCCGTGGGTAACGTGGAGACGAAGATATTCCGGTACGGCGACGAGATCGAACTGGAGTCGGGGAGGAAGTTCGGACCCATAGACGTAGCCTACGAGACTTATGGAGAACTGAACTCCGAGAAGAGCAACGCCATCCTGGTCTGCCATCCTCTTACCGGTAACGCTCACGCCGCTGGCTGGCACGAGGGCGACGAGAAACCCGGGTGGTGGGACAACATGATTGGCCCTGGCAAGGCGTTTGACACCGACCTTTACTACGTGATAGGGATGAACACTTTGGGGGGATGTAAGGGGACGACGGGTCCCGGGTCGATAAACCCGGAGACCGGTGAGCCGTACGGGCTCGACTTTCCCGTCATTACGATCAATGACATGGTCCGGGTCCAACACAAGCTAATCGAACACCTGGGAATAGACCGCCTGTTTGCAATTGCCGGTGGGTCGATGGGAGGGATGCAGGCTCTTCAGTGGCCGATAACCTATCCCGACCAGGTGAAGTTCGTGATAGCAATTGCCACGACCGCGGTCTCCTCACCGCAGCAAATAGCGCTAAACGAGGTGAGGCGCAGGGCAATAATGTCCGACGGGAAGTGGCAAGATGGCGACTACTACGGGAACGAACCACCTGTGGACGGGCTGAGGCTGGCGCGGATGATCGGTCATATCACTTACCTGAGCGACACGTCGATGAAGGAAAAGTTTGGCCGCCGCCTCAGGGAAGGAGAGGACCTCAACTTTGACTTCGGGGTCGACTTCGAGGTGGAGAACTACCTGCATTACAAAGGAGGGTCGTTCGTTGAGAGGTTTGACGCCAACTCCTACCTCTACCTGACCAAGGCCGTTGACTACTTCGATTTAACCAACGGAGGGAAGGTCTCCCTTGCCGAAGCCTTCTCCGATGCTAAGGCGAAGTTCTTGATTACCTCGATAACCTCCGATTGGCTTTACCCTCCCTATCAGTCGAAGGACATCGTAAAGGCACTGGAGTCGAAGGACCTGGACGTCACCTATTCCGAGATAACCTCAACTTACGGTCATGACGCCTTCTTCCTGGAGCCCGGACAGCTAAAGCACATGGTGGCGAACTTCCTCTCTCGAGTCTGCGCCCACGACGTCATGCAATCAGACTTCCCGGTGATTCACAAGAATACGCCGATAAAGACCGCATCTCAGGTGATTATCGAGAGCGATTTTACCCACCTGCCCGTCACCGATGACGACGGGAAGATGCTGGGCATTTTGACTGCCTGGGATATCGCGAACGCGGTAGCCAACGACATAGATACGCTCGATCCGATCATGACGAAGGACGTGATTTCAGCCAGGCCTGACGAGCCGATAAACAGCATCGTTAGCAAGATATCGAAGTTTAAGATATCAGCCCTGCCGGTTATCGACGAGGAGGAAAGCGTCCTGGGGTTGGTCACGAGTGACACGATTACGCAGCTTGTTAGGGGTGAACAGCCCATCCCGGGTACCGAGGTGACTCCTGAGACCGGGGCCGAGGACAAGACCCTTTAACAGCCTACCAGCTATACGTGGTGGTGACGAAGATCCTCTCCAGCCCTAGATCCGACTTCAGGTCGACGCCGCCACTGACCTCGAAACCTTCGCTAAATTTGTATTCCATCTCGCCCGTTACCAGTCCAAGGCCGAGGTAGTTTGCCCCCTCGCTCAGGTATCCGTCCGCGGCGATGAATAAGTTGCCGACTCCCCTCTCCAGGGATATTACCCCTTCGTAGGGTTTCTCCTTGTAATAGGCCTCTTCTTGCGGGGACGGGGAGAAGACGTAGTCACTTGCCCTTGACGTGTAGTCGTACTCTGACTTTCTCAGGTAAAGGTGGTTCGAGCCCAATCCGATCTTCGCGCTCACCGTGACGCTACCCACGGCCAATTCGTCGACGCCAAAGCCGTGTACTCTTAGGTCCGTGAGGGTGTCCTCCTCTCCGGTCAAACTCACCGGACGGAGTTCAGTGTACAAGTCAATGCAGGACCAACCGAGGTCGAGTTTCGGGGTCAAGGTAACGGATTTCGATTGGGGCGAAAACGAGACCGACCCGTCGACCTCCACCAGAGGGCTGAACTCGTCTAGTTCGAAGCTAAATACCGTGCTTTTCCAGCCGTTTTCAAAGTCAAACGTCGACGTCGAGTCTAACGATAGGTCGCCGAAGGAAAGTCCTTCAACTGTTACCTCGCTGCCCGTGTATCCGTCGTACTTCTCTCCGGTCGCGGGGTTAAAGACGTCGTAGCCGCTGCCGGAGTTTTCGCCGACTAACTCCAGGGGATTGGAGACCATGCCGACCCGGGATTTGATGGTTATACCCAGCCCGGATATCTTCGTTCCCGACAAGGATAGCTCGTAACCGGACCCGTATCCCTCGGATTCGGTCCCGTTGGAAGTTCCGTTGGGTGAGGGCCCGATGGCCGGGGGGATCTCCGGCTTCTTCTCAAGCAGAAAGGTTGCGCGGTAGGAGAACCCCCCGTAGTTGACGATCCCCTTTGTCACCCAGTAGTTCAACTCGTCCTCACCGAGTGAGACCCGGGTGCTACCACCCGCGGTACCGATCGGGTAGTCTGGGCCGAACTCGCTCGCGTAGTAACCGTCCAACAGCAGTTTTGCCTGGTCCCCGTCAAACAGGGGAAGGTCGTAGCTTCCCCTCAGGGCCAGGCCGGTGTCCACGAGGGTCGTGTTCGGCCAGAAGAGGACCTGGCTTATCAAGCTGGGGAGGTCCTCGATTGGACCGTCGACGTAATCGATCGTGAGGTCCATGGAAGAGCTTTCGTCGAAGACGGACGTGTCGTTAGGTGTTAGTACGAGGTCCGACTCGATCTCGCCCTCGAAACTAGCCGTAACCGGCTGAGCAACCACGGCAAGCAGCAAGGTAATTAGCAAAGTGTAGAGTGATATCCTCTTTGTCATCTTATGTAGTCACCTCGTCTATTCGTATCGCAACGCTTCAACCGGCTGCAGTCTGGCGGCCTGTCTGGCAGGAAAGACGCCAGAAGCAGCTCCAAGGAAGAAGGAAAAGGCAATAGCACCTATGATGAGTGCGGGCCTGAACGAAGGCGAGAACGGCGCAGAAAGGGCGTTCTGGATGAAGTGTCCGGCGATGAGGCTTAGCCCGACACCGAAAAGGGTCCCCAGGGCGCCGCCGAACAAGCCCAGTAAGCCTGACTCGATCAAGAACAGCTTCAATATGCTGCTATTTTTCGCCCCGACGGCCTTCATGACTCCGATCTCTCTCGTCCGTTCCAGGACGGCGGTGTACATGGTGTTCATCACGCCCACACCTCCGACCAGAAGCGAAATGGCAGCGATCCCGGCCAGGGCGATTTGAATAGTCCCCAGGGCGTTGTTGACGCGCTTGCTGATCTCTTCGGTAGTGATCGTCGTCGCTGCTGAGTCCCTGCCCTCGTAAAGTTTTTCTATTTTATCGGCGACTTCCGTGACGTCCGCGGACTCGCTCAACTCGATCAGCATTATGGACGCCACGTCGCCCCCACCGTAGAGCGCGTTCATGGTCTTATATGGTACGAATAGCCCGCTGTCCAGGTCGCCGTAGAAACTGAAACCGCCGTCTGTCTCTTCGTCGGACTTAAGGACCCCGGTAACGGTAAAGTCTCTTCCCTCTATCTGAATTTTCCCTCCGACTTCGACGCCCAGCTCGCTGGCGATCTCAGTTCCGAGTACCACCTGGTCCTCGTCGTCGGTGAAGGAAAACACCTCTCCCTGGTCAATTGGAAAGCCGTTGAAGTACGCGTCGAAGTTTGTCAGGATGCTTTCACTTAGGCCAGTCACCCGGAGAAATGCCTGTCCTTCCAGGTCCTCCGCGTTAATCAGTCCTGTCTCGGTCCTTATCAGTCCTTTGCTATTGATGTCTTCCAGTCCTTCGATAACTGACGGAGACAGGCTATCGACGGAGTCTCCCGCGGCGTTGCTGAACCCGCCCCGCTGAGTATTGATGTTGCCTGGTATCACGGTGACCGTGTTGTATCCTAGCTTTTCGAATTCGTTCAAGATCGAGTCCTGTACGCCCTGCCCTATGGATATCAGGGTAACTATAGCGGTAACGCCGATTACGATTCCCAGGATCGTCAGCCATGACCTGAGCTGGCGGTTCTTGATTGACTGCCAGGACAGTCCAAGGTAATCTAAAAACATTAAGCTCCCTCCGTTGCTGTCTTTGCTTCAACTATCTTCCCATCGACGATGTGTACGGTTTGACCCGCGTAGCCGGCGTCATTTGGGTTGTGGGTAACGATCACGACGGTCATCCCGCCCTCTTCGTTTAGTTTCTTGAGTAGGTCCATTATCCCCCGACCCGTATCCGTGTCCAGGTTACCCGTCGGTTCGTCAGCGAGGAGGAGGTCGGGGTCGTTAACGAGCGCCCTGGCTATCGCCACCCTTTGTTGTTCGCCGCCGGAAAGTTCCGCCGGTTTGTGCTCCAGTCTGTCGCCCAGGCCGACGGTCTCTAGCAATGCCTTCCCTCTCTCGTACCTTTCCTTGCGAGAAACGCCCTGGAAGGTCAGGGGCAGGGTTACGTTCTCCAGGCTGTTTAACGTGTGAATCAGGTTAAAGGTCTGGAAGACAAAACCCACCTTCTCGCCGCGGAGGTTGGCCAGTTCGTTCTCGGAGAACACCGAGATATCCTCGTCGTGCATAAGGACCCTGCCCTGGTCGGGGACGTCTAGAGCACCGATAATGTGCATGAGGGTACTCTTGCCCGACCCTGAAGGCCCGACGATGGCGACGAACTCTCCGTCTGCGATGTTAAGGTCCAGTCCTCTGAGAGCCCTTACCTCTGTCTCTCCCATCATGTAGGTCTTCTCGACGTCAGTCAGTTTTATCATTTCTCTCCCAGTTTCTAATTTATTCTTCGTGGCTAAATTCAATTAGCTCTATTCGAATCTCTACGTTTCCCTTCTCTATCCGCTCTAGCAGGGGAGGGAAGAGGAGTAGGTCTTCTATATCGTTGTTCGCCAGGGCGAACTTGACCCGCTGGTTTGGATAGTTTGAATGAACAAAGGTCCCGTATACTACGGAAATCCCCGCTAGTTCTCCCCGCTCTTCGGTTACGAGACGGCCCCCGTCGGGTAAGAGGTACTGTTGGTTCGGTCGGACCTCGACGTTTCTGTCGTCTAGCGCCCTGAGCGGGCTCAAATCGACGCTGGGGGTGTCGTCCTCTTCGTACTGAGACCCCGCTGCGCCGGCGCTTCCACTAGCCCCGAACGCTGAACTGACGTCCTCTTTGCCACGGCCCGGACTATTTACCTTTTCCATCACGTCAAACCCGTTTTCTCCCGGCGTAACGGTCGTCGTGTAGATCCTAGTTGGAGCTTCTTGTCCCGGCTCCTCAATTTGAAAGACGACCTTCAGTTTCCCCCCGGGGTAATCTTCCATGCCGAATATTCCGGCGCTCGCAATGTAACCCGTACTTCCGACCATTGCGCCGGTTACCAGTATCAACAGCAGTAGTCCCGTAAATGTTTCTCGTCCTCTCAATCTGTAGTTAAGCATATATTTCACTCCTCTTCCTTGTGGTCGAAGTGGTTTATGTCACTTACCTATTAACCTATTCAAATTCCGACTTTATCCCGTCCAGCACCTTGGAAAAGTCCTCGTTGCAGAAATATCTGTAGACGTGCAGCAGGCCCAGAACCCTGTCCATGGGGTTGACATCTTCCTGGATTGTCTTTTTCCCCCGTTCGATTTTCTCCTTCCCTTTTTCGGTTACACTGAAGTAGTTTCTGTCCTCTACAGTTTCCCCCTCCGGGTTGACGGATTTGATGTAGCCCTGTTTCTCCAGCCTATCTATCGTCCCGTATACCGTACCCTGTCCGGGGCACCAATAACCTCCGGAGATGTCCTCGATCTTCTTCATTATCTCGTAGCCATAACTCGGTTCCTCTTCTAACAACATGAGGACTATTACCGAGGTCAGGCCCTCTGGCCTTTGCATAAATTATCACCGCTGAGTAAGCTTACGTCTTGTAATATTACAACTCGTAATGCATCAACGCAACCTAATCGTACAAATGGTTTGTGAGCTGGCCCGGGGGGCCGCCGGTTAACACTCAAGTAGGGGTTAGAAATATAACCATATTATGTTATAATAGTACGGTCTGCGGTTGCCTTAACGGCCCGGGTAGCTGTAATCGTGTTGCATACGACGGTCCCGGTTGATATATTCATAATGCCTAACGTTAGGTGGAGACGGGAATAGCACCCTAGAGAGCAATAATAATTATTTCATACGGAGGTAATTATCATGAGAGTACCTTTTTCTGCTGAGGAAGCGTTGAAGATAGCGATTCGCATAGAGGAAAACGGGAGAGATCTATACGAGGATATGGCCGCTCAGGTAGACGACCAGGAGCTGGTCGACGTGTTCAAGGACCTGGCCACCCAAGAAGTAAAACATAAGGACACTTTCCAGAGTATGCTGGAGGATACGGAGATGGAGGGCGTTGACCTAAACGAACTCCTCTACGGCGAGCTGGAAAATTCTTACATCAGGGCCCTTGCCGACTCGAAGGTCTTTACTCCGTCCAACGAGAACGTGGAATTGGTCAAAGAAACTGATAGCCGGGACGAGTTACTCACCCTCGCGATCTCCCTTGAGCGGGATACGATTCTTTACTATTACGAGATACTCGACGTGGCGAAGGCCGAAGACAGGGACGTCATCAAGGAAATCATCGACGAGGAGAAGTCGCACGTAAAGCGCCTGGCGAGTCTGCTGTAAACAAGACTAAAGCTTCGGATCATCGGCCTTCACGCAAAGGTCACCTGGTTACGGTACAAAGGTAATAAAGGTGGTTGACAGGGCTCCTCGAGAGGCCCGGCCTATTGTCATAAGATTCAACCCGTGGGAGGTGTAAGTTTGATGGGAAAACCGAGTTACAGGGTGGGTGCCTTTCTATTGATGGCGGTTCTGCTTTTCGCTAGCACGGTTGCCATCGCGCAGGAGACGGCCACCACTGAGGAACCAGAAGTCACGGAGGAAATGATTGCCGATCTCGAAAGCCAAATCAGCGATTTGAAGGCTCAACTGGAAGAACTCAGAGCCTCCGAGGAGGAATTACAGGGGAAGGTCGAGAGCAACGGTTCTTCCATTGCAGCACTGGAGAAGAAGGAAAGCGAGGTATCCGCGGAAGTCGATAAGCTGAAAGGAACGGTCGAGGACCAGGATGTCCCCGGGCTGCGTAAGGAGTTAACCAACTTAACAAAGGGCGTGGAAAGCATGAACGGGAAGCTAAATCGCCTGAAAGCTGAGGCGGACGAGCGTGATAAGGTAATCGGGGATTTATCGAGTGACCTGAAGTCGACCGGCAGCGAGTTGAACCAGCTGGAGAAGATAAACTCCACGCTGGAGGAACTGGAGAGCAACCTGCAAAACGTCAGGGAATCAGCATTCAACAACGAGCGCCGCTTGGCCAGCCTGGAGAAGACGTACGAAGATTCGGCACGGAGAAACCTCCTTGTCGCGGCGAGCGGTATCGTTGTGGGATTGTTGGCGATCACTCTCCACTGGACGTAACCGTCCGGCCTCGCGTCCTTGCTGTTTTGTATATAAATTAAGGCTTCTGTTAGGCAAAGAGGTTTGATAGAACCGGTAAGATATGACCATTCTAAAGAAGATAGTTCTTCAGGGCTTCAAATCTTTCAAACACAAGACCACCATTCCTGTAGAACAACGGGGGCTGACCGCTATCGTTGGGGAGAACGGCTCTGGAAAGTCAAACATTATCGACGGCTTAACTTTCGTCATGGGACAGAGGTCCTCCAAGCTCAGGGCAAACCGGTTGAGCCAGTTGATCTATAACGGTGGGAAGAACGAGACCCCGGCCCAGCGGGCTAAGGTGTCAGTTCACCTGGACAACAGCGAAGGTCAGTTTTCCCGGGTTGTCGATAAGCACCTGGATAACGGGAGCCAGTCCGATGTAATAACAATCGGGCGGAAGGTGACTCAGAATTCGTCCAGCTACAAGTTCATGGGTAAGAACTGCAAGAGGTCCCTAATAGACGATATACTGGACGAGGCGAACATGGACCCGAGTCGCCACCACATCGTCAATCAGGGTAAGATAACCGAGATAGTGAACATGAACGCCAGGGACAGGCGGGAGATCATCGATGACCTCGCCGGCATCAGCAAGTACGACAGGAGAAAGGAGCGGGCCATTGATGACCTGCGGACGGTGAAGGAGAAGCTGATGACCAATAGGGTAATTCTCGGAGAACGCAGGACGCAGCTTAACAGGCTGGAAAAGGAGAGAGATGCCGCCCTCAAGTACAAAGAGAAGGAAGAGCAGCTGGAGCTCGTCGAGTCCTCCATCTCGCGGAAGAAGTACGATAACAAGAAAAAGGAGCTCGCCGAGACCCAGGAGCGCCTCGGGGAAATTAACGAGGACCTGGCTCAGTTTGAGAAGGGACTTAAGGAGGCCGACAGAGAAGCGGAGGAGAAGGAGAAGAAACTCAAGGAGTTGAAGGGAGAACAGGAAGGGGAAGAGGGAAAGAAACTTCAGGGAGAAATTGAGGAAATCAAGATGGACCTCGTCAGGGTCCGGGGAGAGATATCCTCCCACAAGAACGAGGTCACCAACCTAGAAGACACCGTGGACGAACTTAAACGGTTGAAGAATCGGACCTCGTCTACGTCGACGAGCAAGAAGCGTTCCGTGCGGGCTCTGCTCGAAAGCAACAGGAGCGGTATCTACGGGACGATAGCGGATTTGATGGAGGTCAAGCCAAAGTACCAGGTCGCGATAGAGACCGCGGCGGGCGGACACCTCCATGACCTGGTTGTAGACTCGCGGAGCACGGCGATAGAATCAGTGAACTACCTGAAGGAAAACGACCTGGGTAGAGCGAGATTTCTCCCCCTCATGGACGTTTCCGGCGGGAGGATGGGCCAGTCGTCCAAGAAGGCGAAGAAACTGAACGGGGTTATAGATTACGGCATAGAGCTTGTCAGGTTCGATCCCAAGTACAGGCGGGCATTCCAGTACGTATTCCGGGACACGTTGATTGCCAGGGACCTGGAATCGGTTGAAAGCGCGGAGAACGTCCGCGTGGTCACTCTCGACGGCGACGTGTTAAGTCGTGGAGGGGCGGTTACCGGGGGGACGGCGAAGAAGAGCAGGAGTAAGTCTTCGTCCAATCAGACCGAGCAACTGGAGAAGAAGATAACTGCCAAGGAAAAGCGGATCGAAAAGCTGAAGGACGAAATATCCGCCAAGCGTGACAGGCGTGACGAGCTGAGGAGCAAGCTGTCCAAAAAGGAATCCCAGCTAGAGAATCAGACTCAGACTAACGAGGAAATTAGAAACGAGATCTCGGAGTTGGAATCCTCCCTGAGCGAGCTGAAGAACCGCCAGAACGAACTCTACCGGAAGACGGAACGGCAGAAGCGTAAGAAAGAAGGCGCCGAGAGGGATTTAAAGGGTATAAAGCAGGAGCTGGAGGACCTGGATAAGCCCGATCCTGACGAGGAATACCTTGAAGAATCGGTCAAGGAGTTGATTAACAAGAAACGTCAGTTCCGACGGGAGCTAGATAGACTCCAGCCCGTTAACATGAAGGCGATAGAGGAGTACGAGGAGTTCAAGGCCCAGGTTGAAGAGCTGGAGAGCAAGTTAAGCACCTTACGCGAGGAGAAGCGTGAAGTCGAGAGGTTGATTGGTTCGATTGAGCAGGAAAAGAAGGAAGCGTTCTACTCGACGATGAACGAGCTCTCGGGCCACTTCGAGACTATTTTCAAGAAGTTGTTCGACGGCGGAAGCGCTCACTTGAGGTTGAGGAGGGAAGGCGATATCACGTCCGGGCTGTTGATAAAGGCACATCCGCCGGACAAGGAGCTCATCGTCCTCGACTCGCTCTCCGGTGGCGAAAAGACCCTCACGGCGATCGCGTTTATATTTGCTTTGCAGGAGATGAACCCCGCGCCGGTCTACGTTATGGACGAGATCGACGCGGCCCTTGACCAGCGTCACTCGGCGAAGGTCGCCGACCTGTTGGATGAATACGCCCGGGAGGCACAGCTTATACTGATCTCCCACAACGAGGAGACGGCACGGCACGCTGATCAGGTTTTCGGCGTCTCCATGAAGGACAGCAAGTCGGAGGTGCTGTCGATAAAACTTAACTAACCACATGAACGAAGGTCTTGAAGACGGACAGTTAACATCCAGGTTGTCCGACAGGGACAGGATAAACTCCGTAACCCTGTCGTCCCCCTACTGGCAGGATATACTTGACCAGTACGCGAGCTACGAGGACCCGTGGGAGATTTCAGTCGTGGAGATGGCCCGCGACTTTCAACGCCAGCTTGCGGAACTCCAGGACGAGGACTTCGAGCTTTCCGGACGTATGGTCGTTTCTTGTGCCGTCCTCCTCCGGGTCAAGGCTCAGGAGCTTGGTGAAAGGTCCGAGGGCGGTGAAGAGGAAGAGTTCGACGAATACATCGAGCCCGACTTCCTCGCCTACGAGGAGTTTGACGACGAGAAATTCGTTCCCACCCTGGAAGTCCCCGTGAAGAGGATCAACAGGCGGGCAGTCACCCGGGACGAGCTGGAAAGGGCGTTTGAGGACGCTGCGAGGGTATATAGGAGGCGGGAGAAGCGGAGAGACGAAGAGCCGGAGCTCGAAGACCCTGATTGGGGTATTGACTTAGACGATGGCGAGGACTTTCACGTCAGGTTACAGCGGCTCTTCCGCAAGGTAAAGAAGAAGTGGTCACAGGGAAAGAAGGTCTTGTTCTCTACTCTGTTAAACAGGGAATCCAGAGAGGAGAAGTTCGATACATTTTTGGAACTTTTGCACCTGCAGTCCGAAGGAAAAATCAATTGTAAACAGGAGGAGCCGTTCAGCGATATCCTGATCGAAGTTGGCAAGGATGACGATGGAGAGTAACGAAGAGCGCTCCGTTCAGGACCCCAAGGCACTCGTCGAAGCCGCCCTGTTTATCTCCAGCGACCCCGTCCCCCGGTCCGAACTGATCGACCTGGCAGGCACTCCGGAGGACGAGCTCGACTTCATCATCGAGGAAATCGAAGATGACCTCGCGGCTGAGGACCGGGGACTGCGGCTGGTCGAGAATAACGGAAACTACCAGCTCCGGGTCAAGCGGTTCATCCTTCCCCGCGTCAAGTACCTAGCACCCCACCAGGACATATCCCGGGGAGTCCTGCGGACCCTGTCCGTTATCGCCTACAACAGCCCCGTCCTCCAGAAGGAGGTAATCGATATTCGCGGCAACGGGGCCTATGACCACATCGACGAGCTAATTAGCCGTGGCTTTGTTACCTCCAAGCAGGAGGGACGGACGAAGTTGCTGGCTGTCACACAGGATTTTCTCGACTACTTCGGTTTAGACGGGACGGAGGACCTGCGGAAGGGGGAAGACCTCATCTGAGGTCGTTTAAGTAGTCCTTCTGGTCCCCCGTCAGTTCGTCAAGCTCTACCCCCAGGCTGGAGAGCTTCATCTCCGCGACCTCGAGGTCAACTTTCTCTGGCACGGAATATAGCTTATCCTCCAGACCCTCGTTGTCCGCGATGTACTTGGCAGTCAGTGCCTGAAGCGCAAAGCTAATGTCCATAATTTCCGCGGGGTGGCCGTCACCGGCGGCGAGGTTAACTAGTCTACCTTCGCCAATCACATATACGTCACGGCCGTCGCCCAACTCGTACCGCTCGATGTTTTCCCTGACGACGTCGCGGTCGACCGCTATGTCATTTAGAGCTTCCAGGTCTATCTCCACGTCGAAGTGGCCGGCGTTGGACAGTATGGCTCCGTCCTTTACCTTCTCCAGCGCCCTCCGGGGAATGACCTTGATGTTGCTCGTGGCGGTTACGAAGAAGTCCCCTTCCGGGGCGGCTTCCTCTATGCTCATCACGCGGTAACCGTCCATCTTCGCCTCTAGGGCCTTTATCGGGTCCACTTCGACGACGATGACGTTCGCCCCGAGACCATCAGCCCGCATGGCAATGCCCTTGCCGCACCATCCGTAACCTACCACGACCGCTACGCTTCCGGCGACGGTCAGGTTGGTCGTCCTCATGAGCGCGTCCCAGGAGGACTGTCCCGTTCCGTATCTGTTGTCGAACAGGTACTTCATCTTTGCGTCGTTGACGGCGAACATGGGGAAGGTAAGCTCTCCCTTTCTGTCGAGGGCCCTCAACCTGTTCACCCCCGTGGTCGTCTCTTCGGCGCCACCGATCACGTTTTCGGCTAGGTCGGAACGCGGTCCGTGTAGCTGCTTGACGAGGTCCCCGCCGTCGTCAATGATGATTTCCGGCTTCCCTTCCAGGACCTTGCCCAGTTGCCAGACGTACTCGTCCTCGTCCACGCCACGCCTGGAGTATACGGTAATTCCGTCCTCTTCGTTGAGCGCAGCTGCAACGTCGTCCTGGGTTGACAGCGGGTTACTGCTGGTGACGAATACCTCCGCACCGCCATCCCGTATAGCCTGGGCGAGTCGGGCGGTCTTTGCCTCCAGGTGTACGCTTATTCCTACACGGTAACCATTGAACGGCTTTTCGGCCTCCAGTAGGTCTACGACCTCCTTCATTACGGGCATGTTCTTGTTGACCCAATCGATCTTCTTCTTTCCTTCCGGAGCGAGACTTTGATCAGCGACTTTACCTTTCATTAGAACCTCCTAATCTGAAAGTAAATCAATTATGAACGGAATTTTCGCGATGACGATACTGATTATATTGGATGGTGAGAGTTAAACCAATCCTGCGTTCTCCAGCTGAACGAAGAGTAGGCCCTGCAGGATGGAAACGATGACCATTACGCCGAGCAGGACTCCGGTAAAGGTCGGGCTGAAGTAATAGATAAATAGGGGGAGGAGCGGTAACTTGACCGCCCTGTTGTAAAGGAAGGTCGCGATGAACCCGTAGTCGAGCCCCTTCTTTCTCAGGTCGTTTAGCAGCGGGTACCAGGCGTAGATTGGGCCGGTCGAAAGCACTCCCGAGATGACGGCAATTAGCCACCTCTTCGGTCCTGAGCGGACTCCGAGGATCTTCTTGACCGTCTTCTTGTCCACGAAGTAGTTTACCAGCCACATCGCGGCGAAGATTATTCCAAATGCGGGTAGGATGTTTAGAAAGATACCCCCCGCCGTGGACAGGGACTTCAACGCCAGGTTACCCTTAACAATTGCCACGATTACGTAGGTAAGGGCCACGGCACCGAAGAAATACCACTCCGTGTTGCTCTGCTTTGGCTTATTTTTCTTATTATCGTTCATGCCCCCATCCTTCATAGCAGACCGAGGATAAAGACCGTAATCCCAGCGACGGCGACCGCGAGGATGAAACTGGTTACGTTTCTCAGCAGGGCAAACTTCTTTCCCAGTACGCTTTCGGCGGGAAGTTGCACTATCCCCACCGTGACCCAGGAGACTAAAAAGGCGGTTACCGGCAGGAGACCGATCCCCTTGTCGGTTAATTCCCCACCGATGATATAGCTTGTCGCCGCGTTTCCCGTGAGTAGACTTCCTACGCTCGCCCCGATGAGGGAGTCGGCAAACAGGTGTCCTTGAAACAGTCCGGTATAGAAGCTTTCCGGTACGGCCGTCTTTATCAGACCGACGAGCAGGACCACTCCGCTTACAATGGGGATCATGTTTGTCAATCCCCGCACTGCCCGACGGCCGGCGCTGATAAACTTGTCCATCAACCTCCTCCAATAAACAAAACCTGGCCGCTGTGCACCTGGCGACCAGGTTTTAGTCTAGCGTCAGTTAACGAGCTATTCTAGGTCTTCTAGCTCTCTCTCAATATCTTCCAGTCTTCGTTTTAGTTCATCTGCTTCGTCCTTTAGGACCTGCTTGCGGTCCTCTTCAGCCATTTCCGTGTATCCCGCGGATGCTCCTTGTGGAGCGGGGTAATAGGAAGGTGCGTAGCCTCTTGCTCCCCAGCCGTAGTGTCCTCTTCCTCGGCCCCATCCGGCACCGAATCCTGGACCACGTCCGTAGCCATATCCAGCGCCTCCCCGGGGCACACCTTTCGTGTATCCCGGTGAATTGTATCCTGAACAGTACCCTAATCCTCTACCAGTCCTGGGCCCAGCTCCTGCTGGTCCGGTTTTATCTCCAGCTGGCATGTAAATCACCTCCGAATTCACCTAATTATAGCATATGCACAAAATAAGTCAATACATTTATGGGGGAACCTCCCGATTTCCCCTCATTACAGCTAACGCCCTTATCCACTCCGTTTTAGCCTCCCGGAGTACTTTACGTACTTCTCCGCACGGGAGAATATTATGAGGCCGACCGGAATGCAGACTACTCCGATTACCAGTGGTGGCCAGAGGTTGGGCAGCAGCCCTGGAATGGACTCGCCGCTCAAAAGCGCCTGACGCATACCCTCAAGGACGTAAGTCGCGGGAGAAAATACCGCTACGCTCTGCATCCAGCCGGGCAGGGTCTCCACCGGGTAATAGACTCCCGACACCAACAGCAGAAGCGCCTGAACGATGTGGGTCATCTGGGAACCCCGCTCGGGAAAGAGCAGGGGGAGTATCGAAGCGAGAACCCCGAAACCGATAAAGGATATGCTGCCCACCAACAGGGTTACGATCGCTCCTGCCAGGTTCGCGTTTGACAGGCTGATGTTGAAGAACAGGACGATTGCCCCCAGGATGACCAGAGTCCGCAGAATTCCGTAAAAGACGGCGAACATCGTGGTCCCGATCATGTGAGTAAACCGTCTAACAGGTGCCATGAACGTGTACTCGATTGTCCCCTCCCATCTCTCCCAGCTGATCATCTCGCTGATGCTGTTGAACACGACGGAGAGGTACGACCAGACGAGCGTCCCCACCAGCAGGTAGAGGATCAGGTAATCCGAATCCACCGCCTGACCGCTAATCTTTTCCATGCCGGCGCCGATGAACGTCACGGCGAGGGAGTTGACGATCGAGTATACAAGCCAGACGACCTCCCACCCCCAGTACCTCTTTACCAGGTTGATGTTCCGTTCTACGAACGCCCAGGAAGCCCGGGCTTCGTAGATTGCGTCTCGTAAGATTGCTCTACCTTTATAGCTCATTTTTTCCCATCTCCTTCTCTTGTAACGTCTTGCCAGTCAGTTGAATAAATACGTCCTCCAGAGTCGGCTTGTCCCCTTCGGGTTCGACCACCGTCCCTTTCAATTCTTCCGCGGTCCCCTTCGCGATTATCCGTCCACTTTCGATGATTGCCACGCGGTCGCAGAGGACGTCGGCCTCGGTCATGTCGTGAGTTGTCAGGAGTATCGTCGCGTCGTGCTCCTTGCGGAGCTCCCGGATAAACGCCTGTACTTGGCGCTTCGATCGCGGGTCGAGACCGGTCGTCGGCTCGTCGAGGAGGATGAGAATCGGAGAGGTAAGAAAGCCTCTCGCAATCGCAACCTTCTGCTGCATGCCACGGGACATCTTCTCCATCGGCTGGTATAGCCTTGACTCCTCCAGACCGAGCTCCATGAGGATTTCTTTCCCCCGGAGCTTGATCTCCTTCCCCCTGACTCCGTAAAGCCGTGCCGCGTAGAGCAGGTTCTCTATCGGCGAGAGTTTCTTAAAGAAGGACGCCTCCACGGAGACACGGTTGATTAAGGTCTTTACCGTCAACTCCTCCCGTTGAACGTCGTGGCCAAAGACTTCGATGTAACCGCTGTTTGGAATCAAGAGTGTCGAAATCAGGCGGACCAACGTAGATTTACCCGATCCGTTCGGGCCGAGGAGCCCCACGACCCCACCACGTTCGATCCTCAGCGTAACCCCTTCTACTGCGGTGACCGTCTTGGCCGGCCTCCCCCAGAGCCTGTTTAAATTGAATGCCTTCCTGTCTACAAAAGTTTTCGTTACGTTAGTTACGTTTAACCCAGTATTATTCATCATGCCCCCCTCCGTTGATAAATGACCGTGGGAGTCGGTTTGGCCCTAAAGTACCAGAATAACAAAATAAAGTGAAAAAATTGGCTAGTTGGTTAAGGGTGAATCAGTTGGTGAACTAGAACTTAACTGCACCCGAGGTATCCGGGAAGTATAGTTACCCCCGAACGTTACTGAACAAGTGCTTTTCTAGTCCTAATTTGGAAGGTTAATTTAATCATTATTACCACCAACTGTCAACTGTGATGCGGTGATTTTACAGGGAGAGGTTTGTTTTGTCAAGTCTAAAACTCCGGATCTCTCCTCTCCCATATAACCTCACCCCTCTTTACAACCTTCTCCACCAGGTTGACACCGATATGGTAGGACAGGTGCTCGTAGTCGGGTGCGTCGAGGATCACGAAATCGCCCTTCTTGCCCGTTTCGACCGTACCCACTTCGTCCGCCCTGTCTATTGCTGCGGCGGCGTTAAGGGTGAGGGCGGTGATCGATTCCTCGATCGTCAGCTCCATGTAAAGGGTGGCCAGCGAAAAGAGCAGGGGGATCGATTCCGAATGACAACTCCCGGGGTTCAGGTCGGTGGCGATGCTTACCGCCAGGCCGTTGTCGATCATCCACCTACCTCTGGCATATTCCTCCTTGAGGCTGAAAGCAGTGATGGGAAGAAGAACGGCGACGATTTCGTCCTCCCTAAGTGCCTTGAGGTCTTCGTCCGACGACTTCAACAGATGATCGGCAGAGATAGCTCCAACTTCCGCGGCAAGTCCGGCCGCTCCGGTGGCTTTGATCTCGTCAGCGTGGATCTTAGGCGTCAAACCAGCGTCTTTGCCGGCGTTAAGTATCCTCCGCGACTCCTCTAGAGTAAACGCGCCCTGGTCGCAGAAGACGTCGCAGAACTCTGCCCCCTTCTCCGCTGCCGCCGGGATCCCCTCGTCCAGCATGAGTTCTACGTATTTTTCACGGCCCTCCTTGAACTCGTCCGGGACCACGTGGGCGCCGAGAAAGGTGGGGGCGACGTCTACGGGGACCTCTTTATCCAACTCGGTCATAGTCTGTAGTTGTTTCAGTTCCGCCTCCACGTTTAGGCCATAGCCTGTTTTCCCCTCGATCGTAGTTACCCCGTGGCGGACGACTGAGCGTAACCTCTCTCGTGATATCTCCTTTAGTTCTTCTAGCGTGGCCTCCCGGGTCGGGGACACGGAACTGACTATCCCCCCTCCTTTTCTGGCGATTTCCTCGTAGCTTGCTCCCCTTAGTCTCATGTTGAACTCGTCAGCCCGGTACCCAGCGAATACGAAGTGGGTGTGAGGGTCGATAAAACCTGGTAGAACTGGCTTTCCGCCTGCGTCAACTACCTGCGATTCGCTCCCGATTGAGCCGTCGAACTCCCCCCGGTCTCCTATTTCCGCTATCAAACCGTCCTCGAGCAAGACGTCTTTGTCCGTGAGGACCGTTAGTTTGCCCATCTCCTCTCCGAACCTGGCCGAGCTTCCCCGGGGGGTGACTATTTGTCCGGGGTTCTTGAGCAACTTCGTGGACATTACAGGTCCTCCAGAAGTCTATTTTCGATGACCTGCTCCGACGAAAAGTCGTTCAGCTGTAGGTAGTGGCCAGCAGCGTCCAGCAAGGCATCAGCCGGCGTTATCCCAATTATTTCGCTCTCAACTACGTCCACTCCGTATCGGTCTGCTTCCGACTTAATTAGCTCGTAGACGTGGTGAAGGGGGGTCTTCGAATAGTCCGTCATGTTCATCGATACCTGGGTCAGGTTGTCCTCGTCCAGGTCCACGGCCATTGCCTTGCAGTAGCGGAAGCCGCCGCTGGAGTGACGTACCCGCCTGGAGATCTTCTTCGCAACCGAGAGGTCGTCCGTTTTTAGGTTTACGTTAAACGCAATGAGCGGCTTTCTCGCTCCGACGGCGGTTACGCCCGCGGTCGGGTGTACCTTGCCCGGCCCGAAGTCTGGCATCCACTCCTCCTTTGATATCTTGTCGGAAAAACCCTCGTATTCACCTCTACGTATATCAGCGAGGTTCTCCCTGTCTAAAGAGGTTGCCGCCTTCTCGTAGAGGTAGACGGGTATGTCGAAGTGACCCCCGATCTTTTCCGCCAAAGACCTTGCCACATCCACTGCGTCCTCCATGGTCGCGTTCTTCACGGGTACGAAGGGGACCACGTCGACGGCACCCATGCGGGGGTGTTCTCCCGTATGCTCGTTCATATCTATTTTATCGACCGCAACCCTGACGGACTCGAGGCAAGATTTAATCAGCCCGTCCGGTGAACCGATGGCGGTAACGACCAGGCGGTTGTGGTCCTCGTCCGCGGAGTAGTCCACGAGGTTAACGCCCTCCTGGTCGTCAAAACAACCGGCGATTTGCTCTATCGTCTCCTCGTCCTTGCCGACGCTGTAGTTGGGAATACATTCGTAAATTTCGCCCATGAATACCTCCTTCGTTCGCTTTCTATGAATACTAGACCTTGTTTTTCCATCAGAACGTTGATGTTGTTAGGAACTTCACCAAAACTTGCCGAGGAAGCCCCAGGGCTTGCCCTGGGGAGGAATCGGCTGGTTTTTGTCCAGCAGTCAATTCGGAACTGAGGTCGTGTTTGTACCGATTATCAAAAAGCAGGGCGAATTGACTGCTGGGTCTTCTTTTGTAATAGAACAAAGTTCGTCGTCAAATTTGGTATTTTACAAGCCCCGCACCTTGGTGCGGGGTAATTGACTACGCGTCCTAAGTCCGATGTCCGCCGTCCGCAGTCAAAAACCAGATATCGTTCTTTTTGTTTTAGACCATAGCCACGGGTTTACCGTTTCAGTTCTCAGTTCGCAGTTAAAAACCAGACTAGGTTCTTGTTGTTTTTCGACATAGACAAAGATCTCGACCGCTCACACCGAAAAACTGATACCTGATACCTGGCAACTGATACCTCTTAAACCCAGCCAACCCTGACTTATCCACCAACCTACATCCAAAATCCTAACCCCTAACCCCTCAAAACTGGTACCTGATACCGAGTACCTGATACCTTTTTCACCCAGCCAACTCCCGCTCACCCGACAACACACATCCTAAATCCTAGATCCTGATACCTAATACCTAGTACCTGGTACCTCTTTACCCCGGCCAACTCCCGCTCACCCGACAACCCAACCCCCAACCCCTAACCCCTAGATCCTAAATCCCAACCCCCAACACCTAAACCATCTCATCAATTATCTCGTCCACCAGCCCTTCGTCTGCGTGGTAGGGCAGCGTTACGTGTCCGAGGGCGCCCTTCCGCTTGTTCCAGTCTACCATCGTCTCAACGGCGTGCTCGTTTCTCGCCCAGGACCTCCTTGCGACGCCTCCGTGGACGTCCCAGTCGATTGCCGACTTGATCGTCTCGTCGACCCTCTTGCTCCCGTCGAGGACAAGTCCGAACCCCCCGTTAAAGCACTTGCCGACCCCGACCCCTCCGCCGTTGCTTTCCACTGCCATGGTCATCCCCCGCGCGACGTTTCCGGCGAAGTCGTGGACGGACATCTCGGCCATCACGTTGCTCCCGTCCTTGATGTTTGCGGTTTCGCGGTAGGGGGAATCGGTGCCACCCGGGTCGTGGTGGTCGCGTCCGATCATTACCGGACCGATCTCTCCGTCCCTGACCATCCTGTTGAACTCAAGCGCCATCTCAATTCTCCCCGGGCCGTCGGTGTACAGGATTCTCGCCTGTGAACCCACGACCAGGTCGTTGTCCTCGGCGTCGGAGATCCATCTGTAGTTGTCGTAGTCCTGAGAGCGCCTGTCGGGATCGATTATCTCCCTGGCGGCCTGATCCGTCCTGTGCAGGTCCTCCTCCTTTCCAGTCAGGCATACCCAGCGGTAAGGTCCGTAACCGTAGTCGAAGAAGACCGGGCCCATGATGTCCTCCACGTAAGACGGAAAGATGAATCCCGAACTCGAATCGGATTCGTTTTTGGCTATTTCCGTGACTCCGGCGTCGTAAACTGCCTTCATAAAGCTGTTGCCGTAGTCGAAGAAGTAAGCTCCACTATCCACGAGTTCCTGGATGAGGTGGAAGTGCTTCTCCAGCGAGCTGTCGACCTCTTCTCTAAACCTATTGGGGTCCTCGCTCAACAGTTCCCTGCTCTCATCGTAACTGTAACCTACGGGGTGGTACCCGCCGGAGTAAGCGTCGTGACAGGACGTCTGATCGGAAAGCAGGTCTACGTTGACGTCGTGTTCCACCAAGTACTCGAGGAGGTCGACGATGTTACCGTGATAGGCTATGGAAACGGCCCTTTTTTCCTCTAGGTACTTGGGGACGATCTCGAAGATCTCGTCCAGGTCGCCGTAGACCTCGCTGAGCCAGCCCTGTTCCCTGCGCGTCTCTATTCTCGATTCGTCGACCTCGGCGATTACTCCCACGCCACCGGCGATTTCAATCGACTTGGCTTGAGCGCCGCTCATGCCGCCAAGCCCCGAGGTGACGTAAAGCTGACCGCCTAAGTCCTCCTTCTCGTCGTTTCCGAGGAACTTTCTTCCCGCGTTTAACAGCGTACTGTAGGTCCCGTGGACGATTCCCTGTGGTCCGATGTACATCCATCCTCCAGCCGTCATCTGGCCGTAGTTTGCCACCCCCAGGGCAGCCGCCCTGTTGAAGTGTTCCTGGTCGTCGAATTCTCCGACCATGAGAGCGTTGGTGGAGATAACTCGGGGGGCGGTCGGTTTGGACGGAAACAGCCCCAATGGGTGGCCCGATTGGACGACCAGAGTCTGGTCCCTTGTCATCTCCCGCAGGTACTTCTTTATCAACCTGTACTGCATCCAGTTCTGGCAGACCTGCCCCGACTCGCCATAGGTGACCAGTTCGTAAGGATAAAGGGCGACGTCGAAGTCCAGATTGTTGTCGATCATCAGCTGGATTGCTTTTCCTTCAAGTGTATTGCCTTCGTATTCGTCTATCGGTTTCGCCTTGATTTCCCCCTGCGGGCGGTAGCGGTAACCGTAGATTCTCCCCCGGGTTAACAGTTCCTCTGTAAACTCCGGCGCCAGCTCTTCGTGCAGCGGGGGCGGAATGTACCTTAACGCGTTCTTCAATGCCAGCTTGATCTCGTCCTGTGATAGGTTAAGTTCCCTCTTTGGAGCCCTCCTGATACCCTCCTGGAATTGGGTTTCTTCCGGTAACTCCTCGGGAAGTTTTATCCTCATCGCTTCCGAAACGTCGAGATTGATTGAACTCATGGTTTCACCTCCGGTTTTTCAGTTCTTCGCGCTCGGGGCGCGGTTAATTATGATTCATACTTTGGTGGAGCGCAGTTTGCTCATGCGATCCCAAATTCACGGGCAAACTCCTCTAATAACTCGTCGTCACTCAGCAATTTTGCGGCCTTGTCGATCAGACTCGCCAGCTCCCTGTCGTCCCCGATTGGAGGAATTTCCTCTCTTACTCGGCCGTAGAGTTTTTCCAACGGGGGCGTTAAGTCAAAGTCATTGTATTCCTGGGCCTGGCAGCTCCCAATTAGCTCTACCGCCAGGATGTCCCGGACGTTTTCTACGACCTGGCGCAGGTTGTTGGCTCCATTCATTCCCATCGAGACGTGGTCTTCCTGGTCGCCGGACACTGGTATTGAATCGGTAGATGACGGAAAGGAAAGGTTCTTGTTCTCCGAGGCGAGCGCCGCGCTCGTATACTGCGCCATCATCAGCCCGGAGTCCGTTCCCGGCTTTTTCGCGAGGAAATCAGGCAGGTCCCCGTTTAAGTCGGGGTGGACCAGACGGTTCATCCGCCGTTCGGAAATGCTCCCCAGCTCGGAAAGCGCCATCTTCACGTAGTCGGCGGCGAGAGCCACGGGTTCGCCGTGGAAGTTTCCTCCTGAGATAACTCTGTCCGTGTCGTCGAATATCAGGGGGTTGTCCGTCACGGAGTTGATCTCCGTCCTGATTATCTCCTCCCCGTGTTCCAGTGCCGTTCTCACGCTCCCGTGGACCTGAGGGATGCACCTTATGGAATAGGGGTCCTGGACGTTTCTCGGATGATACTCTTCCGGGTCGTAACCGGTCAGAGCCCTGAAGTTCTTCGCCACGACCTTCTGTCCCTCGTAAGGTCGCAGGTCGTATATCGCGGAGTCGTACTGCGAGAAGTTCCCTCCGACCATGAAGGTCGACATCCCCCCGACGATGTCGGCGTACCTGAGGAGTTTGCCCCCGTCGAACAGGGCGAGGCAGATCTCTGAAGCCATCGCCTGTGTTCCGTTAATAAGGGCTAACCCTTCCTTCTCCTGTAGTTCCAGCCGCTCAATTCCTGCTCTCTTTAGGGCCTCTTCTCCCGATATCAGTTCCCCCCCGTAGGTAGCTTTCCCCTCGCCAATGAGTACGGAGGCCACGTGGGCCAGAGGAATCAAATCGCCGCTTGCTCCGAGCGATCCCTTCTTCGGTACGTAAGGAACGACGTTTTCGTTTAACAGCTCGGCCAGCGTTTCCACGACCCGGTATCTAATCCCGGAATATCCCATCCCGAGGGAGTTAGCGCGCAGCGCGATTATCCCCCTGACAACTTCGTCCGGTAACGGTTCACCAACTCCTGCAGAATGGCTCCTGATCAAGTTAACCTGCAACTGTTGGAGATCCCTGCGGGGGATTTCTTCCTTAACGAGGTCGCCGAACCCGGTTGTTACGCCGTAGATCGGATCTTCCGAACTGGACACTAGTCCTTCTAAGGTCTCTCTGTTCCTTTTGACCCTTTCCTCGACCTCCTTTCCCAGGTTGACCTCCTCTCCGTATCGGGCTACCGTGACCAGGTCGTCTATCGACAAGTTACCGTCAAGATTCACGCTCATTTTTAATCACCATAAGCCTTCTTGTGTGCTTGAATGTAAAAATCAACTTTCTTCTTCTCCAACCCTAGTCCGCCGGTCCTCCGTTAAATCCTCTAAGCCCAACCTCCTCAGCGTCTCCTCCCGCGGGACTCCCTTCTCGTCCCACCCCATCAGGGAGTAAAATTCGCTCAACATCTTCTTCAGTTCTACCACTGAGCCCTCGGCCGGCCCCTCCTCTATCTTCTCGTCCGTAAACTTTTCGGGCAGCGTATCATCTCCTGCCGTCAATCCCCGGGAGATATTAAATTCCCTTTCCGCGGTGATGATCCTCTCGCCCGCCTGCAGCAGCTCGGAAGTCCCGATTTCCTCGCCCAGCACGTCAGAAGTTAGCCTCGCCGTCAGTGACAGGTCGTAGTCTTCGACAAGGGAGAGTAACGGCACCTTGCATATCCCCAACGAATCTACGACCGCGCTGACTATCGCCGACTGCCTGACCAGTTCGGGCTTTCCCTCCTCGGATAGCCGGTCCGCGGCCTCGGCGACTCCCAGTAGTTCCTCCGCCTCCGCGGGAGTGAAGCTGTACTCGGGTCTGGCGTATATCGTGGTGAAGTCTCCCCCTCGACTTCCGATCGCGTAGCCTAGAGCTGAGGCCTTAAACCCGCGTGGGTCCATGGCAGTCATCGCCAGGCCTTTTACGTGGTAGGCGTATTTCTCCGCCTCCCCGCCGATCTCCCTCCCCGCTCGTTTCAAACCCTTGCTCAACGTCCTCCCCAGCCATCCGTCCCCCTGTCCTATCATCTCTACCAGACCTTCCATGGCCTCCCTGTTCCCCCAGCTGAGCTCGAGACCGTCCGCCCCGTCTTTATCCAGGATTCCCCTGTCGAAGAGGTCCATCGCGAAACCGATTAGCCCGCCGGTATCCACCGAGTCCAGACCTAGCTCGTTACACCTGTTGTGAAGGTGGATGGACTCCAGAGCGTCGGAATTACCAACTTTTGGACCCAGGGCGACGAGGGGTTCGAAGTGGGGTCGTTCGGCGACCTCTCCCTCGTGTTCCCCTCTGGTAATTTTGACCTCGGCGCTGCAATGGATAGGGCAGCGATAGCACGTCGTAGACTCCTTCGGGAGGTCCTTGAAACTGGAACCGTCAGCCTTATCCACGTCCTCGTACTGTGTCTGGCGATAGTTCTTCACCGAGCTCGCTCCCATGTCGTCAACCCATTTTACTGACGTGGTATCGGCGTACTGGGACCACTCCTCGTATTCTGGGTCCGTAGTTACGTCGGCAAGAAAGTCCTTTATCGGGTCCGTATTCTCGAAGTCCCTGCCCACCTCGAAAGGTCCCCGTCCGACCGCAATCGCCTTCAAGTTCTTTGAACCCATGACTGCACCCATGCCGGTCCTTCCGGCTGCGTGTCCGTCGTCGAACAGTACGCAGGAGATCGCTACCCCGTTCTCCCCGGCCGGACCGATAGTACCGACGACCGGGTTTGTATCTGACTTCTCTCTCACTGCCTCCCGCGCCTCCGTAGTTTCGGTCCCCCAGATATCGGTGGCGCTTTTTATCTCGACCTCCCCGTCCTCGACCGACAGGTAAACAGGCTCCTCCGCACGCCCCTTTACGATAAGTGAGAAGATTCCGTTCTGTCTCAACCGGGCCCCCGCGTAACCGCCGACGTTCGAACTGCCGATGAACCCGGTGAGGGGAGAAATAGAGCTGAGGTGGAGCCGGGAGGAAGAGTACACCTTACTTCCGGTCAAGGCCCCCGGGGAGAAGACGATGACGTTTTCCGGGTCGAGCGGACGTACCGTCCGGTCCAGGTGTTTCAGCAGGTAGTGAATGTTGAACCCCCGCCCGCCGAGGTAATCCCGGAGGACGTATTCATCCGGTTTTCTTTCCTGGACCGTTCCTGCGGTAAGATCGATCTCAACTATCCTGCCCTGATCAGTCAAAATTCTCGCCTCCAGCCGTCTCCGGGGGCGGAGACCCCTCCGCCCCCGATAAGACTTACGTTAATTTAACAAAGCGTAGTTCGTGTGAGCCGTTTCTTACTTCCCAGAAGTCCTTTACGTTCTTTCTCGCTGCTCCGTATGAGGACTGGTGGAAGGGGATAACGGCTGGGCCGTGATCCCTGATGATCCTCTGAATGTTCGTAAAGTGCTTCTGCCTTACTTCCGGTTTTACCGTAGTCGAAGCCAGATCGATTTCCTTGTCCAACTCCTCGTTGTGGTAGTGTCCTTCGTTCCAGGGTCCGTCGCTCCTGTAGGCTAGTCTGAGCACGTCGAGGATATTTACCCTGTGTGCCCACTGGGTAACTGTCATGTTGGCTTTTAGCCAGTACTTAGAGAAGTATACGTCGGAGTTTGAGCCTTCGAGTTTTATATCTATCCCCGCCGGCCGGACTATCTGTTGGAAGTTCAATGCCGTGTCCGGGCACGGAGGTATATTTGTCGGGTAGTTCAACTTCATCTCCAGCCCGTTTCCATGGCCCGCTTCGGCGAGTAGGCTCTTTGCCTTTTCTATGTTCTGTTTGCGCGTACCCAGGTCCGTGTACCACTTGTAAGTGGGGGCGATCGGCTGGTCGTGTCCCAGTTCGCCAAACCCGGAGAGCACTGACTCCAGCATGAACCGCCTGTCCGTCGCGTACTTTACGGCCAGACGGACGCGGTTGTCGTCAAATGGCGGCCTGTCAGTCCTCATGCTGATCGGTGCCTGGAAGCCACCAGAGGCGTAAGAAGTGTAGACGTCGGGGTCCTTGTCGAGGCGCTTAAAGTCTGACAGGGTGACCTTGGACAATACGTCCACGTCACCTGACTGAAGCATCAAACGTTTCGTCGCTGACTCCGGCACTAGGACGAAATGCAGTTCGTCCACGAAGGGAACGTCGGGCAGGAAGTAGTCCGGGTTCCGCTCCATGATCATTTTCTCGCCCTGTACGTAGTCGGTAATCTTGAACGCTCCCGTTCCCGTGGGCTTCTTTTCGCCGTACTTCTGGTAGTCGAAGTCATGGGAGATGATCGAAGTGTTGTAGTCGTAGAAGTTGAGGTCAAAGTCGGGGTCCGGTTTTGTCAGGTAGAATTTAGTCCTATAACGGTCGACCTCTTCAATCTTCTTGACGTTCGAAAACAGTGATTTTGCCGGGGACCCGAGGTCGGGATCCATTATCCGTTCTACGGTAAACTTCAGGTCGGTGGAGGTCAGTTCCGTCCCGTGGTGGAACTTCACGCCCTCCCTGAGCTTAAACGTCCATTCGCTTCGGTCCTGAGAGTAATTATAATCTTCTACCAGAGAGTTCGTCCGCACGTTCTCAGGCCCATCAAGCCGAAATAGGTAGTCGGTAAAGGCTCCCGCCATTACCTGACCCGGTGAGTCCCCGAGCAAGCCGGGGTTTATGCTGATCGGTGGTCTAACGCCGACCTTGACCACCTTCTTTCCTGATTGCGCCCTGCCTGAAAAGGACCACAGGCCGGACAGTGAAACCGCTGCTCCGGTAATCGCGGCGTCTCTGAGAAATTTCCTCCGTGAAATTTTCCGACTGTCTGTCATTTTACCTCCTGTTTTGTGTTAAAAAGGACCTACCTTCGGTTAGAGAGTAATAAAAATATTGAATTAGCTCCAGAAATCATGCCGATAAGACCGGCTCCACCTCATTTAGTTCCTCCTTCGGGATGTGACAGAGTATCTTGTGGTCCCCTTCACTCCTGTTAGGGGGTGCCTCGCGCTCGCATACCTCCCCTACCTTTCTCGGGCACCTCGTGTGAAAGACGCACCCTGACGGCGGGTTTACCGCCGAGGGGACCGAGCCCGTCAGCCTGATCCGCTTTCTCTCCAGCCTGGGGTCGGGTACGGGAATGGCCGAAAGGAGCGCCTCCGTATATGGGTGGTAGGGGGGTTGAAATATGTCCTCGGTGGCGCCGAACTCGACTACGTGGCCGAGGTACATAACGGCGATGTAGTCGCTGATGTGTCGGACCACGCTAAGGTCGTGGGAGATGAACAGGTAACTTGTCTCCCAGCCGTCCTGAAGGTCCAAAAGCAGGTTGAGTATCGTCGCCTGCACGGATACGTCGAGGCTGGAGGTGGGCTCGTCGTGCAGGACGAGAGCGGGGTTTGTCGCGAACGCTCTGGCTACCGCCACCCTCTGCTTTTGCCCGCCGGAGAGCTGATCGGGGAACCTCACCGCAAGTCCTGGCGTCAGGCCGACGGCCCTCAGCAGGTCGACGGTCTTTTGTGGGATCTCCTCCGAGGTAAAGTCTCCATGCATGACCAGCGGTCTAGCTATCGCCTGTCCCACTGTCCTCTTGGGGTTGAGCGTCGATCGGGGGTCCTGAAAGACTATTTGAATCCGTTTTAAGGTCTCCCTGGAGCGGCGGGAGACGGACCTATTTATCTCCTCTCCGTTAAAGTGAATCAGGCCCTCGGTAGCCTCGTTTAGCCCGATAATTGTCCTCGCCAGGGTGGTCTTGCCACAGCCAGACTCTCCGACGATACCTATCGTCTGACCCTTCTCCAGGGTTAGGTCGACGCCACTCACAGCCCGCACGGGCTGGCTCTCCACGCCGGGAAGCCAGCTCCCGCCCCCTCCGAAGTACTTCTTCAGGTCCTTGACCTCGAGGATCGGTACCCCTCCTTTTCCTCCGGGCGTCTCCTCCCATACCGGCTGACCTCCCCTCCTAGTCTCCTCTTCTGCCGTGGGCGTAGCGTTGGTGATCGGGGCGAAGTGGCACCTCGCCCTGTGACCCTCGCCCGTCTCCTCCAGGTCGGGATCCTCCTCGAAGCAGACCTCTTTCCGGTAAGGACACCTGGTGTTGAAGTTGCAGCCCGCCGGGAGGTCGGTCAGATCGACCATCGACCCGGGGACCTCCTGCAGGGAACCCTTTCTGCCTTCGGGGTCGGGTATGGATCGTAACAGGAGTTTCGTGTAGGGGTGGTGCTGTTTGGCAAACAGGTCGTCTATGCTCGATTCCTCGACTATCTGGCCGGCGTACATGACCTCTACGGCGTCGCCTACCCTGGCGATTACCCCGAGGTCGTGGGTGATGTAGAGGAAGGCGGAGTTTAGTTCGTCCTTCAACTCCTCCACTATGTCAAGGATTCTTGCCTCGGTTGTCACGTCCAGGTTGGTGGTCGGCTCGTCCATGATGAGAAGTTCCGGTTTACCCATCAGTCCCGCGGCGATTCCGACCCTCTGTCTCATACCCCCGGAGAGCTCGTGGGGGTAGCGGTTGATTATGTCCTCCGGGTCCCTGATGTGTACGCGGTCAAACAGCTCGATCGTCCCCTTTCTCGCCTCCTTCCTTGTGGCGAGGTCGTGGGCCGTCGCCACCTCGATCACCTGCTCGCCGACGGGAAGGGACGGGTTCAGGGAGGCGGTCGGGTCCTGATAGATCATACCCAGGTGGCGCCCCCATACCTCTTCCATCTCGGCGTTAGTCTTTTCCTCTAAGTCCTCGCCGTTGAAGATGATCTGGCCCCCGGTTATCTCACCGTTGGGGTCCAAATACTTCATGATCGTAAACGCAAGGGTGCTCTTTCCGCAGCCGGACTCTCCGACTACTCCTCTAACTTCGCCCGGAAAAACTTTCAAGTTTACGTTGTTTAGAGCCCTGACGTCAGCACGGTCCGTCCGGTATACGACTTCCAGGTCGACTATCTCCAGTATTGGTCCGGCCATTAGCGTTCACCTCCGGTTACCTCTTCCAGTCCCTCGGCGAGGAAGTTGGCGCCGAGGACCAGAGACGCGATCGCCAGGGCGGGGAATATCGCCAGCCAGGGCGCGGTCTGAAGGTAGTTGCGCGACTCGCTTATCATCAGTCCCCAGTCGGGCGTCGGGGGCTGGACGCCGAGGCCTAAAAACCCCAGCGAGGCGCTCAGGAATATGGAATAGGCAAACCTTATTGCCGCCTCTACCCCCAATGTATCCAGGATGTTTGGCAGGATCTCCGAGACCATAATGTAGAGGTTAGATTCACCTCTGACCCGGGCCGCTTCGACGAACTCCTGGTTCTTCACCTGGAGCGTGGCCGAGCGGGCCACCCTGCCGATCCTCGGTATGTGGGCGATGCCGATAACGATGATCACGTTGATCGTCCCCGGTCCGAGGACGCCGAGGACGAACATGGCGATGAGGAGGGCGGGAAAGGACATCAATATGTCCATTGCTCTGCCGAGAACCTCCTCGGCCCACCCCCCGAAGTAGCCCGCGGACAGCCCCAGGAGGGTCCCTCCGACCAGTCCCAGGAAGGTGGCGGACAGGGCGAGCGAGAATGCCGTGCGACTTCCGGCCACGACCCTGGTGAATACGTCACGTCCCCAGCGGTCGGTCCCGAACGGATGGGTCAACGACGGACCCTGGAACCTGTCGCTTGAGAAGTCCGTGGGGCCGTAAGGGGTCAAAAACGGGGCAAATATCGAGATTATTACCCAGGCGAGGATGATGATCAGTCCGGCCAGACCGAGTGGCTTGCGCCGCAGTCGGACGATGTAAGAAAGACCGTTCTTCGTCCTCTCCCAGAGGTTTGGGGCCAGGTTCGGGTTTTCCTGTGACATTAGCCTTCACCTCTGCTGTAACGAATTCTGGGGTCGAGGAACGTGTACAGGATATCGGTCCCAAAGTTTACCGTGATATAGGTGGCGACGACGAAGAGGAGTCCGGCCTCCATGACGGGGACGTCCCGGTGCTGTATCGCGTTGAGGACGAGTCGGGCCACTCCGGGGTAACCAAATGTTGCCTCGACGACGACGGCGCCGCCCAACAGCCAACCCAGGTTGATGGCGATTACCGTCACCGCAGGAAGCAGGGCGTTACGGAGT
>JAGYME010000120.1 GCA_018400715.1 Candidatus Bipolaricaulota bacterium
AGTAGCGCAGCTTGGTCAGCGCGCAGCGTTCGGGACGCTGAGGTCGCCGGTTCGAATCCGGCCTCTCCGATTGAATGCGGGAGTAGCTCAATGGTAGAGCACTGGCCTTCCAAGCCAGTAATGCGGGTTCGATCCCCGTCTTCCGCTCTTGAAACAAGAATGCGCCCGTAGCTCAGTGGACAGAGCAACGGCCTTCTAAGCCGTCGGCCGGAGGTTCGAATCCTCCCGGGCGTAGAGATATTGAACCAGATGGGGAGTGTGGCGCAGTCGGTAAGCGCGCTGGGTTGTGGTCCCAGAGGTCGCGGGTTCGAGTCCCGTCGCTCCTCCCAGATAAACGGGTTCTTAGGGCTTTTTGAGTTCATTGGGTTGATTGGTGGAAGATGCCAAACTCATAACAGGTCCGGCTGGGCCCTATCTCACACAGTATGTATCTTGCCAAGACGCAGGAATACGAAAAGCGCCCGTAGCTCAACTGGATAGAGCACCGGTCTTCGGAACCGGGGGTTGGGGGTTCGAGTCCCTTCGGGCGTACCAGTTGCCTGTTTTTGTCCCAATAGCTACAAGATCAAAGGGTTTTTTGTAAACTGGATCTATACTATCGCCTTTCACTATACAGTTCGAAACCAGTGTTCTAAGCAAGCGAGCTCTTTCCTCGTCTTTTTGCTTCGAGTACAGAACTGGAGCGCGTTCTAGAAGTTCGAAAGTTGCCTGGACACTTTCCTCCTGTGGCTCTTGGATCGACTCAAGGAGCTCAATCTGTCCCCTAATCTTATCTAAACTTACTGTTAACTCACCTTCTAGCTGTTGCCACCGCTCTTCTGTAATCTTCCCGTCCAACTTATCAAAGTACAGAGCATCCCTGCGCTTACTCCTGATCCCCGCCTCATTTTTCAAGGACTGAATCCGCTTCTCTACTTGCTCTTGCCTCCGGCTTTTCCCACGACGCATCATGTCCAAGAGAACCGATATTTGGTCCTCTGTCAGGTGTATATTATCAACCACTGCTTTGAGCCTGTCCCCCATTATATCTTGTCTCACATATGGCTGAAGACACTTCCCTCTACCCTGTGTACAGTGATAATATATGTATCGCTTCTTCTCTAACGAAGCGGTGATATTGCAGCCGCAATACCCACACTGAAGAAGGCCTCGATACGGGAAAATATGCTTGGTGCGCGAGTAACTCCTCCCCGAAAGGCGGTCTTGCACTTTGTCAAACAAGGCCTTGGAAATCAGTTGCTGATGCGACCCTTCATAAATAACTCCCTTCCAGCGCAGTGCTCCATAGTAAATGGGGTTCCGGAGAAGCTTATGAATCGCTCCTTTGGTAAGAGTTCCACCTTTTCGTGTCCTGAGACCCCGCTCTCTTGCCCACTGCACAAGGTGGGAAAGTGAGACATCTTCGTAAGCGTAAATCTCGAACAACTTCTGGATAATCCCGCTTCTTTCTGCGTCAACTACTATGCCCCCGGATCCTTGATCGTTCAGATACCCAATCGGCGCAAACGATGGCCAAACGCCTTCTTTCGCTTTAGTCTGCATTCCCAGCTGTACGCGTTCGCTAAGCTGCTCGCTGAAATAGCGCGAAAAGCCTGCTTGGACCGTGCCAATAAGGGTTCCAGTGGGGTTTTCAGGAAGCGCTTCTGTAGCGGAGATAATCCTAACGCCGGCCATCTCAGCCAATTCGGAGTAGTCGCGGAGGTTCCTGGCAATGCGGTCTATCTTGTAGCAGAGGACGCCTTTTACGTCTTTATTCTTCTTCAGGAACGCTAGCATCTCCTTGAATTGAATCCTGCCAGGCTTGAATGCAGATTGCGATTCCTCGAAGGCCCTGACAATCTCCAAATCATGTCCCTTTGCATAATCCTGTAGTATCTGGTGCTGGGCAGGGATAGAATAGCCTTGTTTGGCCTGTTCCTCAGTGGAGACACGAACGTATGTCACGACCTTGCGCTTCATTTTCAGATCCCTCTTATCATCTACTTTAGCTTCGCACCCGGGTTTGGATCAACTGGTTAAGTGTTAGTGTCGACAGTAGCTTTCTTACGCTCTTTCTCATCCCACTCCATGAGTATTGCAAGGACTTCCCTGAAGTTATTTGCTGCTTCACGAAGATCCTCCTCTGTTTCGTATTCAAAGACGGTAGAAGCCTTGCTGTCATACCGTTCATCCGATTTACCCATCCATTATAGCAACTATCATCTACGTACCTCTTGCTCGTTCTAACAAGCGCTCAATAAGCTTAACAGCGGCCAAGTTGGACCGCAGGTCTCTTACGCCGATAGTAAAAGTAAGTCCAAGCCTTTCCCTACCGCTTTCTGGCTCGGTGCGGATACTCGTGAGCTGCAACCTATTCGCACGTGGAAACCAAGATATGCTGATTGGGCCGGCCCGTTCAGTTAATGGTTTCTCTCGCTCATACCACCGTT
>JAGYME010000121.1 GCA_018400715.1 Candidatus Bipolaricaulota bacterium
CGACAGCCAGCCCGAACCTGATCTCCAGGGTCTCGATGGCAAAGAGTGCCGCGCCGGTCATAATAGTTCCCAAGAAGGGCACCGGAAGGACCGAAAGGACGAACACGGAGAGGTAATCGTACTCGTAGGTCCGGATCAGATCGGAGACGATCCGGTCCCGTTCTTCCTTTGACTTAAGCAGGAAGTATCGCTTGCCTTCGAGCTCGCCGGAGAAGTCGTTAATCTTCCGGTAGTGTCGCTCAAGGGCGGGGAACTTCTTCCCGAGGTAGTCCCGTAACCTTTCTAGCGCTTCCTCGGGGATGAGGAAATTTATCGGCACGTACAGGACGAGGATTCCCCAGAGGTTGATCCCCAGCGCGAACCCCAGAGAGTTAATCATCGTCTGGTGCTCGAAAAAACGTCTAAAGAGTATCTGGTCTGACGTAAGCCACCACTGAAAGAAGACGCTGGCTATCCGCCCCGATTCCGCCCACATATTTCCTCCGCCGAAGTTCACCTCAGGTCGACCCCAGTAACCAGATAGACGCGACGGTTCTCCTTATATTATAGAGCCAAACGGAAAAGTAACCAAATTCGGGAATGTTTGCTTTAAGCGCGGGATTTTTGGCGACTCGTTTCTCAGCCAACTCCCCGTCGAGAGCATCAACAACATTATATCCAAATACAAAAACCAACTGGGAGAGCTGGAGAAAATTAAAGGGGAAAAGGTCCAGTACACGCTAATTTGTGAAAATGGTACGGCTCCTACGCCGATATCATCTACAGCCTGAAAGGCGCCTCCGAGATATACATCAACTCCGGACTGGTGACCGAGGAAGATTGGTACAGGGTCGGTTACAAGGGGGGTTCCGAGCCGGGCGTCCTTCAGTACACCCACCTGCTGCAGTTGGAGGAGTCGTCGTCGGTTTACGCCGTCTCCCTGACGGCCAACAACCCCGAAGAAAACCTTGATACAGAGAAGATCACGGAGATAACCTCTCGGGTAATTTCCCTGGTTAAGGAGGGAAAGATTTAGGCCTCACTTATACCAAAACAGGAAAGGGAGACTCACCGACTTTCCCAGACCATAAACCGGCTAATCCGCGCGTTCTCCTTGATCCGAAGCCCGGCGTCGTTGACCGAAAGTACCGGCCGGTCTTCGAGTTCCCCGGAGAATATTAACGGCTGGTGGTAGGACCCACCACCTGTAAGGCGTTCCAGGGGGATGACCAGACCAACGCCATCCTCGGCGTTGACGGTCTCGTTAAACTCGACGACGTATTGGCCTCCGTCCAGGTCCCACCAGCCGTAGTCGTCATCCGAAGACCTCTTTTCCGGGACAATTTCCACGAGTTCTCCGGGTTTTTCTTCGCTTCCGCCGAAGTCAAGTTCCGTCGGCGAGGTTACCTCGAATATCCGGGAGACCGTCAGGTCGACGGCCTTCTCGGAGAACTGAGTTTCCTCGTGAATAATTCCCGTGACGAGATCAGATAGCTTGCCGGAAGGTAGAAGCATAGTTATCACCTGCTTATTGTAAAAATATTCAGCCCCTTAAAACAACCAGGTCTTATATCATTGACCAGTTTATTCCATTACAACTGGCTTTTGCTTGATATTTGAAACACAATCATATATTTTATAAGTAGTAATTTTTTCCACAAAAACATTGCTCGAATCTTCTTACTTTTCTCAACAGTCCCTCCCGAAAAAATTACGGCTTAACAAAATTATTCTGTAAGGGAGGTACGTTATGCGATTACGCACGCGTGTGACGTTCGCAGGGTTTCTACTAATACTTTTCACTGGAGTTATCTCGGTTGGAACCTTCGGGGCCTGGGAAGAATTTCAGGCGAGTAGTTTTAATTCCACGGGCGATCAAATTCAGGGCTGGTACTGGCTTAGAGATCAATATCTAACCGACAGGGCGGAGTGGCGGTTCAGGGGTCTGCCGGAGGGAGAGGGTGACCTTCAACTTGAGGTCCACGCCCTGGCTACCGATAGGGTCAGCGGTCGGTCGGGTGTCGACGCCCGCTTCCGCCTGCTGGTTGGCTCACCGGGTCAGGGGACTATGGGAGGAGTCTTCTGTCCCCAGAAAGTAACCATACAGAACATCTCTTCTCCAGGCGATCCGGACGGTTACAACTGTCGGGGTACGGTCACGGTCCAGCGAACATCTCAGTGCGGCACGACTGGCTCGGAAATATTCGTGATGGCAGAACGGATTTCTTCTGCCGGACCCCACGTCGCCTTCAACCGTGGTAGCGTAACCATGAAAGTCTCGGCCGGAACCGGTTTCGATACGGGCGGACAGTTCCCCGGATCGAGCGGCGGTGAGGATATCGATACTGCACAGCCCGTGAACGCGGGGACGTTTATCGGGTCTCTTGGCGAGGACAGGCGGGAAAGCTGGTATGAGGTCTCGTTGACGGCCGG
>JAGYME010000122.1 GCA_018400715.1 Candidatus Bipolaricaulota bacterium
ATAAACCTGGGGACGCTTTCGACAGTCTAAGTTTTGAAGACCAGGTTGAGCATCTACGTAGATCCAAAAGGATCCTCGAAGATATATCGGACCAGCAAGTTATCAGCTTTCGCTCCCCAGCGTTAAGGACAAACGAGTATACAGCAAAGGCGCTTGTAGAAACCGGTTACAAGATAGACAGCTCCGTTGCCTCTCAGAGGTTCGACATGTTCTTCTCCGCCGGGGTAAAGAAGAAACTTCGTTGGCTTGCTGCTCCCAGGTTGCCCTATCGAAGTTCGATAGATGATATTACGAAAAAAGGCACCAATGGCATAATAGAAATCCCTCTATCAGCAATAGTATTTCCCTACCTTGGTACAACCATGAGGGCATTTCCCAGGTTGTCCACTGTCTCTCGTTCCCTGTTGGCCCTTGAAGGGTCAGTGAATGGAAAACCGATAGTCTTTGACATCCACCCAAACGAACTGATCGACGAATCGGACGAGAAAAGAGAAATCTCCCGCAGGTCAGACAATTTAATTAAATACATAGTCCAGGACTGGCTTAGAGCACACCTAAAAACGAAAAACCTTGGCAGTAAGGCCTTGGAGTTGTATGAGAAGCAGATACTTTATTTCAAAGAAAAGGGTTATCGGTTCACGACGCTTCGTGAATACGCCAGCTTAAAAGGATTGCTTTAGCATGCGGATCGTAATCCTGGCGATGGACGATCCCTTATACACCAATGATTTCATCCGTCACGTTATCGACAAACGAAGAGAAGATATCGTCGCCTACCTCCACGTCAAGAAGGGTAGCAGGCTAACTACTGGCCAATCCACCTCAAAGTTCGATTACCTCGTCTCCCTGTTTCTGATAATGGGGCCCGCGTACTTCGTAGTCAATTCTTCGATAACCCTCTGCCACAAGCTCAAGAAACTCCTCTCGTGGATTAACATCGTTAGCGATCCCACCATCTATAACTATGCAAAGGAAAGAGGGATAGAGGTGCTCGAGGTAGAGAATCCAAACTCCGAAGAATGTTATCAAAGGCTAAAAGAACTAAAACCTGACATCATCTTGAACCAAAGTCAGGCGATTATCAAACGAAGGTTAATTGATATACCGAGTATCGGGGTAATCAACAGGCATAACGCGTTACTGCCAAAAAACAGAGGCAGGTTAACTCCGTTTTGGGTCCTCTATAAGGGTGAAGAGGAGACGGGTGTTTCGATTCACTTTGTCGAGGAAGCACTGGACTCCGGGGACATCATCGTACAAAGAAAGTTCCCCGTGGCCCCACATGAAACTTTCAACTCGCTTGTCAAAAAGAATTACCTCCACGCGAAGAAGGCCATCATCAAGGCATTAGAGCTGTTGGAAAATCGAGATTACGGGACAATAGAGAACGACGACAAAAAGGCGACGTACAACACTCTGCCAACTGTTAAGCAGGCGTGGGAGTATCGAAAACGTAGAATCACCAGATGGATATCACGTTAAGATGCATGTTTACTGGAAGCTCCATCAGATCGTGGCCTGTAGCCCGTAGAATGTAGGACTACGGCTAGTGCAGATGTGATGTCTCCACAAGCAACAAGCCACAGGCCACTTGCCGATATCAGGCAAATTTATCATGCACATTAAAAGACTAGCTCTCCTCTACTTTATCGCCGATATAGCTCTCCTTGCTGTTGCAGTATTTCTATCATTTGTCATTAAGGCAAAAGGGTTCGGCTATTTCGCGAGTTACCGCTGGTACTTTGTGATCTTCTTGGTCTCCTGGTTACTGGCGTCCATCGTCACCAGAAAGCACCAGATAAACGACGACAACTACCGCAGATCCCTTGTCAAGCTGGCTCATACATCCCTGATAGCGGTAGGGCTATTAAGCTTCATCGTTTACGTCTTTACCGGTTACCGCGACCTCTCCCGCTTTGTTATCTACGGCTCGATCCTATTTACCACCCTGTTCGACCTCCTGGCCGTATCAGGGCTTCACCTCTTAAAGGGGTTCCAACTTGTTTCCGAGCCCAAACTTCGTGACGAGAACAGGACGATATTTGATATCGAAGGGGCTAAGAACGTGTATGGCTCAACCGATCAAAGCCTGCTCGAACTTCCCGCGCTCGAGGACGACGAGGTACCGCTATCCGAAGCATTCGACCACGGTTTCCTCGGTGATAACGACCAGGTGCGGGAGTTTCTCAAAAACCACCTTAACCTGGACAGGATAGGTAAGGGTAGGGCAGAGATATTATCTACCGAGACCTACTTCAACATCACACGCTATGAGCCAGAATCCCTTCAGCTATTTATAAACGACCACAAGGTTAACGACTTAAAGGATATCGACAAGTTCTTCTCCCGGA